>NZ_JBIWPG010000003.1:0-208795 GCF_044768135.1 Streptomyces sp. NPDC101165 | reverse complement strand
GGTGCTTATTGGGTGTTCCCCCCCCCGCCGCTGGCGGGGGGGGCGGCGCGGCGGGGCCCCCCCCCCCCCCCCGGGGGGGGGGGGGCCCCCCCCCCGCCGGACTGCGGCGGCCTGCTGGACCCGCTCGCGACCTTCCCGCTGCGCCTGTACGACGTGCTGCGCGAGCGCGACCACGTCCTGCTGCTCCACGCGGACTCCGCCGACGGGACCAAGGGCTTCGAGCAACTGGCCGACACGGCTCGCGGTCTCGCGCATGACCAGCTGACCTGCTACTGCGTGCTGCCGGTAGGCGTGGACGCCGGTCCGCTGCCCCTGCCGGTGCTGCGCGACGGCCGCGGTGAGTTCCGTGAGCGGTACGGGGCCGGCGGGAGCGGGGCGTTCCTCGTACGCCCGGACGGGTATCTCGGCGCGCGGGTGTCCCCGGCCGACCCCGGGTCGCTCTCCGCGGCGCTCACCCGGGTGTTCGCCTGAGGGCCGGTCCAGATCTGCGAGTCAGTCCAGGCCCGGCACCGGCGCACCCGAGGGCACACCGGCTCCGACGTAGCCGTCGTAGAACTCCTTCCAGGGCGCGCTCGCCCCTGCATGGGGCCCCGCGAAGCGCTCGCCGCGGGCCTTGGCGTCGAGAGCGGCGAGGCAGACCTCCCAGCCGGCGCCGTTGCGGGCGGCGGTGTTCTCGGCGACGAGGACGTTGGTGAGGGTGAACCGGGTGCGTCCTTCGCCGGCCTCCGCCAGGTCGAAGTGGAGTTCGTCGCCGCCCCACTCGAAGGAGAGGCGGCGGGGCGGGTCGACGGCGAGCACCTTGCCGGTGGACTCCGGCATGTTGGGGTCGCCGCTGAACCGGATGGTTCCGCCGGGGCGCAGGTCCATCTCGGCGCGGGAGGGGAACCACTGGGCGAGTTCGTCCGGGTCGGTCACGAAGTACCAGACGCGGTCGACGGGATGGTCGTAGGTGCGGCTGAAGCGGACCGCGGGGCGGCCGTCGTCGAGGGTCAGATAGGTGCCGGTGAGGTCGACGGACATGGTGCTTCGGTCCTTCGCGAGGGGGGGTGTCAGGTGTCGTCCGACGTCTCGTCGAGGCGGCGGCCCAGCGCGTCGAGGCTGGTGTTCCACAGCCTGCGGTACGGGGCGAGCCAGGCGTCGAGGGCGGCGATCGGGGCCGGGTCGAGGGCGTAGACGCGGCGCTGCGCGTCCTGCCTGACCCGCACCAGACCCGCCTCGCGCAGCACCTTCAGATGTTTGGAGGTGCTCGGCTGGCTCAGTCCGCATGCCTCCACGATCTCCCCGACGGGCCGGGGCCGCTCCAGGAGCAGAGCGACGATGGCCCGCCGGTGGGGGTCGGCGAGAGCGGTCCAGAGCGCGGCGTCGGACATGGGACCAATATGCCTCTGCGGTTATATTCCCGTCAAGGAATGCATGGTGGGGCCCCGGGAGCGGGGCCCTCAGAAGTTGGATATCACGCTGGTCAGCACCTCATTGAGGATCTTCGGGTCCTTGGCGTCGTAGGCGTGCGCCCCGGTGGCGGCGGCGATCTCCTCCAGCACGGTCCTGCCGTTCACGTCCTGCTGGTCGGCCTTCGACCCGTAGGCCACGGTGAACACGCGGACCCGCTTGTCCGGGGTGCCGATCCTGGCGAGCACGTCCTTGAGGGTCGGCGTGGGCGGCACGCCCTCGTTGCGGCCGTCGGTGAGCAGCACGATGGCGTTGATGGCCGCCGGGTCATAGTCCTTGCGCATGGTGTCCACCGCCGCGTCGACCGTGCCGTACAGGCCGGTCGCGCCGTTGGGGACAAGGCCGCTCACCTCGTCGTTGAGTTCGCTGCGGCGGGTCAGGCCGTGGTGGTCCGTCAGCTTCTCCCCCATCGGACCGATGTCCACCAGGGGAAGGTAGTGCTGCTTGCCGCCCAGATTGGCCGCGTTCGAGAACTCCCACAGCCCTACGCGGTCGGTGGCGGCGAAGCCGTCGAACAGGGGATGTTCGGCTTTCTGCAGCAGCTCCATCTTGGTCCGGCCGGTGCCCGGCACCTTGTCGTCCATCGACTTGGAGGTGTCGATGACCACGAGCACGTTGGCTCTGCGGCGCAGCGTCGCCCACACCTGCTGCAACCGGTCGAGCACCTTGCCGTCGGGCGCGTCGTAGCCCTTGATCTGCGGGTCGTCGAGGGCGCCGTGGTCCTGGTCGATCCCCGTGTGCGGGAGGACTTTGCCCTCATAGGTCCGGTAGCCGTACGGCGCGAAGTACTTCCGGTACGCGTCGGTGCTGTGCAGGTAGGCCAGGAAGTCGTCCGACACCTTCTGCTTCGCCTTGCTCATGCCCCCCAGCTGGACGTAGGGGTGGTCGCTGGCCGGGTCGCTGTCCTTCGGATAGAAGGAGACGAGGGGCGTCTTCGGCTTGCCCCGTTGTTCGCAGCCGCGCGTGTAGCTGTAGGCCCCACAGGGATACCCCTTGTTGTAGGCGACGACCGCGCTCTCCTCGACCGTCACGGCAGAGATGTACTTGAGCACTTCCTCGCGGCCGCCCCTGTCGTCGGCGGCACGCAGATTGGCCAGGAAGGTCAGGGTGGTGTCGCCGTAGTGGACGACGGACTTCTCGATGTTCCGGACGAAGGCCTGGTTGGCGGACGAGTCGACGTCGCGGAGGGACAGCTCGCCGGTGGTGCCCGTCTTCGCGTAGAACGCGCCGATGGTGGCGTTCAGTCCGGACGTGGAGTAGTCGGGGTTCGTCTTCCCGAGCTTGAGGGCGCCCCACTGCTGGTTTCCGTGCTCCTTCCAGAAGTGCGTGGGGTCCTCGGCCCACTTCGCCAGGTCGCTCCAGCCGATGGTGGTCTCCGGCCAGCCCATGGTCTCCGCCATCGGCTTGGGCATCGCGATGGTCAGCGGGCTGGTCACGATGGACCGCGGCTCGCTCTCCGGCAGGAGCCGCCGCCCTTCACCTGTCGTCCGGGCCAGGTCGACCCACTCGCTGCCGGCGGGCGACCACACGTCGGGGCGCGGCCCGTCCTCCTCGGGCCAGCCTCGCTGCAGGGCGCGCATGGCGGTACCGGAGTTGACCGACGACACCTCGACCTTCACACAGGTGCCGTCGGGGCTTTGGCGTGCCCCGTAGTCACGGGCGGCGTCGCCCAGGGACTTCGAGAGGTCGATGGACGCGGCGACGTGAAGCTTGACGTGGGCCTGAGACACCGAGCAGGACTCCAGCGCCGAGTTCTTGTCCGAAGTGCTGGAATCGGGCGTGCCGCCCTTGAGCAGGACGGCGACGAGCACTCCGACCACGGCCACCACGCCAACGGTTATGAGGGTGGCACGGGTACGCCTGGAGGGCCTGACCCTCGCGCCTAACCCGGTGCGCGACAGTAGCGTCGGACGGCGGCGAGGCGGGGGCACGGTGAGCGGCTCCCCCTTCTCCGGCTGCCCGGACTCGTCGGCCCCGGCCGCCGACGCGACCAAGCCCTCCTGGGACGCCGAACCCGCCCCGGAGGCACCGCCAATACGCACTCCATCAGGGAGAGTCGGAGTCTCCTTCTCAGGCGGCAGCGAAGCGAGGATCCGCACGGCCACCGCGGCCGCGCACCACGCCGCGATCTCCTGGGAACCGCCCGCGTCCGCCCGGCTCTTGCCCCCGTCGGCCTTGTCGCTGATCCCGCGGATCGTCAACGTGTCGAGTGCGCCGACGATCTGGGCGGCCCGGCACACGCCGGCGCTCTCCATCTCGATCGCGACGGCGTCGTCGTAGTTCCCGCGCAGCAGGTCGCCCAGCTCGGATTTCTCCCGGTCGAGCACGACGTTGCCGGAGGCGATCGGCGCGACCCGCACCCGGCCGGCGAGCTCGGGCCCGAAGGTGATCCGCTGGACGTGCTGGAGGAGCCACCACGGCGCCTCCCATTCGCGGGGCCGGTAGTGGCCGCCGTCGGAGCTCTGCTTCTCGCGGTAGTCGTAGATGCGCTCGCCGATGACCACGTCGCCGATCCGCACACTGTCCTTCAGCCCGCCGGCGACACCGACGAAGAACAGCACCCTCGGCCGGTAGAGGTCGTGGGCGTGTTTGGCGACCACGGCCGCGTTGTCGTTACCGGCGCCGGTCTGGGCCAGGACGACGGTCCACGCAGTGCCGGGGAGCCGGCCCCGCTCGAAGATCGTGCCGCCCTCGATGTCCCGGGTGAGGTCCTCGAGCCGACCCTTCACCGCGTCGTACTCGACCTTCAGCGCGGTCAGGATCACCGCGACGGGACCAGAAGAAATGTTTACCACCTGTAACCGATTCTCGACTCAGAGCCCCCATGCCGACGGCGC
Organism: Streptomyces sp. NPDC101165; assembly: GCF_044768135.1. NCBI lineage: Bacteria > Bacillati > Actinomycetota > Actinomycetes > Kitasatosporales > Streptomycetaceae > Streptomyces > Streptomyces sp. NPDC101165. Next base: position 204,509 of record NZ_JBIWPG010000003.1, on the reverse strand, counting down.
CACCGTAGCGGACACCAACGCCCCAGGGGACCAGGTCCGACCACCCCGGAAAACGAAACGTTGCCGTTTCGCTGCAACTCCTCTAGGGTCCATGTGTACGAAACGGTTTCGTTTATGCCGTGGTCGCGCCTCCCTCGAACTCCTCGAACGACTTCCCTGGAGTGGTTCCCCATGCCCCAGAACACCCTGACCGACGGCCCCCGCACAGGGGCCCTCGCGAAGGCCCACGCCGAGCCCTCGGGCAGGCGGTGGTGGATCCTCGCGATCACCGCCGTCGCCCAGCTGATGGTGGTCCTCGACGCCACGATCGTGAACATCGCGCTGCCGTCCGCCCAGGCCGACCTCGGCTTCTCCGACGACAGCCGGCAGTGGATCGTGACCGCCTACGCGCTGGCCTTCGCCTCGCTCCTGCTGCTCGGCGGGCGGATCGCCGACCTGTTCGGCCGCAAGCCCGCCTTCCTCGTCGGCGTCGTCGGCTTCGCCGCGGCCTCCGCGCTCGGCGGTGCCGCGAACGGCTTCACCATGCTGGTCGCCGCCCGCGCCCTGCAGGGCGCCTTCGGTGCGCTGCTCGCTCCGGCCGCGCTGTCCCTGCTCAACACGACCTTCACCGACGCCAGGGAACGGGCCCGCGCGTTCAGCGTGTACGGCGCCATCGCCGGTGCCGGCGGCGCGGTCGGCCTGCTGCTCGGCGGTGTGCTGACCGACGCGCTGGACTGGCGCTGGACCCTGTACGTGAACGTGGCCATCGCGGTCGTCGCCTTCGTCGGCGGCTGGGTGCTGCTCGGCAACCACCGCGACGCGGCGAACGCCAAGCTGGACGTGCCGGGCACGGTCCTGGTCGCCGCCGGTCTGTTCTCCCTGGTGTACGGCTTCTCCAACGCCGAGACCCACGACTGGGGTTCGCCGCTGACCTGGGGCTTCCTGATCGCGGGCGGACTCCTGCTGGCGGCCTTCGCCTGGTGGCAGACCCGGGCCGCGCACCCGCTGCTGCCGCTGCGCATCCTGCTCGACCGTGACCGGGGCGCCTCGTTCGTCGCGGTGCTGATCACCGGCGCGGGCATGTTCGGCGTCTTCCTCTTCCTGACCTACTACCTGCAGCTCAACCTCGGCTTCAGCCCCACCAGGACCGGCGTGGCGTTCCTGCCGATGGTCGGCGCGCTGATGGTGACCGCGCAGGTCGGCACCACGGTCCTGATGCCCCGGATCGGCCCGAAGGCGGTCATCCCGCTGGGCTTCGCGATCGCCACGGCCGGCATGGCCTGGCTCACCGGTATCGGGCTCGGCTCCCACTACGTCAGTGCGGTGCTGCCGCAGCTGATCGTGATCGGCGTGGGCCTCGGCCTGGTCATGCCGCCGGCCATGCAGCTGGCCACCGGCGGGGTGGCGGCCGAGGACGCGGGTGTCGCCTCGGCGACCGTCAACGCCATGCAGCAGGTGGGCGGTTCCATCGGTACGGCCCTGCTGAGCACCCTCGCTTCGAGCGCCGCCACCGACTACCTGTCGGGCCACAACCCCGCGAGCAAGCTGGTGCAGGCGCAGGCGACGATCGAGAGCTACACCACCGCCTTCTGGTGGTCGGCGGGCCTCTTCGCCGCGGGCACCGTCATCGCGTTCCTGCTCTACCGGCGCGGGGTGCCGAAGCAGGACGCCGGGGCCGCGCCCGTCGTCCACATGTAGGACCGGGTTCCTGGTCCGAGGGGCCGCCGTCAGCAGGGAGACGGCGGCCCCTCTGCGCTGTCATGGTGGAGGTATGCGCAAGGCGTCGGCGGCGCTGGGCAGCGCCCTGTTCCTCGTCGTGGTCTCCGGCAGCGCGGCCGTGCTGGTCCCGTGGTGGCTGACCGACGGCTGGCAGGCCGGTGACTGGTGGCTGCCGCTGCGGCTGCTCGGCCTCGTTCCCCTGGCGGCCGGCACCGCCGTGATCCTGGAAGCCTTCACGCGGTTCGCCCTGGAAGGGCTCGGCACCCCGGCACCCGTCGCACCGCCTGCGCGGCTCGTGGTGAGCGGGCCGTACCGGTACGTCCGCAATCCGATCTACCTCGCGGTCGTCGCCGTGCTCTGCGGCCAGGGCCTGCTGCTCGCCCGGCCGGTGCTGTTCGGGTACGCGGCCGGAGCCTGGGTACTCACCTGGGCGTTCGTCCGCTGGGACGAGGAGCCGGGGCTGGTGCGCCGGTTCGGCGCGGAGTACGAGCGCTACCGGCGGGCGGTGCCGGCCTGGTGGCCGCGGCGCACGCCGTGGCGGGGAGCCTGAGAACGCGTCGCCGCCCGGCACGGCAACTGTCCGTGCACGGGCGGGTGTTGGCGTCGTCACCCCGTGTACGACACGAGTCACCAATAAGTGGTGTGGACACCTGTTGAAACCAGTTGTTTTTCGCCGCTCCCCGGGACGACCCCCCACAGGCCGTGCCCAGGGAGCGGCTTGGTGCCCGGAAGCCGGCGGGCGGCCCCACTCCGCCCGTCGGTCCCGGTGCGAGATCGCGGGTTCCCCGCTCCAGGGGCCGCACTCCCCAGTTGCGAGCCTGATCCGGCGATGCGAGGACCGTGCGATCCCGGTCTCTAGAAGGCGAAGACGCTGCTGTTCAGCGCATCCTTCATGCAGGTGTTGCCGAAGCTGCGCTCGTAGGAGACGCGCTTGCCCTGCCAGACGCCCTGGACGGTGACGACCACGGGGTCGTACAGCTTGGTGCACCAGACGTCGTCCCGGGTCTGCAGGGCCGAGAAGTCGCCGCCGATGCCGCGCAGTTCGGCGCAGGCCGAGGCCGCGGCAGGGTGGGTGCCCGAGGCTGTCGGGGCGCAGTTCAGGGTGACGGCGCGCTCCGGAGTGGCCGTCGCCGCGTTGTCGCCGTGGCCGGTGGTGAGGACCAGCGCAGAGGGGGCGTAGAGCGACGACGGGCCGGCAGCCGGTGCAGCGCCGGCGGCCCCGGTCAGGGGTCCGCAGACGGCGGCGGCCGTGAGGCCGAGAGTCGCTGCCCAGCGCGCGGTGTTCCGCATTGTGTGCATCCTTCCGCTCGAATAGACGGGTCGCGCTCCAGCCCGGTCGGTGCCGGAGCGGCGAGCGACACTCTGCCGAGTCCGTCGACGAAACACACATCGAACCCACATCTTTCAGTAACCTTGCGTGTTGAAACAGTGGCGTGAAGTTACGGAAATCGAACACGTCGACCCCATGACTGAGCGGTTCTTGATCGTGGGTGGCGGTCGAATGGCTGAAAACCACCGCCTAGTTAATAGGCCTGAAACATTCCGACTCTGCCCTCGGCGAACCCCTTCGTGACGCCTTGTGTTCATGAACCTGTCGGAGTAATTGTGATTACATGATTACGACAGAGCAGAGAGAGAAGCTGCGCGGCTGGTTCGCCGGCCGCCTGCCCGACGATCTCTTCGAGGAACTGGTCGAGGTCACCCCCGACCGCGAGGAGATCACCGTGATCGGCCGCATCCCGGAGCCCCGGCTCGCCGAGGGCGCCTCGGACGCCGAGCGGGAGGCCGCCGTACGGGCGCGGATCCAGGAGTTCCGGGAGCGGACCCGCGACGCGCGGATCGAGGTGGCCCGCGAGGCCGAGCACCTGTTCCGCCGGAAGGTGTCCTGGGGCGTGGTGTGCGGTGCGGAGCGCGCCCTGTTCACGCATGTGGCCGCGCCGGTGATGACCCGGCTGCGGCAGCCCGAGCGGCAGGTCCTGGACACCCTGATCGCCGGGGGCGTGGCACGCAGCCGCAGTGACGCCCTCGCCTGGTGCGTGCGTCTGGTGCAGCGTCACACCGACGACTGGCTGACCGAGTTGCGCGAGTCCCTGGAACACGTCCAGCGGGTCAGGGCGCAGGGACCGGACGGCGAGGAGGTGGTCGATTCCTCCACCGGCGACGGCGAAGATGGATGAAACGTCCTCTGGCAGGGGTCTTCTCCGGCGCCGTACGGTCGGCAGACCCCTCCGGGACGTCCTCCCGCCCGCGTCGCACACCCCCGCGGCTGCGACGGTCGTCCACCACCGCCGCGCCACGAAGCGCTCCATCGCCGCATACTCGCTGGAGCCCGCCTTGACCCCTCAGTCCCCCGACTCCCCCACCGCGCCGCCGCCGTCCCTGACCGAGGTCGAGCCCTACGGCGTCGAGCGCATCCCGGACGCGGACCGCACCGCGACCCCGCTCGACCTGTTCCGGGTCGCCTTCGGCGGCGCCAACACCTTCTCCACCTGCGTCCTCGGCGCGTTCCCGATCCTGTTCGGGCTCTCCTTCTGGCAGGGGCTCGCGGCCACCCTCCTGGGTGTGGTCGTGGGCGCGCTGATCCTGTGCCCGATGGCCGTGTTCGGCCCGGTCAACGGCACGAACAACGCCGTAGCATCGTCCGCGCACCTGGGTGTGCACGGCCGTGTGGTGGGCTCGTTCCTGTCACTGCTGACGGCCGTCGCGTTCTTCTCCATCTCGGTGTGGAGTTCCGGCGACGCCCTGGTCGGCGGCGCGTACCGGCTGTTCGGCCTGGAGCGCAGCACCCTGTCGTACGTCGTCGCGTACGCGCTGTTCGCCGGGCTGGTCCTCGCGGTGTGCGTCTACGGCTTCCGGTTCATGCTGTTCGTGAACAAGATCGCCGTGACCTCGGCGACCGTGCTGTTCCTGCTCGGCGCGATCGCCTTCGCCGGTGACTTCGACGCGTCGTACGCCGGTGTCTTCACGGCCTCGGCGGACGCGGCGACCAAGTCGCTGTTCTGGCCGTCGTTCATAGGTGCGGCCCTGATCGTGCTGTCCAACCCGGTGTCGTTCGGGGCGTTCCTCGGCGACTGGTCGCGCTACATCCCGGCGGGAACCCCACGCCGCAAGGTGGTCGGTGCGGCGTTCCTCTCGCAGATCGCGACGCTGCTGCCGTTCGTCTTCGGTCTGGCGACCGCGAGCATCATCGCGACGAAGGCGCCGAAGTACGTCGACCCGGCCGCGCCCGACTTCGTGGGCGGGCTGCTGGCGATCTCGCCGAGCTGGTTCTTCCTGCCGGTGTGCCTGCTCGCCCTGATCGGCGGCATGTCGACGGGCACCACCTCGCTGTACGGCACCGGCCTGGACTTCTCGTCGGTGTTCCCGAAGCTGTCCCGTGTCCGGGCGACGCTGCTGGTCGGCGTGCTGTCCATCGCGTTCATCTTCATCGGCCGGTTCGGCCTGGACCTCGTGCAGTCGATCTCGACGTTCGCCACGATGATCATCACGTGCACCACACCGTGGATGGTCGTGATGATGCTCGGCTTCTACACCCGCCGCGGCTGGTACGACCCGGACGCCCTGCAGGTCTTCAACCGCCGTCAGCGCGGCGGCCGTTACTGGTTCGCGCACGGCTGGAACTGGCGCGGCATGACGGCCTGGTGGGTGGCCGCCGTGATCGGCGTGCTGTTCACCGACATCCCGGGCCAGTTCGTCGGACCGCTGGGCGACCTGGCGAACGGCCTCGACATCAGCCTGCCGCTGTCGCTCGCGGTCGCCGCCGTGCTGTTCCTGGCGCTGCTGCGGCTGTTCCCCGAACCCCGGGCGGCGTACGGGCCCGAGGGTGCGCGCCTGGCCCGTACCGTCGAGGCCCCGGTGCCGCCGATCACCGGTCCGGGTGCTCCGGCGGACGAGGTGCCGACCGCACTCGCGGCCGAGGGCGGCCGATGACCGGGTGGTTCGACCTGTCGGTGCCCGTGGTCACCGGGATGCCCGTGTATCCCGGTGACCCGGAGGTCACGGTCTCCCCCGCCCTGCGGGCCCCGGCCGACGGCGTCAACGTCCTGTCCCTGCACCTGGGTTCGCAGTCCGGCACCCACGTCGACGCGCCGTACCACGTCGACGACGCCTGGCCCCGGCTGGACGAGCTGCCGCTGGACCGGTTCGCCGGGCCCGCGGTCGTGGCCGACGTCCGGGGGCTGCCCGCCCGGGCGCCGATCACACCGGCCCTGCTGGCCCCCGCTCTCGACGCCCTCGCGGATACGCCGGGCGCGCTGCTGCTCCTCGTCACCGGCTGGTCGGCGCACTGGGGCACGGACGCGTACCTCGCCCACCCCTGGCTGACCCCAGGGGCGGCCCGGGCCGTCGTGGCGGCGGGCGCGCGCACGGTGGCCGTCGACGCGCTCAGCGTCGACCCCACGCCCCAACCGGGTGATCCGGAGGCCGACTTCGGGCTGCCCGCCCATCGCGTGCTGTGCGGCGCCGGCGGGGTGATCGCCGAGAACCTCACCGGGCTGGAGCGGCTGGTGGGCGCGGAGGCGGTGGAGGTGTTCCTCTTCCCGCTGCGGCTGCCCGGGTCGGACGGGGCTCCGGTCCGGGCGGTCGCCCGGGTCGGCTGAGCGGCTCACGGGCCGTCGCCGGTCGCCGGGCCGGAATCCTCGGCGAGGCGGCCGGCCGCGCCCGAAGGCCCCCTGCCGACGTGCGCCTACTCGCCAGTATCGTCGGGCCGCAGCGCGTACTCAGCGACGAGAGGCGGACGGCCGGATGGCGAAGCACTGGGCGGACTTCCAGTACGAGATCTATCTGAACGGGATGTCAGGGGCCGTGCCCCGGCTGCCCACGGACCTGACCCGGCTGGAGGAGCTGGCCGCACACCGGCTCGGTCCCGGCCCGGTGGGCTATGTGGCGGGCAGCGCGGGCGACGGCAGCACGGCACGCGCCAACCGGGCGGCCCTGGACCGGCGCCGGATCGTGCCGCGCATGCTCAGGGACGTACAGGAGCGCGACCTGTCGGTGCGGGTGCTGGGCCGCGCCCTGTCGGCGCCGCTGGCCCTGGCCCCGGTGGGCGTGCTGTCGATCATGCATCCGGACGCCGAGTCCGCGGCCGCCAGGGCCGCCGCCGCGCAGGGGGTGCCGTACATCCTGTCGTCGGCGTCGAGTACGCCGATGGAGCAGGTGGCGGAGGCGATGGGGGACGCCGAGCGGTGGTTCCAGCTGTACTGGGGCAAGGACCGCGAGGTGACCCGGAGCTTCCTCGCCCGGGCGAAGGCGTCCGGATTCTCGGTGCTGGTCGTCACCCTGGACACCCCGCTGCTGGCGTGGCGGCCGCGCGATCTGGACCAGGCGTATCTGCCGTTCCTGCACGGGGTGGGCACCGCCAACTACTTCACCGACCCGGCCTTCCGGTCGGGTCTCGACAAGCCGGTGCACGTGGACCCGAACGCGGCGGTGCTGCACTTCCTCGGGCTGTTCGGGGACGCGAGCCACACCTGGCCCGATCTGGCGTTCCTGCGCGAGCAATGGGACGGGCCGATCGTCCTCAAGGGTGTCCTGCACCCGGACGACGCCCGGCTCGCCGCGGACACCGGGATGGACGGCGTGGTGGTCTCCAACCACGGCGGCCGGCAGGTGGCCGGCTCCGTCGCGGCGGCCGACGCGCTGCCCGGGATCGCGGAGGCGGTCGGCGACCGGCTGACGGTGCTGTTCGACAGCGGGGTGCGCACCGGCGACGACGTGTTCAAGGCCCTCGCCCTCGGCGCCCGGGCGGTGCTGCTCGGGCGACCGTACGTGTACGGGCTCGGTCTGGAGGGGCAGGCCGGCGTGGAGCACGTCATCCGCTGTCTGCTCGCGGAGTTGGACCTCACGCTCGCCCTGTCCGGGCACTCCACTCCGGCCACCGTCACGACGGACGACCTCGTCGAGGCCGCCGGCTGACGGGCTCGTGTCCCGCCGCCGGCCGGCGGCGGGACACGCCGATCGCTGCTACGTGCCCGTCCCGGGCAGCTCCGCAGGCCGTGCGGACGGCCCCTGGGTACCGGCTATCGACAGGGAGCCGGGACTCGCCGACGGCCCGTCGGTCAGCCAGCGCTGCCCTGCGGAGCGGTCCCGGACCTTGACGACGATGTCAACGCCCGCGGTCTCGCCGGCCGTGGCGAGGGCGAGGGTCTCGTCCCAGCGGGGCAGCAACTCGCCCTGCACGGTGAGGTCGTAGCGCACGTCGTTCCCGCGCCGCGCGCCCACGTCGGCACAGGTGCCCAGGATGACGACGCCCGCGTCGGCGTGCGAGTCCAGGCACAGGCCGGAGCCGGCCGCGCTGCGCAGCAGCCCGTCGGTCTCGTACGTCCACTGCTGCGTGGGCGCGGAGGAGCAGACGGCGAGCGTGGCACTCGCGCCGGCCGCGGGCTTGCCCTTGATGTCCAGGCACAGGTCGGCGGCGGCGTTGTGCAGCCGGGCCGGCCGGCCGGCCGTGGGCAGACCCGCCGTGCCGGGTGCGGTGGCCGAGGCGGGCGGGGACTGGGCGTCGGTGCCGGGGGCGGCGCCCGTCGAGGCGACCGGGCCGGTGGCGTCGCCGCCGTCCGGCCACACGCTGATCGCGAGGACGGTAGCGAGCAGCCCGGCCGAGGCGACCCCGACTCCGGTGAGCAGTGTCCTGGACGACCAGCCTTCGTCGGCCGCCCGGCGCCCGCGGGTCCGGGCGGGCGTCCCGGGATCCGCCCCGCCCCGCCGGCGCCCGCCGGGCACCGCGACCCGGCCGAGCAGTCCGGGTTTGCCGCCGCCGCGTCTGCGGCCGCCGGAGCGCCGGGACGTGCCGCGGGTGCGCGCGGGGCCGGGCCGTCGGCGGCCGGGGCGCGACTCCAGGTACCGGCGGGCGCCCCAGCCGAGGACCGCCTCGGCGAGCAGCACCCCGAGTCCGGCCTCGATCTGACCCAGTTGCTCGGCGGCGTGCCGGCAGTAGGGGCAGGCGGCGAGATGCTGCTGGACGTCCGGCAGCAGTGCGCCGCCCCGGCGGATCGGCACGTCGAGAAGACGGTTGTAGTGACGGCAGTCGGTGCTCGGCGCGAGTTCCCGGTGCGCGCGGACACAGCCTTCCCGGAATGTGTCGCGGGCCTGTTCGAGTGCCGCCGTCGCACTGTCGAAGTCCAGGCCGAGCAGTCCCGCGGGGACGCTTATCGGCTCTGCCTCGACCTCGGCGTGCCACAGCAACGCCTGTTCGAGCCGGGGAAGGCTTTGGAAAGAACGTTCGGACAGCGCACGGTTTTCCGGTATCAGGGACTTCGCGGTACGCATACCGCGGCCTCCGGCGGGTTTCAGAAGGCCCGGCAGTACGGCGGCTATCCGGTCCGTGGCGGCCCAGTTCACGACGGTGTCCCGGACCGCCACGAGCAGGCGCGGCCGTATCGCCTCGGCGGGTTCGCCGAGCGCGAGCCGGTCGAGAACCTGGTGGAAGGCCGCGGCGCAGACCATGTGGGCGAGGGGCCCGGGTGCGGCCAGGCAGATGACCGCGTAGTCGTGGACCGGCTGCCAGTGCCGGGCCATCAGGAGGGCGGCGGACCGTGAGGCCTCCGCGTCGGAGCCGGCGCGCAGCGGCGCGGCGAGGGACTCGTCCGACTCCCCGGTATCGCCCCCTGGGGGCGGATAGGGAGGACGAGGGGGGTGGGGGGTCACTGAGCGGATTCCTTTGTGCGTATGGCGAGTTGGCGCCCATCTCGGGGATGTGCGCGCGGGGAGCGGGAATTCTCCGGTGCGGCACTACCGGCCCGGTTCCCCAACTGCCGAAAGGACTCCGGCGATTTCCCCCCGCACGGTCGTTTCAACCCTTGCACAACTTCCACACGTGCAACAAGGCGCACGTACGACATCGGCCGGTTTGAAAGAAAGTCAGAATTCGGCGCGGACCGCAGGTCCGCCGCGTCGGCTTTCGGTTTTCCGTGCGCCCCGTGTGAAGGGTGCGCACACACCGGCCGACCACGCACGCTCCCGGGGTGCGTGGCCCGGTAGTGGACTGGGGTTCCGGCCCTCTTCGAAGGCCCCGCGTAGGGTGGGGGTCCCCCCGGCTCGAGCGAAGCCGAGAGTTGGGGGAGGCTCTCCTGCGCGAAACAGGCCGCCGGCCCCGTTCCTCCCGCCCGCGGCCGGCGGCCCCGGCGGCTTCCCCCGGCGGCCGCGGCGGCGCCAGATCTTGTCCGGATCAGATCTGCCAGGAACGGAGCCGGTCGGCCGCCCCGTACACGTCGGCCTTGCCGGACATCAGGTCGCGGGCGAGGTCGACCAGGGCGCCGTAGGGCGGGTCGATGCCGACGCCGCTGACGAACATGTAGGCCACCGCGGTCGCGCAGGCGAAGCGGGCGTTGGCCGCGGGCAGCGGCTTGAGCATGGCGAGGGTGTGCAGCAGGGCAGCGGCCCGCCAGGCCGGGTCGGAGTCCACCCCGAGCCGGGGCGGGTCGACGCGGTGCCGGGCGACGGCGGCGACCAGCGCGGAGAAGTCGTCGACCGTGGGCTGGTCGGGCAGGACCTCCTCGTGGCGCTGGAGCAGCCACGGGACGTCGATATGGATGACGGAGGGCATCACTCAGGCGGCCTCGCCCTTGGCGGGGGCCTCGTCGTCGGGGAACGCGGCCGCGAACTCATCGGCATGGGCGGTGAAGAAGCTCCGGAAGGCCTCCGCGCCCTCCTGCAGCGCCCGGTGGCGGGCGATGTCAGCGGCGGCCGCCTCGCGTACGAGGGCCTTCATCGACGTACCCCGCTCCTTGGCGATCTGCCGCAGGTCCTCTAGTTCGCGTTCGCTGAACTCCACGTTGAGAGCTGGCATACCCCTCACGGTACCGCGCGGGTACTCACCCGTAAATACACCCAGGTCAGACACCCTTTCCCGCGGTACCTACCGGACGGCAGCGCGATGTCCGACTTCCGCCGGTGACCCGGCGCCGGGCACCGCAGACCGGCCCCATGGAGTTCACCCCGGCCGAGGCCCGCCGTCGCGCGGCCGGCACCGACTGGGCCGCGCTCGCGGCCGAGTTGGACGAGCACGGCTGCGCACCCACTGGCCCACTGCTGACCCCCGAGGAATGCGCCGGCCTGGCGGCCCTGTACGACAGGCCCGAGCTGTTCCGCACCACCGTCGATCTGGCCCGGCACCGGTTCGGCTCCGGCGAGTACCGCTACTTCACACACGACCTGCCCGCCCCCGTGGCCGCGCTGCGGGCCGCCCTCTACCCGCGCCTGCTCCCCGTCGCCCGGGACTGGGCGGCCCGTCTGGACCGTCCGGCACCCTGGCCGGACTCCCTGGCCGAGTGGCTGGAGCGCTGCCGCGCCACCGGCCAGGACCGGTCGGCGCAGATCCTGCTGCGCTACGGTCCGGGCGACTGGAACGCCCTGCACCGGGACGTGTTCGGCGAGCTGGTCTTCCCGCTCCAGGTCGTCATCGCCCTGGACAGGTACGGCACCGACTACACCGGCGGCGAGTTCCTGCTGGTCGAGCAGCGGCCGCGGGCCCAGTCCCGGGGCACCGCGACGGTCCTGCGACAGGGGCACGGCCTGGTGTTCACGACCCGCGACCGGCCCGTGCCCACCCGCCGCGGCTGGTCGGCCGGAGCGGTGCGGCACGGGGTGAGCACCGTGCGGTCCGGCCACCGGCGCACCCTGGGGCTGGTGTTCCACGACGCCGCCTGAGACGGCCGGGCTCCACCGCCTCCGAGAGCCGACATCATCAGACGCGCCGCCGAGGTTCCCTCACATATCAGCGCAAAACGTGTCTTATTTCATTCATGCACACACCTTCGCGGCGTACCCTGCTCCGAGCCCCGTTCGCTGCCGCCGGCGCGGGACTCCTGGCTGCCTGCACCGACTCCGGCTCCCACCCCCGCTCCAGCCCACGACGGGGCGCGGCGGCCGTCGAGGAGGACTTCGTCCCCCCGGGGCCCAAGGGATATGTCGACCCGTCGGGTCCGGAGGTCCGAGCCGCCGAACGCAAGCGCGGCTCCGGCCCGGTGCGCATGCTGAAGATGACCGCCACCGAGACGACGCTGGACCTGGGCGGGCGGCACGTACGGACCTGGACCTACCACGACCAGCTGCCCGGGCCGCTGGTGCGCCTCACCGCCGGCGACGTCCTCAGCCTCACCCTCTCCAACCGGCTGCCGGAGACCACCACGCTCCACTCCCACGGCGTGCGCATGCGCTGCGACATGGACGGCGTTCCGAGCCTGACCCAGCGGGCCATCGCTGCGGGAGACGACTTCACCTACCGGTTCACCGTCGCCCATCCGGGCACCTATTTCCTCCACTCCCACGTCGGGCTCCAGCCCGACCGCGGTCTGTACGCCCCGCTCATCGTCGACGACCCCAAGGAGCCCCTCAAGTACGACAAGGAATGGATCGTCATGCTGGACGACTGGCTCGACGGCGTGGACGGCTCCACCCCCGACGGGGTGCTCGCCCAGCTCAAGCCGGCGGGCATGAAGATGGGCAGCATGGCCATGGGCCCCGGACAGAGCGGCCACGGTTCCGGCAAGCAGGCGAGCCCGCACGCCTCGCCCCAGCACAAGTCCTCGGGCCCGTCCCGCGTGTTGCACAACTCGCACAGCCAGATGCTCCATGGCGAGGCCGGCAGCGTGAACTACCCCCTCTACCTCGCCAACGGCCGCATGCCCAACCAGCCCTCGACGTTCCGCTGCCGCCCCGGTGACCGCATCCGGCTGCGCATCATCAACGCCGGTTCCGAAACCGCCTTCCGCGTCGCGCTGGGGGGCCACCAACTGACCGTCACACACACCGACGGCTATCCGGTGGAGCACAGGACGACGGACGCCCTCCTCATCGGCATGGCCGAGCGCTACGACGTTCTCGTCACCGCGAAGGACGGCGTCTTCCCCCTGGTCGCGCTGGCCGAGGGCAAGAAGGGCCAGGCCCTCGCCGTCCTGCGCACCGACAAGGGGAGAACCGTTCCCCCGGCCGGCGTCCGCCCGGACGAGCTCGACGGGGAGGTCGTCCCGGCTCACCGTCTCGTACCGGCCGCATCCGTGGTCCTCGCGGACCGCGAACCCGACCGTGAGATGCGCATCAGGGTCACCGGCACGATGGAGAAGTACGACTGGGGCTTCGACCACGAGCAGTACGACGAGCGCCAGCGCCACCCGGTCCGCACCGGTGAGCGGGTGCGGCTCACCCTCATCAACGCCACCGACATGTGGCACCCGCTGCACCTGCACGGCCACACGTTCGCCCTGACCGGCCTGAACGGCGCCGGCGCGCGCAAGGACACCTCGATCGTGCTCCCCCACCGCAAGCTGGTCGTCGACTTCGACGCCGACAACCCCGGCCTCTGGATGCTCCACTGCCACAACCAGTACCACTCGGAGAGCGGCATGATGACCATCCTCGGATACCGCAAGTGACCGGGTGATCCGGAGGAGACACCCCTACCCCTGGTCCGCCACGAACGAGGCCATCCAGGCCAGCGCCGCGTTCCAGTTGACGGCCGTTTCGTTGGTGGACCAGGACTGGATGTCGTCGATGTAGCAGAACTGGCCCGTGCAGCCCTGCAGCCTGCTCTGCGCGTACGGGTCCTGGATGCTCGAGTTGGCGCCTCCGGCGAGGGTGCCCCGGGGCGGATCCGGCAGGTTCGGGTCGAGTTCACGGGCGTACCAACGGCTGTGCTGCCGATGGGAGCTGACCTCGCCGTAGCCGGTGACGTAGGAGATGTTCAGCGCGTTGCGGCCGAGGACGTAGTCCATGCTCTCCAGCGCGCCGTCCCGGTACTTCGGCGCGCCCGTCAGGTCGTAGGCGGTGGCGATGACGTGCGCGTTGTTGAGGACCTGGGCGTTGGACCCCCAGTCGTAGAGGTTGCCGTCGGGTGCGTAGGGCATGCCGTACGGCTGGGACGCCGCCGTCGCCAGGTAGGTGTCGGCGCCCTTGATCACCGACCGGCGGACCTGGTCCCGGCCCGGCAGCTTGTTGGGCACGGTGGCGAGGTCGAGGCGGCCGGCCGCCGCCGTGCGGCCCCAGTCGAAGCCGAGCGGGCCGAAGATGTCGGCGGTGTGGACGGGTGACTTCCGTACGAAGCCCGCGAACTCCCGCTCCCCGGTGGTCAGATACAGCTCCACCGCGGCCCAGTAGAACTCGTCGGAGGCGTTGTCGTCGGGGTAGGCGCCGCCGCCGGTGCCGTCGTTCGGGTCGGGGTACGTCTCCGGGTGCGCGAGCGCGGCCCGCCAGGCCTTGCGGGCGGCCGTGAGCGCCCGCGCCGCGAACGCCGGGTCGTAGGGCCGGTACAGCCGGGCGGCCTGGGCGGCGGTCGCCGCCAGGTTGAGCGTGGCCTGGGTGGTCGGGGCGTGCAGCTCCCGCTTCTGCGGGTCGTCGCCGGGCAGCAGGGGCAGCCCGGTCCACTGGGCGTCGTGCACCTTGCTGTGCGCCATGCCGGCGAGCGGCCGACCGTCCGGGACCTGCATCTTCAGCAGGAACTCCAGCTCCCAGCGGGCCTCGTCGAGGACGTCCGGCACCTTGTTGCCGCTCTCGGGGAGGGCCAGGCTCCCGTCGCCGAGCCGCCCGGGCCGTCCGGTGCGGGCCACCAGGGAACGCTCGTAGGTGCTCAGCAGCTCCCAGGTGGAGATGCCGCCGTTGACGACGTACTTGCCGTGGTCGCCGGCGTCGTACCAGCCGCCGGTGACGTCCAGTGTGTAGTCGCACAGGCCCGGCACGCAGGGGACGTTCGCGTCGCCCTGGTTGGGGGCCGTGTTCAGATGTCCGGCCGGGCGGCCGTAGCCGGGCCGCAGGTCGTCGCGGATCGCGATGCCGCTGCGCTGGGTGTAGTAGTACTTCAGCGAGTCGAGGCTCAGTCGCTCGTAGGCGCTCGCCCCGATGCCGAACGGGCGGCTCGCCTCCCCGTCGGCGACCAGCGTGAAGCCCGTGCCGCGACCGCGGAAGGCACCGAAGTCGATCGAGTGGACGTTCTGTCCGGAGGAGACGTCGGTGCCGCGGGGTACGGTCCAGCCGTGGGCGACCGTCCGTCCGTCGGCGTTCTCCAGCCGCCAGGGCAGCGGGGCGGTGGCGTCGGTGACGAGGGTGGCGTTCTTCGGCCCGGCCGGCAGGTAGGCCACCTGGTTGACGCGGACCCGGGGGCCGGTGTCGGGCTCGTACACCTCCCGTACAAGGCTCTGCCCGGCCCCGGCCGGGGCGGCCGGCAGCGCGGTGAGGGCCACCGTCAGGGCGGCGGTCAGGGACAGCAAGGCGATGCTGCGTCGTTTCACGTCTGGGCTCCTCGGGGGAGGTGCGGGTGGCGCCCCCTGCGATGGGAGCGCTCCCAGATGCGGATGTCCACCATGCTTGTTCCAGGCATGACACTCCGTCAACGGTCCGGACGAGGCCGACTGCGAACGTCGTCCCCGTCCGGGCCCTCGACCGGCCTAGATGTCGAGCCGGCTGATGCGCACCGCTCCCCTGGCCTCGCCCGGGTACGCGCTGGTGAGCGTGAGGCGCAGGCGTGATCCGCGGACCGCGTCGAAGGTGATCACCGTCGGGCTGTCCGAGGCGGTGGCCCAGTCCACCCTGGCGCCCGTCACCGACGTATAGGCACTCCCGTCCCACACCGCCACCTCGGCCTCGGCGGGCAGGGCGTGGGTGCCGTCGACCGTGAAGGAGACCGCCACCCGGTCGACGGTGCGGGCCCGCCCGAAGTCGACCGACACCCAGTCCTCGGCGCGGGCCCCGTTGAAGGCGGGCAGCAGGGCCGTGGCCGACTTGGCGAAGGCGTTGGACCAGCCGGTGGCCGGGTCGCCGTCCAGCATCGCGGCGGGCAGGGTGTCCCGGCGCCCGGAGTAACTGGCGTCCGCGTAGGGATGGTCGGGGGCGGCCGGATGGTCGGGCTCGAAGGCGGGCGCATCGGTG
Organism: Streptomyces sp. NPDC101165; assembly: GCF_044768135.1. Classification (NCBI taxonomy): domain Bacteria; kingdom Bacillati; phylum Actinomycetota; class Actinomycetes; order Kitasatosporales; family Streptomycetaceae; genus Streptomyces; species Streptomyces sp. NPDC101165. Next base: position 188,957 of record NZ_JBIWPG010000003.1, on the reverse strand, counting down.
GTGGCGGCGCCGCGGGCCGGTGTGGTGCGCACGCTCACCGTGCCCTTGCGCAGACCGTCCACCCGCGCCGTGACCTTCAGGGTGCCCGGCTCGCCACCGGAGCGGACGATGGCGAGGGCCTTGCCGTGGAACGCGGTGCGGGTACTGGCCTGATAGCGCTCGGCGCTCTCCTCGCGGCCGTTGTCGAGGCCGGCCAGCGAGCCGCCGGTCACGTCGAAGGCGATGAGGTGCTCGGCGCCGGGCACGACCACTCCGTGCGCGTCCACGATGTCGGCGGTCACGAAGGCCAGTGAACGGCCGTCGGCGGCGAAGGACTTGCGGTCGGCGGTCAGGCGCACGGCGTGCGGGGCGCCCGCGGTGCGCAGCACGTCGGTGGCGACCACCTTGCCGTCCCGCCGGGCCACCGCCTTCAGCTCACCGGGCCGGTACGGCACCTTCCAGGTCAGGTGCAGCTTGCCCGCGCTGCCGTTGGGGCTGGTGTAACTGCCCGGGTAGGGGCCGTCGGTGAAGGTCTTGTCGTCGCCGGTGGCCTCGGTGGTCTCCAGGTAACCGCGGCCGTCGGTGGTCTTCTTGACGTCGAACTCCCGCACCCCGAGGGACTGCCCGTCGAGGAACAGCTCGACGGACGGGACGTTGGCGTACGCCCAGACCTCGACCGTTTCACCCTCCTGGTGGTTCCAGGTCATCGGCAGCAGATGGACCATCGGCTCGGTCGTCCACTGGCTCCGGAACAGGTGGTACATGTCCTTCGGGAAGCCGGCCGTGTCCACGGCGCCGAAGAAGGACGCCTTCACCGGGAAGACGTCGTACGGGGTCGGCTCGCCGATGTAGTCGATGCCCGACCACAGGAACTGCCCCGCGAACCACTTCCGGTCCCGGTCCTTCTTGTGCCCGTACTCGCCGCTCATCGTCCAGGAGGCGAGGTTGTTGTCGTAGGAGGAGGTCTCCCGCCTGCCCGGCGTGTGGTTCTCGCCGGTGTTGAGGTGCTCCGGCTCCTGGTACGAGCCCCGGGTCGAGGTCTCCGAGGAGGACTCGGACTCGAAGAGGAACAGGTGGGGGTACTTGGCGTGCAGGGCGTCGACCGACCTGGCCGTGTTGTAGTTCAGGCCCAGGCCGTCGAGCTTGGCGAGCATCCGGTCGGCCGCGGATCCGGTGGCGGGCACGCCGTGGTACTTGTTCGAGCCGATGACGACCGGGCGGGTGCCGTCGGCGGCCTTGATCGCGCCGATGATCCGGTCGGCCATGGCGAGCCCGGCGGTCGAGGTGGAGTCGGGGATCTCGTTGCCGATGGACCACAGGACGACGGCGGGCGAGTTGCGGGCGGCCAGCACCATCTCCGTGGCGTCCTTCTCGCACCACTCGTCGAAGAACCGGCCGTAGTCGTACCTGGTCTTGCCGGTCTGCCAGCAGTCGAAGGCCTCCACCATCAGCACGATGCCCAGCTCCTCGCAGACCTGGATCATCTGCGGCGAGGGCGGGTTGTGCGAGGTGCGGAAGGCGTTGACGCCCATCGACTTCATGATCGTCATCTGCCGGCGCACCGCGTCGACGCTGATCGCCGCGCCGAGAGCGCCCTGGTCGTGGTGCAGGTCGACGCCCTTGATCTTGGCGGGGGTGCCGTTGAGGGAGAAGCCCTCGTCCGGGTCGAAGCGGTAGCTGCGGATGCCGAAGGGGGTGCGGTACGTGTCGGTGGTGCGGCCGCCGGAGCGGAGTTCGGTGTGCAGGGTGTAGCGGTGGTCCGGGCTCGTGAAGTCCCACAGGAGGGGTGCGGGGACGGTCAGTTCGTGGGTCTCGGTGGCCTGCTCGGAGACGGCGACCGTGGTGGACGTGCGGGCGACCGTGCGGCCGTCGGGGCCGGTGATCCGGGACAGGACCTGGACGTCGGTGCCGGTGCCGGACTCGTCGAGCACGGTGGTGGCGACCCGCACCACGGCCTGTTCCGGGCTGACCTCGGGTGTGGTGACGTATGTGCCCCAGCGGGCCACGTGCACGGGCTCGGTGATCACCAGGCGGGCCTCACGGTAGATGCCGCTGCCCGAGTACCACCGGCTGCTCGGCAGCTGGTTCCGGACCTGGACCGCGAGGACGTTCGGGGTGCTGCCGTCGGTGTGCACCAGGTCGGTGAGGTCGAGGGCGAAGCCGGTGTAGCCGTAGGGGTGGCGGCCGGCCTCGGTGCCGTTGCAGTAGACGTACGAGTCCATGTAGACGCCGTCGAACTCCACCGAGATCCGCTTGCCGGCGTGGGCGGGCGGCAGGGTGAAGGCCAGCCGGTACCAGCCGAGGCCGCCCGGGAAGAAGCCGGTGCCGCTCGTGGTGCCGTGGTCCGTCGTGGGGGTCTGCTCGATGCTCCAGTCGTGCGGTGCGGCCACCTCGCGCCAGGCGGAGTCGTCGTATCCCGGTTCGGCGGCCTGTGCGTAGGCGCCGGTCGGGTCGGTGATGCCGCCCGGGTTGACCAGCGCGAAGCGCCAGCCGTCGCGCAGCGGGACGGTGTGGCGTCCCGGCGCGGCACCGGACGCCCCGGCAGCCGGTGCGGCCGCGGCGTCCGGGCCGCCCAGGAGTGCTCCGGCCGCGGGCGTTGCCGTGGCTGCGACCAGAACCGATCTGCGCGTGACCGTCATGGCGGCTCTCCCTCATCAGGGCCCAGAAGTACTCACAACTGCTCGTGAACAAACAGATTCTGACGGTCTGCCACACACGGTCGTCAAGGGTGCGGCACCCGGCACCTGCCCCGGTCGGCACATCGGCCTGATTTCCCCCTTGACCGTGTTCGACGGATCGGCCCGGTCTCCGGGGGTCGGGGTTCACGGGAGTGCGCGACGCACTACGCTGGAACGCAAGTGGTGCCACCTGTTCACTGTGAGTGTGCGCTTGGGAGCGGCGACGATGAGCCGGGTCTATCCGTTCGACGATGCGGCGACGGCCCGGGCTGTCATCGACGACGACGGAACGCTGCTGGAGTGGAACGAGGGCGCGCGGCGTCTGCTCGGCCATCCGGCCGACGAGGTCGTGGGCCGCCCCGCGACCCTGCTGCTGGCCGGGGAAGACTCCCTGGTCGTACCGTCCGGCGGTCTCTGGGAGGGGACCGTCGGTCTGCGCCACCGGGACGGCCGCACGGTCTCCGTGTGGCTGCTCGCCCACCGCCGGCCACCCGGCGACGGGCATCGCGGCGACTGGCTCGTGGTCACCCCGCTGACCGGCCGCGACCCCGGCGCCGACGACGATCCGCTCGGCCGGGCCGGGCTGATCCAGTCGCCGTGCGCCGTCGCCGTGTACGACGACGCGCTGCGGCTGCGCCGGATGAACGAGGCCATGGCCGAGGTGATCGGCCTGCCCGAGGAGCGGGTGCGGGGCCTCAGGATCGCGGAGATCGGCGGCAGACAGCAGAGCGAGGAGCTGGAGCAGAACATGCTCCAGGTGCTCACCACCGGCCGGCCGCTGGACATCCAGACCTTCATGCGCACCGGCGGCGAGGACCGGGCGCACGCCTGGCTGGCCCGGCTGGCGCCGGTCACGGACGCCGAGGGCCGGGTGCGGGGCGTGTGTCTGGCGGCACACGACGTCACCGACAACTACCGGGCCCGGCAGCGGCTGCAGCTGCTGAACGAGGCCAGCGTGCGCATCGGATCCACCCTCGACGTCACCCGTACGGCGCAGGAGCTGGCGGACGTGTGCGTGCCCGCGCTCGCCGACTTCGTCACCATCGACCTGCTGGACCCGCAGGAGTACGGCGGCGAGCCCCCGGCCCGCATCACGGCCCCCGTGAACCTGCGCCGGGTCGCCCACCAGTCGATCCTGCGGGGCATTCCGGAGGCGGTCGCCAAGCCCGGGCAGATCGAGGTGTACCCGGACTTCTCCCCGCAGGCGGACTCGCTGACCGCCGGCCGCACCATCCGGGCCACGGTGGCCGGGGGCGACATGGCCCAGTGGCTGACCTGGAGCAGCGTGCGCGGCGAGCGGGTGCGGGAGTTCGGCATCCACTCCTCGATGTCCGTGCCGATCCAGGCCCGCGGGCTGACCCTCGGGGTGGCGGTCCTCACCCGGCACCGGCGTCCGGAGCCGTTCACCGACGACGACATGCTGCTGGCCGAGGAGATCACCGCCCGGGCCGCCGTCTGCATCGACAACGCGCGCCGCTACTCCCGTGAGCGCGAGACCGCCCTCGCGCTGCAGCGCAGCCTGCTGCCCCGCTCGCTCCCGCGCACGGCCGCCCTGGAGGCCTCCTCCCGCTATCTGCCCGCGGCCCGCGCCGGGGTGGGCGGCGACTGGTTCGACGTGATCCCGCTGTCCGGGATGCGGGTCGCGATGGTCGTCGGCGACGTCGTCGGGCACGGCATCCAGGCCTCGGCCACCATGGGCCGGCTGCGCACCGCCGTGCGCACCCTCGCCGACATCGACCTGGCCCCGGACGAGCTGCTCACCCATCTCGACGACCTGGTGGTCCGGCTGTCGGAGGAGTCCGGCGGCGAGGGCAGCCCCGGCGAGGTCGGCGCCACCTGCCTGTACGCCGTGTACGACCCGGTCTCGCGGCGCTGCACGATGGCCCGTGCGGGGCATCCGCCGCCGGTGGTGCTGATGCCGGGCGGCGAGCCCCACCAGCTGGACCTGCCCGCCGGTCCCCCGCTGGGCCTGGGCGGGCTGCCGTTCGAGTCGGCCGAGGTCGGGCTGCCCGAGGGCACCGTCCTCGCCCTGTACACGGACGGTCTGGTGGTGTCCCGGGAGCGCGCCGGGGACACCGGCCGGCAGCAGCTGTTCCAGGCGCTGCGGGCCTACCCGGACTCCCTGGACGAGACCTGCGACCAGATCCTGCACGCGCTGCTGCCGCCGGGCGGCACCGCCGACGACGTGGCGCTGCTGCTGGCCCGCACCCGGGGACTGGCGTCCTCCCAGGTGGCGACCTGGGACATCCCCGCCGATCCGGCGCTGGTCGCACCGATCCGCAAGCAGGTCCTGGACCAGCTGGACCGCTGGTCGCTGAGCGAGGTCGGCTTCACGACGGAGCTGGTGGTGAGCGAGCTGGTCACCAACGCCATCCGGTACGGCGCCCACCCGATACGGCTGCGGCTGATCCACGACCCTGTCACGCTGATCGTCGAGGTGTCCGACACCAGCCACACCGCCCCGCACCTCCGGCGCGCCAAGACCTTCGACGAGGGCGGCCGCGGGCTGCTGCTGGTCGCCCAGCTCACCCAGCGCTGGGGCAGCAGGCACACCACGGAGGGCAAGACGATCTGGGCGGAGCTGTCGCTCCTGGAGGAGGACCGGTGACAGCGGATCAGTGACCGGGAACCGGTAACAGGGGTTCAGTAGCCCCGCAGCCAGGGCCGTACCAGTTTGCGGGCCTCGTGCAGCCGGGACTTGAGCGTGCCGAGGGGGATGCCGACGCGCTCGGCGACCTCGGCGTACTCCAGCTGGCAGATGTCCCGGTAGACCAGGGGCGCGACCAGGTGCGGGTGCTCGCGCTCCAGCCGGTCCAGGGCTTCCAGCAGATCGATCCGGGAGCCCGCGATGACGCTGGTGGTGCGCGGGTCGATGTGCTCGGCGGGCTCGATGACCACGGGCTGCTCGGCCGCCCGCCGCTTCAGCTCGCGGTACTTCTGCCGGCAGCAGTTGGCGACGACCGTGTAGAGCCAGGTGCTGAAGCGGCTGCGGCCCTCGAAGGCGGAGATGTGCCGGGCCACCTGGAGCAGCACGTCCTGGGCGGCCTCCTCGGCGTCCTCCCGGCAGGGCAGGAAGCGCCCGCAGCGGCGCACCACCTCGGGCCGCAGCTCGGTCAGCAGCCGGTCCAGGGCCGCTCGGTCGCCCGCCGCGGCACGCCGGGCGAGGTCTTCGGCCGTCACCCCATCCTGCACGTCAGGGTCCCCCTCGAAGTCGATCTCAGGGCAGGCATGATAGTCGTATGCACTCCCTGGAGCGGATCGGCCGCTACCGCCTCGAACGAACCCTGGGCACCGGCGCCTTCGCCACGGTGTGGCTCGCTCACGACGACGAGCTGGACGCCCTGGTGGCGGTGAAGGTCCTCGCCGAGAACTGGGCCCACCGGCTCGACGTCCGGGAGCGCTTCCTGTCCGAGGCCCGGCTGCTGCGCCGGGCCGGCTCCAGCCGGGTCGTCCAGGTCTACGACATCGGTGAACTGCCGGACGGCAGGCCGTACTTCGTGATGCAGTACGCCGACGGCGGCACCCTGGCCGATCTGCTGGCGGCCGGCCCGCTGCCGGTACTCCAGGCGCTCGTGCTGACCGCGCAGGCCGCGCGGAGCGCCGCAGCGCTGCACGAGGCGGGCATCGTGCACCGCGACATCAAACCGACCAACGTGCTGCTGCACACCGCCCCGGACGGCGAGAGGCGACTGCTGCTGGCCGACCTGGGGCTGGCCAAGAGCCTTGCACAGGCCTCGGTGCTCACGCTCGCGGCGGGCTCGGCGGGCTATCAGCCGCCGGAACAGGCCGAACCCGGGGAGGGCATCGACGCCCGCGCCGACGTCTACAGCCTGGGCGCGGTGGGCTACGAGCTGGTCACCGGGACCGTGCCCGGGCCGCCGGGGAGGGTCGTACCGCCCCGGCGGCTGCGGCCGGACCTCGGCGAGGACGTCGAGCGGGCGCTGTTGCGCGCCCTGGAGCCGGACCGGGAGCGGCGCTGGCCGGGAGCGCACGCGTTCGCGGACGAACTGGAGCGGCTGGCGGCGGCCTCCGGCGTCCGGCACGGCCGGCGGCTCGACGGCGTCCGGGGCCGTCTCGGCACGGGGACGCTGGTGCTGGCCGCGCTCCTCGCCGCCGGGGCCGCCGCCGTCGTCGTCACGGTGGCGCTCCAGCGGCCGGACACCGCCGAACAGTCCACGGTGAAGGACTCCACCGGCCGGGTCGCCGTGCAGGTGCCGGCCGGCTGGGCCCGGCAGGTGCGCGGCTCCGGCTGGGATCCGCACGCGCTCGGGCTGCCGGCGGGGCACGAGCCGGGCCTGGTGGTCGCCGACGACGTGGCGCACTGGTCCGACCTCAAGACCGCGGTCGACGGCGTCTTCCTCGGGGTCAGCGAGCACGGCGACGTCACCGCCCGGGTGAACGCCCTCGCCCACTCCGGCTGCCACGAAGCCGGCAGCCGCTCCTTCGCCGATGCCCACTGGCGCGGCCTGATCCGGACCTGGAACGCCTGTCCGGACGGCGGCTCCGTCACCGAGTCCGCGCTCCACCCGGCGGACGGCTCCACTCGGCCACAGGTGTATGTGCAGGTACGCCAGCAGGGTGACGACGACGCGACCGAGGGCATACTCCGCTCCCTGCGGGTCACCTGACACGACGCACGAGGTCGGGCAGGGTCAAATCGGGGAAAAGAACCCTGCGAGTCCCGAACCTTTCCGGTGGCCCTGGCATCGCAGTGTGATGACGGCGCACCCGGCGCCGAAGGCACGCGTGAGCCGCGTGCCGTGAACATCCAGGAGTGTTGAGCGACATGGCGTACTCATCCCGGTCATTGCAGCGCGGGGCCCTGCTCGCGGGCACGGCGGCCGTACTGGGCCTCCTGACCGCCTGCGGCAGCCACGACACCCACTCGACACCCCAGACGGTGCCGGGCACGGCCGGTCCGGCGACCGAGGCCACTGGCGGCTCGCCCTCCTCCGGCACGTCCACAGCCGCCTCGGCACCGGGCGGCGGCACGTCGTCCGCCGCACCGGGCAAGGCCACCTCCTCCGGCACCGGCACCACGACCGAGAGCGGCAGCACCCGGTGCCACACCTCAGAGCTGCGCGCCGCCGTCGGCAGCAACAACCCGGGCGCCGGCCAGGAGAACTTCCCCATCGTGCTCACCAACAAGTCCGCCCGGACCTGCACCGTGCGCGGCTATCCGGGCGCGGCCTTCGTGAACGCCTCCGGCACCCAGCTCGGCCCCGACCCCAAGCGGTCCGCGGGCTCGCCGGTCACGGTGGCACTGCGGCCCGGACAGAGCGCCTGGGCGGGCCTGACCTTCTCCAACCCCGAGATCAGCGGCGCGAAGACGGCCACGCCGGCCACGCTGGTGGTCACCCCGCCGAACGAGCGGGACCCGCTGAGGGTGGCCTGGACGGCCGGAGCGGTCCCGGTGTCCGGGAACTCCTCCTCCGTCTTCCTGACCGTCTTCAACTCCGGTACCGGCGCCTGAACGAAGCCTCTCCGAGAACCCCGCTGTCCGCTCCCGGGCAGCGGGGTTCGTCATGAGCGCGCCACAAATGTCACAGGACGGCAACACGTCCCGGCCGCCGCGATCTTTCCGCAGGGACCCCTCATCGAACCCGTCGACCGCACAGCGAGAAGGCTCCGCAGGGAGCCGCGACGAGGAAACCGGGGAAGAACATGAGCGGCATTTCACGCAGGCGTGTGCTGACGGCGGGGGCGGCCGCGGGCGCCCTCGGGGCCCTGTCCGCCTGCTCCACCGCCGGCGGGCTGTCCGTCGGCGGGAAGGACCCGGCGTACGGCAAGGGCGCCGAGCAGGCCCGGCCGGCCAAGCCCATCGGCGACGGGTCCACCGCCGACACCGGCGCGCAGCCGCACCAGCCGAAGCCGGTCCGGCTGAAGCCGGGCCAGAAGCCGCCGCAGTTCGTGGTGTTCTCCTGGGACGGCGCAGGCGAGCTGAGCAACCAGCTGTTCTCCCGGTTCCGCAAGGTCGCGTCCGACCACGGCGCCAAGATGACCTTCTTCCTCAGCGGCATCTACACGCTGCCGGAGGCCAAGAAGAACCTGTACCGTCCGCCGCAGCACGCGGTCGGCGCGTCCGACATCGGCTACCTCGCCGACCGTCACATCCACGCCACCATTCAGCAGGTACGGGCCGCCTGGCTGGAGGGCCACGAGATCGGCACCCATTTCAACGGGCACTTCTGCGGCGCGACCGGGGTGCGCAACTGGTCGCCCGCCGAGTGGCGCAGCGAGATCGAGCAGGCGATCGACTTCGTCACCAAGTGGAAGACGAACACCGGTTTCTCCGACCTCGAACCGCTGCCCTTCGACTACCGCAAGGAGCTGATCGGCGGCCGCACCCCCTGCCTGGAGGGCCAGACCAACCTGCTGCCCACCGCGGCCGCGCTCGGCTGGAAGTACGACGCCAGCTCCCCCGGCGGGCTGCAGATCTGGCCGGGCAAGGTGCAGGGCGGCCGGATCTGGGACTTCCCGCTGCAGTCCATACCCTTCGCCGGCCACTCCTTCCAAGTGCTGTCGATGGACTACAACATGATGTTCAACCAGTCCGGCGGGAACCCCCTGGGCGATCGCACCCGGTTCGACGCCTGGCGCACTCAGGCCAGAGACACCTACCTGGCCGGGTTCCGGCGCGCGTACGAGACCAACCGCGCCCCCTTCTTCATCGGCAACCACTTCGAGCGCTGGAACGGTGGCATCTACATGGACGCCGTCGAGGAGGCGATCGGCCGGATGGCCGAGCACGACGAGGTCCGGTTCGTGTCCTTCAAGCAGCTCGTGGCCTGGCTGGAGGCGCAGGACCCGGCGGTGCTGCGCAAGCTGCGCACGCTGTCACCGGGCCAGGCCCCGGTGGGCGGCTGGGAGGAGTTCCTGGGCGCGGCGGGCACCCGGGCTTCCTAGCCACGTCGACGGAAGCCGCGCTCCGGCGTTTGTTTTCATGGGCGGGCACCATCTGATCGATCCGGAGGACCCGCCCTGAACACCCCGCTCCTCGAAACCCTGTCCGCCGTGCTGCTCGCCGCCGTGCTCGCCTGGGCGGTGGTACGGCCCTTCGGGTGGCCGGAGGCGGTGCTGGCCGTCCCGGCCGCAGGGATCGCGATCGCCACCGGGGCGATCTCGCTGGACCACGCCCGGGCGGAGGCCGAACGGCTCGGGCCGGTGGTGGGATTCCTGGCGGCGGTGCTGGTGCTCGCCCACTTCTGCGATGTGGAGGGGCTGTTCCAGGCGTGCGGGGCGTGGATGGCGCGGTGGGCGGCGGGCCGTCCGGTACGGCTGCTGACCGCGGTGTTCGTGCTGGCGTCGGCGATCACGGCGGTGCTCAGCCTGGACGCCACGATCGTGCTGCTCACCCCGGTCGTCTTCGCGACGGCCGCGCGGACGGGCGTACGGCCGAAGCCGCACGTGTACGCCTGCACGCATCTGTCGAACACGGCGTCGCTGCTGCTGCCCGTCTCCAACCTGACGAACCTGCTCGCCTTCGCGGCGAGCGGGCTGACCTTCACCCGGTTCGCGGCGCTGATGGCGCTGCCGTGGCTGGTGGCGATCGGCACCGAGTACCTGGTGTTCCGGCGGTTCTTCGCCCGTGACCTGACCGCGGCGGCCCCGGCTGGCCGGGACGCCGGTGAGGCGCCACGGCTGCCGCTGTTCGCGCTGGTGACCGTGGGCTGCACGCTGGCGGGGTTCGTGGTGGCGTCGGCGTTCGGGGTGGACCCCGCATGGGTGGCCGCCGCGGGGGCACTGGTGCTGGCCGGGCGGGCGCTGGTACGGCGGAAGGCGACTCCTCTCACCGTCGTACGGGCGGCGGCGCCGGCCTTCCTGGCGTTCGTTCTGGCGCTGGGCATCGTGGTGCGCGCGGTCGTCGACAACGGGCTCGCGGACGCGCTCGGACGCGTCCTGCCCGGCGGCACGGGGCTGCTCGCCCTGCTCGGGACGGCCGCGCTGGCCGCCGTCCTCGCGAACCTCATCAACAACCTGCCCGCGGTGCTGGTGCTGCTGCCGCTCGCCGCTCCCGCCGGTTCCGGCGCGGTGCTCGCCGTCCTGCTCGGGGTGAACATCGGCCCGAACCTGACCTACGCCGGGTCGCTCGCCACCCTGTTGTGGCGGCGGATCGTGCATCAGCACGAGCACGGCGTGGACCTCCGGGAGTTCACCCGGCTCGGCCTGATCGCCGTGCCCTCCGCGCTGGCGGTGTCGGTGGTGGCACTGTGGGGGTCGCTGCAGATTCTCTGAGGTTCCGCTCCTCCGAGAGTTCCGAGAGCCGAGGGAGGCCGGCCGGATGCGTGTGATCGCCTGGCTCGTCGAGGGCACCTGGCCCGCCTGCGTGGACGCCGTGCGCGACCACGCCCCGCACGCCTCCGAGGTGGTGCTGCTGCATGTGACCGGTCCCGACGTGCCCGGGGTGGCACACGGCGCGTACGCGGGACTCCTCGGCCGGGGCCGTCCCGAACGCGACCCGGGCAGCCGCCTGGAGGTGCTCGGCGACAGCTCGGCGGCCGAGCTCCTGGCCGCGGCATCCGAGCGGCTGGGGCGGCCGTGCACCGGCGAGGAGCGGACCGGGCGGGTCGAGCGGGAGGTGGTGGCCGCGGCCGACGGGGCCGATCTGCTGGTGCTGGCCCGGGACGGCGACCGTTCCCGGCTCGGGCCGCACAGCCTGGGCCCGGCCGTCCGGTTCGCCGTCGACCACGCGCCCTGCCCGGTGCTGCTGGTGTGGCCCGAACCGGCCCCGGACCTCGGGACCATCCCTCCCCCGCCGCCGCACCCTCACTGAGCCACACCACGGGCGGGCTTCGGCCGGGCGATGCTCAGTGGTGGTGGCCCCCCGTACCGCCGCCGTAGCCACCGCCGTTGTAGCCGCCGCCACCGCCCCAGTCGCAGTAGTCCGGGTAGACCGAGCAGTAGTCGCGCGTGGGGGAACTCGACGGCGCCGGGCTGGACTTGGACGCGGTCGGGGTGGGGGTCGGGGACGGGGTCTTCGAGACCTTGGGGGTGGACGTGACCGACGGCGACGGCGCGGGGTTGTTGTCGGTGTCCCAGTTGACGACTTCCATCTGCAGGTCCGGCTCGGCGGTGTCGACGGTCCAGCGCTGGGCCGGGTTCGCGGCGCGGTTCTTGAGGACGAGGGCGCCGGAGCCGTCGGTCGCGGCGGGGGTCAGCGCCAGGTCCTGGTCCGAGCGGGGCACCAGGGCGCCCTGGAGCGTGAAGTCGTAGCGGATGTCCTTGGCGGCCTTACCGGTGACCGCGCAGGGAGCGAGCCGCACGGAGTAGCCGAGGTGGGAGTCCAGGCACAGATCCGGGGCGGAGGCGTTGCGCAGCAGTCCGTCGGTCTCGTACGACCACTGCTGGCTCGCCTCCGAGGAGCAGTCGGCGAGTTCGGTCTCCGCGCCCTCGACCGCCTTCTTGCCGACGACGCCCACGCACAGCCCCGAGGCGAGGTTGTGCAGCCGGCCGCGCAGCACGCCCTTGGTGGTGCCGCTCGCACCGGCCCAGGACGGACCCGGTGTGACGGAGTCCTTGCCCGGCGCGCGGGAGGGCGTGCGGCCGGGAGCCGGGGCCGGGTCGTCGCCCGAACCGAGCACCGACCACAGGACCAGGGGCAGGACGACCAGGCCGCTGACCGTGACGACGGCCAGGGCGAGATTGCGGCGCCGGACACGGCGGGCCGCCCGGTACGCGGAACGGCGGGAGCGGCCGGGCGCGGCGGCGGGGGCGGGCGCGGGTGCCATGGCCGTGAAGGCCTCGCCGCCCAGGAGAACCGTGGGGGCCGGTATCGGGTCCGGGGCCGGGGCGGTGGTCTCCTCGGTGCGGGCCGCCCGGGACTCCATGTAGGCGTGGGCACCCCAGCCGAGGACCGCCTCGGCGACCGCGAGGCCGAGTCCCGCGTTGAACTGGGCCAGCTGGTCGGCGGTCTGGCTGCAGTGCCGGCAGCCGGCCAGGTGCTGCTGCAGATCCGGGTCGACGTCGATGCCGCCGCGGCGGAAGGTCACGTCGAGCATGCGCAGGTAGCGCTGGCACTCGGCCTCGGGGGCGAGCTCGCGGTGGGCCTGGAGGCATTCCTCGCGCAGCCGTTCGCGGGCGCGGCGCAGTTCGACCCGGGTCTCCTCCTCGTCCAGTCCGAGCAGCGCGGCGGGGACGGCGAGGGGTTCGGCCTCGACCTCCATGTGCCACAGCACCGCGCGAGCGGACTGGGGCAGCCGCTGGAACGCGCGGGACAGCAGTCGCCGGCCGGACGGCGGGAGCAGCCGGGCGGCCGCGCGCTCCCCGCTGCCGGTGCCCGGCCGCAGGGCGGGGTGGAGGAGTTCCTGGCGGCCGTCGCCGTCCCATTCGGCCGCGATCCGGCGGACGGTGACGAGCAGATGCGGGCGCCACGCGGCGGACGGGCCCGCCTGGCGGAGCGACTCGCCGAACAGCCGGGTGAAGGCGGCCGTGGTGAGCATGCCCGCGGCGCGCGGTCCGTCGGTGCACAACCGGGCGTAGGCGAAGGCCGCTTCCCAGTGCCGGTCCAGGAGTTCACCGACCGGGTGGAGCGCGGGTGTCGTTCCCGTCCACTTCTTCAGTTCGGCGCTCAGTTGCTCGTCCGAGGCGTCGAACCGGCGGGCGGTTGGGGCAGAATCCGACCGGCCTGCGTCATTCACGGCTGTGTTCCTCCGGGCGCGACACGGGAATTAGTCCGTACCAAGGGTACGGAATTGGGATTCGGCATCCCGAACGTCCGCCTGGGCAGCTCTTTTGAAGCGTGGGGGGCGAACGGGAGCGGCCTGGCGCATGCAGCAGGAAATGTAATTGTCTGCACGCCGACAGCGCACACTTTCGCACAGGCCGACGTCATTGAACAAGAGATCTCTCACTTTTAAACATTGCGTCGACAAGCGGCTATTTGATCATTCGTCAATGAGGGTCTTTGCCGTGCATTACGACCGCTCCCCCGCGCGATAGGCGCCGGGCGGCACTCCGTAACGCCGGCGGAAGACGCGGCTGAAATGGAAGGCGCTCGGGAACCCGGACGCCGCCGCCACCCGCTCCACCGTCAGGTCGGTGGCCTCCAGCAGCCGCGCCGCGTGCCGCAGCCGGGCCTCACGCAGGGCGCGCATGGGCGGCCTGCCGGTCCGCAGGGTGAACAGGTGGGCGAACCGGGACGGGGAGAGCGCCACGCTCCCGGCGAGCGAGGCGACGGTGTGCGGCGCGCCCGGGTCGGCGGCGATCAGCTCCTCGGCGTGTCGCACGCGGGTGTCGTCGCCCGGCGCGGGGGCCTGCTCGCGAGCGCCCGAGGCGGCGAGCAGCACGACCTCCTCCAGCGCGCACAGGGCCAACTCCCGCGCCAGGCTGCCGTGGGCCACGACCACCGGGTCCTCCACCTCGGGCGGTGTGCCCGGCGCGGGCCGGCGGGCGTCGGCGAGCATCCGGCCGAACGCGGCCTCGACGCGACCGAGCAGGACCGCGGGGACAGGTGCGAGGGCGTACAGGCCGTCGCCCACGGCGTACGGGTCGAGCCAGGACACCCAGGACGGGCGGGCCTGGCAGTGCACCCACCAGAACCGCCAGTGCGGAGCACCGGACGCCACGGCATAGCGGTGGGCCACCCCCGGGGCGAGCACCACCAGATGCCCGGCGACCGCCTCGGCACGGGCGTCGCCCTGCCGGATCGTGCCGCGTCCGCCCGTGGTGAAGGTGAACAGCCAGCTGTCCGACCCCCGCGGCCGGTTGACGCCGTACCCCGGCCCCTGGTCGTAGCGCCCGGTCACCACCAGGCCCGGCGGCGGGGACGGATCACCGGCAGCAGTCCCGGGCAGTTCGTCAGCATGCATGGGCATCCTCCCCGGGCGCGCGTCGGCCTAGCGTGACAGGCGAGTGACCACCGGACGAGGAGCGGACACATGACAGCCACGGGTATCGGCGGCATCCTGCCCGACGCACTCCGGCAGCAGTTCGAGGAGGCGGGATTCACCGTCGTACGCGGGCTGTTCGGGTACGACGAGATCGAGCGGCTGCGCGACGGCTTCGCGGCGCTGCAGACGGCCGGGCCGGTCCCCGGGCACTTCGAGCCGCGGCCCGCTGACCCCGACCCGCTGCGCCGGCAGCCCCGGGTGATGCAGCCGCACGAGTTCAGCGCGCGGGCGCGGGAGTTCCTGCTGGACGCCCGGCTGCGGGCGGTGCTTGAGGTGCTGTTCGGCGAGGAGGTGCTGGCCGCGCAGAGCATGTTCTACTTCAAGCCGCCGGGTGCCCGGGGCCAGGCGCTGCACCAGGACAACTTCTATCTGCGGGTCGAGCCGGGCACCTGTGTGGCCGCGTGGGTGGCCTGCGACGTCATCGACCGGGACAACGGCGGCCTCGAAGTGGTCCCGGGCACGCACCGGATGGACCTGTTCTGTCCCGAAGTGGCGGACGAGGAGCTGTCGTTCGCCCGCGAGTACGTCCCGCCGCCGCCCGGTCTGACTCCGGTGCCCGTGGACCTGGCACCGGGCGACGTGCTGTTCTTCAACGGCAGCCTGGTGCACGGCTCGGGGCCCAACCGCAGCGCCCACCGCTTCCGGCGCTCCTTCATCGGGCACTACGTCGGCCGCTCCGCCGAACGCATCGGCGGCTACTACCGGACGCTGACCATGTCCGGTGCGCGGGTCCCGCTTCCGGAGAGCGAGGGTGCGGGTCCGTGCGGCACGGAGTTCGCACCGCACGGACCGCATTGAGGAGCGAGGGACCCCGCCGAGGATCAGTGGCCGCTGATCGCGCGCGGGGTGTAGGCCTCCGCCAGCTCCTCGATCTCCTTGTCGCTCAGCTCCAGTTCGACGGCCGCCGCCGCGTCCTCGACGTGCTGCGGCTTGGCCGCGCCGACGATCGGCGCGGCCACCGTGTCCTGGTGCAGCAGCCAGGCGAGGGCGACCCGCGCGCGCGGCACACCGCGGTCGGCGGCGACACGGGTGACGGCCTCGACGATCGAGCGGTCGCTCTCCAGGTAGAGGCGGCTGCCGAAGTTGTCCTGGGCGCTGCGCTCGGTGACGGTGCCCCAGTCGCGGGTGAGCCGGCCGCGGGCGAGCGGGCTCCAGGGCAGCACGCTCACGCCCTGGTCCGCGCAGAGCGGCAGCATCTCCCGCTCCTCCTCGCGGTAGAGCAGGTTGTAGTGGTTCTGCATGGACACGAACTTGGTCCAGCCGTGCCGCTCGGCCGTGTACTGGGCCTTGGAGAACTCCCAGGCGTACATCGAACTCGCCCCGATGTAGCGCACCTTGCCCGCCTTGACCACGTCGTGCAGCGCCTCCATCGTCTCCTCGATCGGAGTGGCGTGGTCGTAGCGGTGGATCTGGTAGAGGTCGACATAGTCGGTGCCGAGGCGGCGCAGGCTGTGGTCGAGCTCGGACATGATGGCCTTGCGGGACAGCCCGGCCCCGTTGGGGCCCGGCCGCATCCGGCCGTGCACCTTGGTGGCCAGCACGATCTCGTCGCGGTCGGCGAACTCGCGCAGGATCTTTCCGACGATCTCCTCGCTGGTGCCGTCGGAGTAGACGTTGGCGGTGTCGAAGAAGTTGACGCCCGCCTCCAGTGCCTGCCGGATCAGCGGCCGGGACGCCGCCTCGTCGAGGGTCCACTCGTGGACACCGCGGTCGGGCAGGCCGTAGGTCATGCAGCCCAGACAGATCCGCGACACGTCCAGGCCCGTCGAACCGAGCTTCACGTACTGCATCGTTACTGCTCCTGCCTTCCGGGGCGGTGGTCACTCAGGAGCGTACGGCGTGCTCCGGCGCCGACTTGACTGCGACGTCGCGCGGACGATTGGATCCTGACACGTGATCGATCGAGCGGACGTGCCCACCGAAGGCGTCTCCGGTGTCTCAGGTCCCGGGACCACCGCAAGCACCGCACTGCTCGCCCTCGCCGTAGCGGTGTCGGCACTGACGGGTTGTGACGCGGGCAGCGCGCCCGAGAAGCAGTCCCAGAAGCCCGCCGCCGTGCGCCTGCCACCGCGCCACGCCGGTTTCGACTACCAGATCGGCGGCGCCTATCCCCCGCCCGCCGGTGTCCGGATCGTCAGCCGCGACCGGTCCGACTCCCCGGCACCGGGCCTGTACAACATCTGCTACGTCAACGCCTTCCAGGCCCAGCCGGAGGAGCGCTCCTCCTGGCCGTCCGACCTGCTGCTGCGGGACGCCCGCGGCAAGGTCGTCATCGACGAGGACTGGAACGAGCCGCTGCTCGACCTGCGCACCCCGGCCAGGCGCAAGCGCGTGGCGGAGCGGGTCGACCAGTGGATCGACGGCTGCGCGAAGAAGGGCTACGACGCCGTCGAGCCCGACAACTACGACAGCTACACCCGCTCCCACCACCTGCTCACGGCGGCCGACGCGACCGCGTTCATGCGCCTGATCTCCCGGCACGCGCACGACCGGAACCTGGCCGTCGGGCAGAAGAACACCGCCGAACTGGCCGGGCAACGGCGGCAGGCCGGGCTGGACTTCGCCGTCGCGGAGGAGTGCGGGCAGTACGACGAGTGCGAGGTGTACGCCAAGGCGTTCGACGACCGCGTGGTGGACATCGAGTACACCGACAGCGGCCTGCGCAAGGCCCTCGCCCGCTGGGGCGACCGGCTGAGCGTCGTCCGCCGGGACGTGGACGTCTCCACACCGGGCAAGCCGGAATACGTCCGAAAGGTACGGTGACACGCCGGAGCGGCCCCGCCGTCCCTCAGGGCCGCTCCAGCAGGTCCAGCACGCTCTCCCAGGGGAACTCGGGCCGCCGGCCGTCCTCCTCGGGCATGCCGGAGTACGGCTCGCCGAAGCGGACGCCCATCCCGCGCAGCCGGAGCAGGCTGTCCTGGTAGGCGGGATGGGCGGCCAACGCGTCCGCCACGCAGGGCAGGACGGCGATCGGCACACCCAGCCCGGCGGCCTCGCACAGGGTGCCGACGGCGAGGGTGTCGGCCAGTCCGGCCGCCCACTTGTTGACGGTGTTGAAGGTGGCGGGGGCCACCACCACGGCGTCCGGCGGCGGGAACGGGCGCGGGTCGGCCGGGGAGCGCCAGGCGGACCGTATCGGCCGGCCCGCCTGTACCTCGACGGCGGCGGTGTCGAAGAAGCCGCCCAGGGCGACCGGTGTGGCGATGACCCCGACCTCCCAGCTCCGCTCCTGAGCGGCGGTGATCAGCTTGCTGACGCCGGCGGCGATCCCGGCCGCGCAGACGACGACGTAGAGGAAGGGCTTCCGGTCCTGTGCGGTCATCCGGGCACCCTACTGAAGCGGGAAGGTCTCTCCCCGCTCGGCCTCGGGACGCGGTCCGTGGATGCGCCGCTGGTCCTCCTCGATGCGGAGGTCGTTGATGCTCGCCTCCCGTCGGGTCATCAGGCCGTGCTCGTCGAACTCCCAGAGTTCGTTGCCGTAGGAGCGCCACCACTGACCGTCGGCGTCCCGGCACTCGTACTGGAACCGGACGGCGATGCGGTTGCCGTCGAAGGACCACAGGTCCTTGCGCAGCGCGTAGTCCCGCTCGCGCCGCCACTTCGCGGTGAGGAACTCGACGATCTCGGCGCGGCCGGTGACGAAGGTGTCGCGGTTGCGCCAGACGGAGTCCTCCGAGTAGGCGAGCGCCACCTTGTGCGGGTCGCGGGTGTTCCAGGCGTCCTCGGCGGCCTGGACCTTCTGCGCGGCGGTCTCGCGGGTGAAGGGAGGAAGGGGCGGGCGGTCGGTCATGGTGGCTCCTCGGCCTGTACGGGTTGCACGGCGTGCACAACACCGGAGAACGAGCGTTCTCCGTTTCGGCTGCTACCGTAGGAGAACGTTCGTTCTCTCGTCAAGGAGTGGGGTCGCAGATGGACAGCGCGGTCGCCCGGGACCAGGCGCTCGACGCCGCGGAGGAGCTGTTCTACGCCCGGGGCATCCAGTCCGTGGGCATGGACGAACTGCGCGGCGCCTCGGGCGTGTCGCTCAAGCGCCTCTACCAGCTGTTCCCGACCAAGGAGCAGCTCGTCGAGGCCTATCTGGCCCGGCGGGACGAGCGCTGGCGCGGACGGCTCGCCGAACACGTGACACGGCAGCCGGACCCGCGGGAGCGGATCCCGGCCGTCTTCGACTGGCTGGAAGGGTGGTTCGGCGAGGACGGCTTCCGCGGCTGCGCCTGGATCAACGCGTACGGCGAACTGGGCGCCACGTCGGCCCGCGTGGCGGAGCAGGTGCGCGCACACAAGGAGGCGTTCCGGGGCTACCTCGCCTCGCTCGTGACCGAGGCGGGGCTGCCCGCCGCACTGACCGGCCCCCTGTTCCTGCTGGCCGAGGGCGCCATGGTCACGGCGGGCGTCACCGGCAGCACCCGTCCGGCGGCCGAGGCCCGCGAGGCGGCCCGGGTGCTGGTGGCGGCGGCCGGCTAGGGGCTGCCTGACTCGACTTCGGTCGAGCGGGGGCACCCCCATGCCGGACGCCGCGGGGCAGGCCTGTCCGGGCGGATCAGGCCGGCCCGGGAGACGGCGCCTCATCGGCAGAGGTGGGCAGGGCACCGCACGAACGCAGCCGAGCGCGAGGAGTCGGCAGCCGTGGGCAACGCGGCTGCGGGTCCGTCACGCCCCTGAGGCGATGCGGGAGAGCGTGGGGAATCCGCGACCGGCGGCAACGCGACTGCGGGCCCCACGCCCTTGAGGCGATGCGGGAGGGCATGGCGGACCCCGTGGTTCCGGCCGATCCGGCGGACAGGCCACCCCAGGCTCAGCCGGCCGGCTCCGTCACCTTGATCGCACCCACCGGGCAGGCGCGGGCCGCCTCGCGGATCATCGGGTCGCCCGCGCCGTCCTCGCGGCCGGGGACCAGCATGCTGTAGCCGTCGTCGTCCTGGGTGAACACGCTCGGTGCGGTCAGCGCGCACTGGCCCGCACCGATGCAGACGTCCTTGTCGATCTCGATGTGCATGGACTGAGCCTCTTACCAGGTCACGGGGAGTTCCAGCATCCCCTGGATCGTGTCGCCGGGTTTGAAGGGAATCTCCTCCGCGGGCGCGGCCAGCCGCAGGCCGGGCAGCCGCCGGAGCAGGGCGCCGAGGGCGATCTCCAGCTCCGCGCGGGCCAGGTTCTGGCCCAGACACTGGTGGATGCCGAAGCCGAAGGCCACGTGGTGGCGGGCGGGGCGGTGGAAGTCCAGGGCGTCGGGGTCGTCGTACAGGGACGCGTCACGGTTGATGATCGAGGTCGCGAAGAGCACGCCCTCGCCGGCCCGGATCGTGGTGCCGGCGACCTCGATGTCCTCCAGGGCCACCCGCAGCATGCCCTCCGCGATGGACAGCATCCGCATCAGCTCCTCGACGGCCGCGGGCAGCAACGTCGGGTCGGCGCGCAGCTCGGCCAGCCGGTCGGGGTGCTGGAGCAGCGTGTAGGTGCCGAGGGAGATCATGTTGGCGGTCGTCTCGTGGCCGGCGACCAGCAGGATGACGGCCAGCGAGAGCAGTTCGGTCCGGTCCAGCGCACCCTCGCTCAGCTGCTGGTGGACGAGGTCGTCCAGGACCCCGTCACCGGGTTCGGCCTGCTGCGCCTTGCGGTCGATCAGGTCGCCGAGATAGGCCTCCAGCCGCTCGCGCGCCGCCTGGGTGTCGGCGGCCGACGGGCCGCGCAGCAGCCGGCGGGACTGCTCCTCGAAGAACTCGTGGTCGGCGTACGGCACCCCGAGCAGACCGCAGATCACCATGGACGGCACGGGCAGGGCGAAGGCGGAGACGAGTTCGGCCGGCGGGCCCTTCTCGATCATCGCGTCCAGGAGCCCGTCGACGACCCGCTGGATGGTGGGCCGCAGCTCGGTCGCGCGCTTGAGGGTGAACGACGGGATCATCATCCGCCGCTGCCGCTGGTGCACGGGGTCGTCGACGCCGAGCAGCGCGACCCGGCGGTCGCGGACGGCCGCGAAGCGGGCCGTGGGCATCGGGAAGTCGGGGCGGCTGCGGTCGGTGGACAGGCGGCCGTCGGCGAGCAGCGCGCGGGCGGTGGCATGGCCGGTGACCAGCCAGACCTCGCGGCCGTCGAAGAGGGTGGCGCGGGACAGGGCTCGCCCGTCGCGCAGCGGCTGGTATCCGGTGGGCGGGTGGTACGGGCAGGTGCGGTCCTGGGGGAAGGCGACGGGTTCGGCCGGGTTCGCCGGGCCGGTGATGTCCGTCAGTTCCGTCATGGAAAGACCTCGCAGACGAAAGAAGTGCGTCGTGCCGATCTTCATTAGATGCCCCAGGCATCTATGGGACGACGACAAGTTCGGCCAGATCGGTGATCGGTGCGATCTGGCCGAAGAGTGTGGTCACCGGGGTCGGGAACGCGCCGAAATTCGCTTGCCGCCGCGGAGCCGGCGGCCCGAAGATCTGCCCATGTTGCTTATGGACACCATTCTGCCGCCGACCACCGCCACCGTCCTTCCGGTGCGGGGCCAGCAGCAGCCGGGCCGTCATCGGAGGCCCGAGCCCGCGCGCCCGTGACGGCCGCGCTCCTCGCCGGCCTGCTGGCCGGCTACGGCATCGCGATTCCCGTCGGCGCGGTCGGGACCTACCTGGTCTCCCTCACCGCCCGCACCTCGCTGCGCACCGGCGCCTGTGCCGCCCTCGGCATCGCCACGGCCGACGGCCTGTACGCACTGGTGGCCGCGGCGGGCGGCTCGGCACTGGCGGCAGCGTTGCGGCCGGTGCTGACCCCGTTGCGCTGGACCTCGGCCCTGGTCCTCGTCGCCCTCGCGGTCTGGGGCGCGGCCCTGGCGCTGCGCCAGTACCGCGCCCATCGCCTGGCCACCCGCCCCGAGCGGCCGATTCCTGGTGCAGGACGCGCCTATCTCGGCCTTCTCGGGATCACCCTCCTGAACCCCGTCACGGTGATCTACTTCGTCGCGCTGGTGCTCGGCAGCAGTACCGCGGACGCCGTACGACCCCTGGAGCGGGCCGTGTTCGTCGTGGCGGCCTTCGCCGCCTCCGCGAGCTGGCAGCTGCTGCTGGCGGGCGGCGGCGCCCTGCTCGGCCGCGTCCTCACCGGCCGCCGGGGACGGTTGCTGACGGCGCTGGCCTCCAGCGGGGTGATCCTGGTGCTGGCGGCGCGGATGACGGTGACACCCGGGTGACCGGCGTCGGTCAGGGCACACGGGTGACCCAGGGGCCGGGTGCGAAGGCGCGGGCGACGGCGAGGCTGTCCTCGTAGACGTGGTGGCGCACGACTCGGCCGTCCCGGACGGTGAGGTGCAGCGCGAACCGGGCGGTGTAGGAGCGGCCGGTCGGTTCGGCCGTCTGCCGGATGACGCCGAGCACGACCGCGTCGTCGCCGTCGACCAGGATGCGTTCGATCCGAGTGTCCGCCTGCTCCGGGATGTGGTGGGCGGCCAGCTCGCGGTAGTGGGCGACGGCGTCGGCGCGGGTGGAGCGGTGCCGGATCCACGGGGTGTCGGCGCGGCCGTGCTCGTCCTCCGGCCAGCTCAGCTTCCAGTCGCCGTGCTCCGCGTACAGCTCTCCGATCCGTTCGGGGTCGCCCTGGCCGATCCGGCGGAGCAGTTCCTCCACGACGGAGCGGGTCGCGGTGGTGCAGGTGGGAAGCATGCACCGAGCCCCCTTTCTTGTCTCTCGTCTCTCGTCTCCGGTCCGGCCGTGGCGGGCGCGTGGTGATCACCCGGGATCACTGTGCCCGCGGCGTCCGGGGCGGCGCGATGACCCGTGGGGTAATCACCCGCCCGGGCGAAGTGGCCTGCGGTACGGATGATTCGGGCGGCCGCGGGTGTTGTACGTGGCCGCACGTCAGTCGTTGGACCGACCGAGGAGACGGTTGCCATGCCGCTTGAGGGCGAGTACGAACCCAGCCCGACCCAGTGGGTGCGCGAGCAGGTCGAGCTCTACGAGAGTTCGGGCGGGACGAAGGGCACGACACTGATGGACACCGGGATGCCGGTCATCATCCTGACCACCCGGGGCGGCAGGAGCCGGAAGATCCGGAAGACGCCGCTGATGCGGGTGGAGCACGAGGGACGGTACGCCGCGGTCGCCTCCCTCGGCGGCGCACCCAAGCACCCCGTCTGGTACTTCAACGTGAAGGCCGATCCCCATGTGGAACTGCAGGACGGCGCGGCCAAGCAGGACATGAGGGCCCGTGAGGTCACCGGCGCGGAGAAGGTCGAGTGGTGGGAGCGGGCCGTGGCCGCGTACCCGCCGTACGCCGACTACCAGAAGAAGACCTCGCGGGAGATCCCCGTGTTCGTCCTGGAGCAGTTCGACGGGAGCTGATTCAGGCCGGGAAACGGCTCCTTTTAGAAAAATCTGTGCCCGGGGCGCATGAACCGGCTTCCGGCCGGGCAGTCGTGCGTCAGGGCCCCGCCGCGTTCCCCCGTCGCGGCGGGGCCCTTCTGTGCCCTGCCCCGCGGCCGGTCCGGGGTGCCCGGGCGAACGGGTGGCGCCGCACGGGCCTGCCGCTGGAGGGGCGCGAGGCGGGAAGGAGTCACCCATGGCGAAGTACAAGAAGAAGAAGCTCCCCCTCGTCTACGCACCGCTCGGCTTCGCGCTCAGCTGGGCCGGCGGGGCGCTCGCGGGGCTGGCCTTCCGCAGGGCGTGGCTGGCGCTCCGGCACGAGGAGATCCCGCCCGACGCGCTGGACCAGGACCGCGGCTGGGCCGAGGTTTTGCTCGCCGCGGCGGTCCAGGGTGCCATCTTCGCGGTGGTGCGCAGCGCCGTCGACCGTACCGGCGCCAAGGCCATCGCCCGGTCGACGGGTGCGTGGCCGGTCACCGAGAAGGCCGACCGGGACCACGACTGACCCGCAGGCCCGGCCCGCGGGTCGGTCCCGGGTGTCAGTCGGCGACCAGCCACACCCCGTCGCGCATCAGCTCCCGCCCCTGCAGCTCGTTCTCCTCGCGCCAGGCCTGGACGCGCTGCGGGAGGACGTTGAAGTACAGGTAGCGGGTGGTGAGTCGGCGCGGGTCGAAGCCGGTCTTGCCGGCGAAGATCTCGGCGTCCTCCTCGGGCAGGTCCTCGGGGGTCACGGCCCGGACGACGCCCTCGATGATGACGACGTCCCGGGTCGGTCCGATGCCGATGCGGGCCTTGCCGGTGGCCACGAGGTTACGGCCGGTGGGGCTCGCGGCCGGGGTCGCGATCAGCAGCGTGGCGCCGTCCCAGACGAACGACAGGGGGACCAGATAGGGAGCGCCGCCGTCCTCGCCCGCGGTGGCGACCCAGGCGTCCTCGTCGTGCTCCAGCCGGTGGAGGGTGTCCTTCTTGCGCTGTTCGGCAGTGCGGGCGGGCGGCGGGGTCATGTCGTACGGCCTCCTCGGGACGGGCTGGTACTCGTATGACGTGTGAACGGCGTCCAGTGTGACCGTCAGCCGTCCGTCTGCGCACGGAAGTGATCAAGGCGTGTCTGGGCCGCCGAGAGCAGCAGCTCCAGTGCGGCCGGGTAGGAACTGGTCCGCATGGAGGCCACGAGCTGGCGGGCGGTGGCCGCGATGTTCGGGTGGGTGTCGGCCGGCAGCCGGGCGTAGGTGTCCCGCCACACCTCGGCCTCGGCCTGCTGGGCGGCCCGGGGCAGGGCGGTCACGGCGGAGTCCAGGGCACCGAAGGCGAGGGCCTGGTCGACGAAGGCGTGGTAGATCCGTACCGCCTCCGGGTCCGGGAACCCGGCCCGGCGCAGCACGCCGATCATGCTCTCGACCGCCTGGATCTCGTGCACCCGGCCGGTGACCCGGTGGGCGCTGAGCATCGCGGCCCGGGGGTGGGCGAGGGCACCCGCGTGCATGCGCAGGCCGAGGTCGCGCAGGTCGGCGCGCCAGTCGCCGGTGGGCCGCCAGACCCGCAGGGTACGGCCGATCAGCTCGTCGGCGATGGCGAGCATCAGGTCGTCGGTGTGCCGGAAGTACCGGTACAGGGAGCTGGGGTCGGCGCCCAGGGCGCGGCCGAGGCGCCGGACGGACAGGGCGTCGGCGCCGTGCTCCTCGATCAGCCGGAGCGCGGTCTCGACGATCAGCTCCGCGGAGAGCACGACGCCCTGTTTGGTGGGGCGCCTGCGCTGCCGGTCGGCGGCCGGGACGACACGTTCGGTCATGAGAGCCCTCCCTGGTGTGTGCCCGGCACCTTATGACAACACCGTTGACCTGTGAAGTGCACGGGCGGTTTCATCTGCGGTCACCGGGGCCGACCAGGCCCCCAGGTGCGAGCGGAGAACCGGCGATGAGCGAGACCCCCTTCGGTGTGGATCCACCCGCGCAGCCCGAGCTGCGCAAGTCCCTGAGTGTGCTGGACGGCGTCGCCGTCGCCGCGTCCAGTACGGCCGCGACCACCAGCATCGGCATCGGCCTCGGCGTGACGGCCGGCGTGGTCGGCCTGCATCTGCCGGCCATCATGCTGCTGGCCTTCCTGCCGATCCTCGGCATCGCCGGTTCCTACTCCCGGCTGAACCGGGTGGAGCCCAACGCGGGCAACGGCTATGTGTGGGTGGGCCGTTCGCTCAACCCCTGGCTCGGCTTCATGGTGGGCTGGGTGAACTTCGTGGCGAGCATCGCGTTCCTCGCGTACACCACGGCGGTCACCGGTTCCGCGATGCTGCAACTGGCCGGGGACGCGGGGCTGCACCGGATCGGCTCGCTCGCCCTGGATCCCGACTCGACGGCGCAGACCACGGCGGTGGGCATCCTGGTCCTCGTCGTGGTGACCCTCACCGCCGTGACCGGCGTCCGCACCGCGGCCCGGCTGCAGACCTGGCTGCTGGTCTTCGAGTACGCCGTGCTGCTGGGCTTCTGCGGATACGGCATCGCGGCCGGCCCGCACCCCTTCCGGCTGTCCTGGTTCAACCCGTTCGAGATCCCCTCGGCGACCGCGCTGGCGCAGGGGATGCTGCTGTCGGTGTTCTGCTACTGGGGCTTCGACGCCGCGTTCACCGTCAACGAGGAGGTGCGCGACCCCCGGGACGCCTCCAAGGCCGGGACGATCACCCTGGTGACCATGCTCGGGCTCTTCCTGCTCGGCTCGATCGCCTTCCAACGGGTTTTGTCCGAGGGCGAGTTGGCCGGGCATGGCGCACAGGGACTGGCGTACTTCGGTGATCGGCTGGCCTCTCAGCCGCTGGCCGCACTTCCCCTGGTGGCGCTGATGTTCTCGGCGGTGGCCTCGCTGCAGGCCGGGGTCATCCCGACGGCCCGCGGCATGTTCGCGATGAGCCGGGACCGTACCCTCGGACCTGTGTGGGCCAAGGTCAGCCCCCGGTACGGGACGCCGGCGGTCGGAACCGTGCTGATCGGGGCCCTGGCCACGACGGTGGCGGTGCTCGCGCTGGTGATCCCGCGCCTCTCCGACATGATCAATGCGACGGTGAACGCCGTCGGGATCGTCGTCGCCCTGTCCTACGCGCTCACCGCGCTCGCCGCCGCCGTGCGCTTCCGGTCCCTGCTGCGCGAGGACTGGTGGCAGGGCGTACGGGCGGTGGTGCTGCCCACGCTGAGCGCCGTCGCCCTGCTGGGTCTCGGCGGCTACCTCGGCTGGTCCTTCTACAGCTCCGCCGACCACTTCGAGGTCAGTGCGGACAACGGCTGGTTCCTGCTGCTCATGCCGCTGGTGATGATCGCGTCCGGGTTCGCCGTGGCCGCGTGGGCGAAGTGGGCGCGCCGATCACCGTACTTCCGCACCGGCATCGGCACGGACGCCGACTCCCAGCAGCTTCTGACCACCGCCAACTGAACCTACAGGAAAGGCATCATGCACGCTGATCTGCTCTTCACCGGCGGCCCCGTCCTCACTCCGGACGGCCGCACCGCGACCGCCGTGGCGGTCACCGCGGGCCGCATCACCGCCGTCGGGCACGACGAGCTGCGCGAGCTGGCCGGGCCGCGCACGGAGGTGGTCGACCTGGCCGGGCGGCTGCTGCTGCCGGGCTTCCAGGACGCGCACGTCCATCCGGTGCCGGCCGGCCTCGAGCTGACCCAGTGCGACCTGAGCGGCAGGACGACCGCCGAGGACACCGTGGCCGCCGTGCGCGCGTACGCCGAGGCCCACCCCGAGCGGGAGTGGATCCTCGGCGGCGGCTGGTCGATGGAGGCGTTCGAGGGCGGGACGCCGTCGAAGGAGCTGCTGGACGCGGTGGTCCCGGACCGGCCGGTGTACCTGCCCAACCGGGACCACCACGGCGCCTGGGTGAACAGCCGCGCGCTGGAGCTGGCCGGCATCGACAGGAACACCACCGACCCGGCCGACGGACGGATCGAGCGGGACGCCTCGGGCGAGCCGAGCGGCACGCTGCAGGAGGGTGCTATGCAGCTGGTCGGCCGGCTGACCCCGCCCGCCACCGCGGCGGACCGGCTGGCCGCGCTGCTGCACGCCCAGCGACATCTGCACGCGCTCGGCATCACCGCCTGGCAGGACGCGCTGATCGGGGACTTCCTCGGCATGGACGACCCGGCCGGGGCGTATCTGACGGCGGCCCGGGACGGCTCGCTGACGGCGCGGGTGACCGGCGCCCTGTGGTGGGACCGGGAGCGCGGGGCCGAGCAGATCCCCGAACTCGTCGAGAAGCGGGCCGCGTCGAGCCACGGCCGGTTCCGCGCGGGCACCGTGAAGCTGATGCTGGACGGGGTCGCCGAGAACCACACGGCCGCACTGCTCGACCCCTATCTGGACCGGTGCGGCTGCGCCACCGCCAACCGCGGCAAGAGCTTCATCGATCCGGCCCGACTGCCCAAGTACGTGACCGAGCTGGACGCGCTCGGCTTCCAGTGCCACTTCCACGCGCTGGGCGACCGGGCCGTACGGGACGCGCTGGACGCCGTGGAGGCGGCGCGCGCGGCCAACGGGCCGAGCGACACCCGGCCGCACCTGGCGCACCTGCAGGTGGTGCACCCGGACGACGTGCCGCGGTTCGCCCGGCTCGGTGCCACCGCCAACATCCAGCCGCTGTGGGCCGCGCACGAACCGCAGATGGACGAGCTGACCATCCCGTTCCTCGGGCCCGAACGGGCCGCGTGGCAGTACCCGTTCGGGGCACTGCTGCGCTCCGGGGCGCGGCTGGCGGCGGGCAGCGACTGGCCGGTGAGCAGTCCCGATCCGCTCCAGGGCATCCATGTCGCGGTCAACCGCGTGGAACCGGACGGCGCCCGGCCGGTGTTCCTGCCGGACGAGCGGCTGAGCCTGACGGACGCGCTCACCGCGTACACGGCCGGGTCGGCGTACGTGAACCACCTGGACGACACCGGCCGGGTGACCGTCGGGGCGCTCGCCGACCTGGTGGTACTGGACCGGGATCCGCTCGCCGGGCCGCCGGAGGCGATCGCGGAGACGGGCGTGGCGCTCACCTACGTGGAAGGCGAGAGGGTGTACGCGGCCACCGGGGCGTGAGGTGCTTCGTTTGTCACCGGTGCACAAGTACCGCACGGACAACTGTCCCTGAGTGATGAGCCCGCGGAGTTACCCGCGGGTATCGTCACCAGAGTGCCGAAGAGAGCCGCAGCGGTGGGCGTGGACACGGGCGGCCCGTTCAAGGCGTTGCCCCCGGGTCTGCCGGACCGCCTCAGACCGTATGTCCCCGAGATCACCGAGGAGGTCGTCCGCGCGATCGGGACCGGGATCCCCGAGTACGCGCGCCCCATGGACGACACGTACATGCAGGCCGTGCACCGGGGCGTGGACCACGCCCTGCGTGGACTGCTGGAGCGGATGGCCCAGCCGGACACCGACTGGGAGCCGGTGCGCGAGACGTACGAGCGCATCGGCCGCGGGGAGGCCGAGGAAGGCCGCAGCCTCGACTCGTTCCAGTCTGCGCTGCGGCTCGGCGCCCGGGTGACCTGGCGCCGGGTCAACGCCCTGGTGGACGGTGGGCTGTTGCCCCGCCATGTGCTGGGCGCCTTCGGTGAGGCGCTGTTCCTGCACCTGGACGAGATGGCGGCCGCGGCGACCGCGGCCTACACCGAGGCCCGGCTGCACGCGGCTGGTGAACTCCACCAACGGCGGGCCCGGTTGGTGGACCTGCTGACCGCCGATCCCCCGGCCTCGGCCGGGGCGATCGCCGATCTCGCGCATGCCGCGCGCTGGACGATGCCGCGGGCGGTGGCGGTGGTGGCCGTGGACCCCGGGCCCGGGGCCGGACCGATCGTGCCGCCGGAGTTCCTCACCCGGTTCGACGTCCAGCCCGCGCTGCTGGTGGTGCCCGATCCGGAGGGGCCGGGCCGGGCGCGGGCGGTGGCCGGGGCACTGCAGGGGCTGCGCGCCGCGATGGGGCCCACGGTGGCGCTGCACGAGGGTGCGCGCTCGCTGCGCTGGGCCACCGAGGCGCTGGACCTCGTACGGCGCGGTGTGCTGTCCGGCACGGATCCGGCCGGCGGTGTGGTGCGCTGCCAGGACCATCTGTCCACGCTGCTGCTCCTGCGGGACGACGCTCTGCTGGACGCGATGGCCGCGCACTGGCTGCGCCCGCTGGAGCAGGTGCGCCCGCCGCAGCGGGAGCGGCTCGCGGAGACCCTGCTGGGCTGGCTGCAGTCCGGCCGCGGAGTCGGGGAGGTGGCCGCACGTCTGGCGGTGCACCCGCAGACGGTCCGCTACCGGATGCGGCAGCTGGACGAGTTGTTCGGTGAGCTGCTGCACGACCCGGTGGCCCGCTTCGAGATCCAGCTGGCGTTAAGGGCCCGGGAGCTGCGCAGGGATGCCGCGGCCGGGGTGTGGGCCCCCGGGTGACTTCTTGGACAGGTGTCCGGTTATCCTGGACACCTGTCCAAGAAGATGAGGAGGGCGCTGGTCGTGGAGATCGTGGCGATCGTGCTGGTCGGCCTGGTGGCGGCGCTGCACGCGTACATCCTGGTGCTGGAGATGTTTTTGTGGCAGAAGAAGCCGGGGCGGGGGCTGCACGGATTCGATCCGGAGATGGCCCGGGCGACCGCGCCGCTGGCCGCCAACCAGGGCCTCTACAACGGCTTTCTGGCCGCGGGCCTGGTGTGGGGGCTGATCGCCGCCGACCCGACCGGGTTCCGGGTGCAGGTCTTCTTCCTGTCGTGCGTCGTGGTGGCGGGCGTGTTCGGCGCAGCCACGGCCAACCGCCGCATCCTGTTCGCCCAGGCGCTGCCCGGCGCACTGGCCCTGGCGGCCGTGCTCCTCGCCCGATGACCCCGGCGCCCCAGGAGGACCCCCGGGCCGCGCGCACCCGCGCCCGGCTGCGCGCGGCCCTGCTCGCGGAGTGCGCCGAGCGGCCGCTGGAGGAGGTCGGCGTGGCCGCGCTGGTGCGCCTGGCCGGGGTGGGCCGGGCCACGTTCTACGTCCACTACGACGGGCTGGAGGCGCTGGCGGTCGACACGTGCGCGGACGTCGTACGGCAGGCGGTGGACGCGCTGCACGCCTGGCGGGGACGGCCCGACCCGGCCAACGCACCGCCTGCGCTGCGGGAGTTCTTCGCGAGCCTCGCCCCGCACGCGGCCCTGTACCGGTCGCTGCTCGCACCGGGCGGCGGCGGGCCGCTCGGCCGGGTGCTGCACCGGGATCTGCGGGCCCGCAGCCTCGCCGAGCGCGAGCTGGCGGGTGCGGCGGACGCCCCGCTGGTCGCCTCGGCGGTCGCGGCGACCTTCGCGGGGGTCCTCGCGGACTGGCTGCACGGGCTGTTGGAGGCTGGCCCGGAGGAAGTCGCCGACCAGGTCTGGCAGTTGCTGGTCGCGCTGCACCGGAGCCGGTGACGGGTCACTTGCAGGCGGGACCGTTCTTCGTCTGCGGCCAGGCCTCCACTCCGTCGGAGGTGCGGACGTAGGCCATGTCCTTGTCATCGGTGAGCCACAGGTGCCGGCCGCGGTAGTGGTACCCGGTGTCGCGAGCGTCCGCCGGCATGCTCACGTTCTTGCGGTACGGCGTCCTGAGCAGGCCGTCCCGGTGGAGGACGCCCTCGGGATCGCGCATGTACGTGCGGTCGCCCAGGGTGAGGAAGTGGGCGGACTGCCAGTCGCAGTGTTCCGCGCCGTTGGAGCTGCTGAGCCGGCTCACCGGCACCCGCCTGCCGTTCTTGTTCGTCCAGACCTCCCAGCCCTGGGCGGCCGCGAACTTCGCGGGGAGCTCGGCCGGATCGCAGGAGGCGTTCGTCTCCGGGCCCCAACCGGGCCGGTTCTTCCGGTCCCTGGCCACCACGACGGCCACTTTGGTGCGGCCCTTGACGTCGAAGGAGTACAGCACGCGGTCCGCCTCCTTGCGCTCCACCCGGTAGCCGTGGTCGGGCTGCACCGGCTGGAACATGTCGAAGTAGAGCTTCAGCCCCTCCTCGGGGGTGCCTCCGCCGTCCGACCTGCCCCAACCGTCGGGGCCGCCGCCCTCGAAAATCTCCCCGTCGCACTCCAGCGCCCGGCCTGCAGCTCCGGAGGCCAGGCGCAGGGACCAAGGGCTGTCGTCGTCCACGGCCTTGGTGGGCACGTCGAGCGGACCGCTGTACGGGGTCGCCGGAGGTGTGCCGTCGACCACCACCCGCACTCCGGTGCCGTCGTCGCACCCCACCGCCGTCACGGCTGCCAGTACCGCCACGGCCACAAGTCCCCTGCGCATGCCCGCCCCTGTCCCTGGACTGTCGTCACGCTCCTCCGACACGCTCCTCAGACGCGGGGACGGGCCGGAACGTTCGGGGCTCGGCGGGCAACCTGCCGGACGATCCGGCGGGCGCTCTCGAAGGCGTCGGCACACGCTGTCCCAGCCACCCTGGAACCCTGCCGTCCAGATCACAGAACGACACGCAGCGCCAAACTCGAAGACATATGTCAATCGAACATGCTCAAATTCCTTCTGTCGAGGGTAACTTGACGGTCGAGAGACGGATTTCCAGGCGCGCGTGGGAGGTGATGCCGTCGTGCAGGAGGGGCCCACGCCGCTCACTCGGCATCTGCGCATACGCGAGGACCGCGGGCACACGGTGGTGGAGTTCCGCGGCGAGATCGACATCGCGGCGGCGACGGAGATCGCTCCCGCCCTGGACCGGATCACCGACCGGTCCGGGGTCCGGATCGTGATCGACCTGCGGTCCGTGGAGTTCTTCGACTGCTCCGGGCTGCGCCTGCTCTACCGGGCCCGCAGCCGGGTGCTGGAGCGGGGCGGGCGGCTGCACCTGGTGTGCACCCACCCGCTGACCCTGCGCGTCTTCCGGGTCACCGGACTGTCCCGGCTGCTGCCGCCGCAGGCGACGCCGGAGGCGGCCCTGGAACAGCCCGAGGCCGCCTCGGGCTCGCTGTGACGACGGCCGCGGTCCGCCTAGGCGCCTCTCGGCTCCTCGAAGAGGGCGCTCACGGACTCACCGTTGTGAATGCGGCGTACGGCCTCGGCGAGCGCGGGACCGATGGACAGGATGCGCAGCTTGTCCGTGTGCTCGTCCAGGGGCACCGGGACGGTGTTGGTGCACACGATCTCCAGCACGTCGGGCTGCTCGCTCAGCCGCTTGAGCGCACCGGCCGCGAACAGACCGTGCGTGCAGGCCACCCGGATCGAGCGCGGCCCCAACTCCCGTAGTTTCTGCAGCAGTTCGATGACGGTGCTGCCCTTGGCGATCTCGTCGTCCAGGACGATGACGTCCCGGTCGGCCACATCCCCGATCACGGAGCTGATGCTCACCCGGTCGTCCGCGAATCGCTGCTTGGCCCCGGCCGCCACCTGGGCGCCGATCAGCCGGGCGAAGGCGGCGGCCTCCTTGGCGTTGCCGAGGTCCGGGGAGACGACCGTGGTGCGCGAGAGGTCGTACTGCCGGAAGTGCGCGGCCAGTTCACGCAGCGCGTGCAGGTGGTCCACCGGCACCGAGAAGAAGCCGTGCACCTGCGGTGCGTGCAGGGTCATGGCGAGGACCCGGCTCGCCCCCGCCGCCACCAGCAGGTCGGCGACCAGCCGTCCGCCGAGGGAGATGCGGGGCGCGTCCTTCTTGTCGGAGCGGGCGTAGGAGTAGTGGGGCATGACGACGGTGATCCGGCCGGCCGAGGCACCCCGGGCCGCGTCGCACATCAGCAGCAGCTCCACCAGGTGCTCCTGGACGGGTCTGACCAGCGGCTGGATCAGGAAGACGTCCCGTTCCCGGCAGTTGGCCTGAAGCTGCACCTCCAGACAGTCGTTGGCGAACCGGCTGACCCGGATCGGGCTGAGCGGCACGCCCAGGTGGGCGCAGACCTCCTGAGCCAGTTCGGGATGGGCACTGCCACTGAAGACGGCGATGTCTCGCACGATCCGCTCCTCGCATGATCAGCACGGGCTGCGTCGATCATGCTACTGGCGGTCGAGGAAGCGAGGCACCGGACGGTCAGCCGCCCAGCACCCCGGGCAGGGTCAGCGCGCCCAGCACGGTGGCGCCGACCAGGAGCCAGGCCACGTAGTCGCCGATGTGGCCCGACTGCAGGCGGCGCAGGGGCAGCGCCCGGTCCGGGGTGGCCACCCAGCGCGGGCGGGCCACGGCGAGGGCGGCGAGGCCCACGGCCAGCAGGGCGGAGGCCAGGCCCAGCAGGATGCCGTGCGCTGTCCAGTGGACGGAGGCGTGGGCGCCGCCCGACCCGGCCTCGTTGACCGAGCGGGCCACCAGTGCGGCGAGGCCGGGGGCCACGCCGACGGCGAAGGCGGCGGCGAGCAGCACGGCGGGCACCGCGGTCATCGAGTCCGGGATGCGGGTCAGTCGCCTGCCGGTCTCGGGCTGCTCCCCGGACCCGCTGGTCTCGTACGCGGCGTCCTCCGGGCGCGGCCCGAGCCCCAGGAACACCCGGGCGGTGACCCGCAGCACCGCGCCCGCGGTCACCGCGGAGGCGAGCACGTACACCGCGGTGAGCGGGCCGCCGGCCGTCTCCTCGGTGATCGCCTTGCCGAGGGCCGTCCCGAACGGCGGAAGGCCCGCGAGGGCAAGCCCGCCGATCGCGAACATCACCGCGAACGCGCGCATCCCGCGCGCCCTGCCGTGCAGGGCGTGCTCGTCGACACTGCCGAACCGGTTCAGGAGCGCACCGGTGCAGGCGAACAGCGCGGCCTTCACCCCGGCGTGCCCGACGAGGTACAGGGCGACCCCGTCGTCCCCCTCGGGGGTGAGCACACCGAGGCCGACGAGGAACAGGCCGGTGTGCGCGACCGTGGAGTAGGCGAGCAGCCGTTTGATGTGCCGCTGGTACCAGCACATGACGGCGCCGACCGCGGCGGTGAGCACGCCCAGGGTCACCAGGGCCCGGGTCAGGTCGGCGGCGGGGATGCCGCCGGGTCCGGCGAAGACGGTGCCGTACACGCGCCAGACGCCGTAGGAGCCGAGTTCGACCATGACGCCGGACAGCAGCATGCACACCGGGGTGGGGGCGACCGCGTGCGCATCGGGAAGCCAGAAGTGGAACGGCACGGCGGCCGCCTTCACCAGCAACCCTGTCATGACCAGCACGAACGCGGCGAGGACGAGGGCGTCCGGCCCGCCCTGCGTGGCCGCGGTGTCCAGGCCGCGTCCGATCTTCGCCATGGCCAGTTCACCGGTGCGGGCGTACAGCAGGCCGATGCCCGACAGCATCGCGTACGCGCCGAGGGAGTTGACGACTCCGAAGGTCAGCGCGCCCTGCACGGCCTTCGCCTCGTCGATCCGGTAGCCGGTCAGCGCGTAGGCGACGACGCTCATCAGCTCGAAGAACACGAACGCGTTGAACAGGTCGCCGGCGAGCGCGAAGCCGCACATCGCACCCTGGAAGACCAGCATCAGCGCGGGGAAGGAACCGGCGTGGCCGCGCGGCGGCTCGTCGAAGTAGCGCCAGGAGTACACCAGCGCCGACAGGGTGAGCAGCGAGGCCAGCGCGGCCATGCCCAGCGCCGGACCGTCCCCGACCAGCACGATGCCGACGCTCTCCCCGTCGACGGGCCGCCAGCCGCCGACCCATTCCACCAGCGGCGGCGAGGAGTTGAGGAGCAGCACGAGCGCGAGGGCGGCCGTGGCGCCGGAGACGACGCACCCGGTGGTCTCGGCCACGACCCGGGACAGCCGGAGGCCCGTGGCCACCAGCAGAGCGGCCCCGAGCAGCGGCACCGCGAAGAGCAGCGGAAGCAGGTGGTGCATCAGCCGCGCAGCTCTCTCAGCTCGTCCGGGTCGAGGGTGCCGTGCCGCTTGGCGACCTGCAGGACGAGGGCGAGCAGCAGCGCGGTGACGGTGGCGCCGACCACGATGTCGGTGAGGGTGAGCGCCTGCACGACCGGGTCGACGACCGGCCGGGACCCCGGCTCGATGTCGGAGAAGACCGGCGCGGTCGCCCCGTCGCGGTAGCCGACGGCCAGCAGCAGGACGTACGTGGACGACTGGCACACGGCCAGGCAGCCCACGGTGTGGATCAGGTTGCGGCTGGTGGCGAGGCCGTAGCAGCCGGTCAGGAAGACGTAGGCGGCGATCAGGTAGGGAAGGACGTGCATCACGGCGTTCTCAACTCCCGTGTTCCTCCTCGATCTCGACGGCCTGGTCCAGGAAACTCGCGAGCAGGAGGACTACCGCGCAGGCCACCTCCATGCCGACGGCCGCGTTCAGCAGGGGGACGGTGCCGCCGGAGGACAGCGTGTTGAAGGTGCCGTACGGCAGCAGCGTGTTGGCCAGGAACGCGGTGCCCGCGAGGAGGCCGGCGAGGCCCAGGACGGCGTAGGCGGAGACGGCGAGCGCGTCGCAGACGTCGAACACGCCGAGGGGGCGGACACGTTCCAGGGCGCGGTAGTCGGAGCCGAGGTACAGCAGGTGCAGGGCGGTCGCGGCGACGACCCCGCCCTGGAAGCCGCCGCCGGGGCTGAGCTGGCCGTGGGCGACGACGTAGAGGCCGGCGAGGAGGGCGACGGGCAGCACGATCAGTGCGTAGCGGCGGACGGGCCGGGCCACTTCGGCGGGCTGCGGCTGCGCCCGCTGCTCGTCACGGGCCTCGCGCAGGAGCACCAGGCAGCCCAGGACGGCGGCGAACAGGATGCTCGTCTCGCCGAGGGTGTCGTAGGCGCGCTGGTCGAAGTTGACGGAGGCGATCGTGTTGGCGGTGTGCCGGGCGAGGGAGGCGCGGACGGCCCGCTCGCCGTACGGGTGCCACGGGCCGCCGAAGGCGGGCAGGTCGAGGCCGGCGGCGACCAGCAGGGCGGCCACCCCCGCGCCGCCCACGGCGAGCAGCCACAGCCGCAGCCGCCGGGTCATCGCGCGCGGTCCTTCGTGCGGCCCCGCCGTCTGACCTTGCGCACCGACAGCATCATCAGCAGCGGGGTGAGCGCGGAGCCCACGGCCAGCTGCGACAGGGCGACGTCCGGGGCCTGGAGCGCGGTGAACAGAACGGCCAGGACGACGCCGAGCACGGACAGCACCAGGGCCTGCCGGGCCGGTTCGCGCTGGGCCACGGCGGCGGTGGCGGAGGCGGCCACGAGCAGCAGGGCCACGACGATCACGGCATCAGTCATGCCGCACCTCGCTCCCACCCCGCACCGCTCCCGCGTCAGGCACCGCCCACCGCCCGGAAGCCACCCGCCAGCGCCCGGGACGCGATGACGTTGCCGCCGATCAGCAGGGCTCCGATCACCAGCAGTTTCACCATCGCCCGGCTCGGGCCGGTGGCCACGCACACCGCCACCACGACCGTCGTGGCCAGGCCCACGGCGGCCCAGGTCAGAGCCCAGGCGCGCGGCGGCTCGGCCGCCAGGTCGTCGGCGAGCAGACGGGCGAAGACAAGGGTGCCGACCGGGCCCAGCAGGGCGATCAGCAGGGCCAGGTCGACGTAGGAGGGGCGGCCGTAGCCCTGGGCGAGCAGCAGCAGGGCCGGGCAGACCGCGGAGGTGGCCAGGTTCTGGGCCATGACCCGGCGGGGCAGCGGACCGGTGGCCGCCCCCCACAGGGCCGCCGCCCCTGCCCCGCCGAGTTCGACGGTCGCCGCCAGGAGCCAGCCGTTCACCGCCAGGTCACCGCCCGCCGTCCGGCCCGGGCCAGCAGCGCCCCCACGGCGGCGGCGCTCGCGCCGACGATCCGCTCCAGGGTGTCGACCGAGCTGATGAACACCAGCCACAGCAGGGCCAGTCCGGCCCACCAGGCGAGGAGTTCCCCCAGGACGAGGAAGGCCGTACGCCGGGTCATCCGTCTCCTCCTCGGTCCGCTCCGCAGGGCTCTGTGCACCTTTGTCCGATGCGCCGCTCGGGGCATCCAAGCACCGCCGCGCCCGTCATCGGCGGCGGCACGCGGGCTCGGGAGCGGGTGCCCCGGGAGCGGGTGCCGAAACGGCGGGCGGACGTCCGATCCGGCCCGGGTGACCTCGTCCTGCGCAACCGCCCTACGGCACGGGGAAGTTGACTGGGCCCGTCGGCCGAGCGATCGCCGACGAGAGGTCCGTACCAAGGTATTGACGCCCTCTTACTTCACTCCTTAAATCAAGAGTCATCTCACCCCCCACGTGAACGGAGAGTCATGGCCTCCCCACGCCTGCTCCGCAGATGCCTGTTCGCCGCCCTGTCCGCCGCGCTCGTCGGCTCGGCCGCCGTCGGCCCGGCCCGGGCGCAGACCGCGGCCCCGGCGGCCGCGGCCGTGACCACCTTCTCCGACAGCTTCGACGGGCCCGCGGGCGCCGCGGTCGACTCCTCGAAGTGGACGCTGGAGACGGGCGACAACGTCAACAACCACGAGCGGCAGTACTACACGTCCGGTACCAGGAACGCGGCCCTGGACGGCCAGGGGCATCTGGTGATCACGGCTCGCAAGGAGAACCCGGCGGGCTACCAGTGCTGGTACGGGAGTTGCCAGTACACCTCGGCGCGGATGAACACCGCCGGGAAGTTCAACGCGCAGTACGGCCATGTCGAGGCCCGGATGAAGATCCCGCGTGGGCAGGGCATGTGGCCCGCGTTCTGGATGCTCGGCACGCCGGTGAACTGGCCGGACTCGGGTGAGATCGACGTGATGGAGAACGTCGGCTTCGAGCCCTCGACCGTGCACGGCACCATCCACGGCCCGGGCTACTCCGGATCGGGCGGCATCGGCGCCGGCTACACCCTGCCGAACGGGCAGGCCTTCGCGGACGCCTTCCACACCTTCGCCGTCGACTGGGCGCCCGACTCGATCACCTGGTCCGTGGACGGGAACGTCTACCAGCGGCGCACGCCCACCGACCTCGGCGGGAAGACCTGGGTGTTCAACAAGCCGTTCTTCCTGATCCTGAACCTGGCGGTCGGCGGCTACTGGCCGGGCGACCCGGACGGCTCCACGCAGTTCCCGCAGCAGCTGGTGGTCGACTCGGTGTCGGTGACGACGAGCGACAGCGCGGCCGGTGTCCCGATCCGGGGACTGGCGGGCAAGTGCGTGGACGTGGCCGGCGCGAACTCCGCCAACGGCACCCCGGTCCAGCTCTACGACTGCAACGGCACGGGCGCCCAGCAGTGGACGGTCGGCTCGGACGGCACGATCCGGGCGCTCGGGAAGTGCCTGGACGTCACCGGCAACGCTACGGCGGACGGCTCGACCGTCCAGCTGTGGGACTGCACGGGCGGCCCCAACCAGAAGTGGGCCGTCTCGGCGGCGCACGACATCGTCAGTCCGCAGGCGAACAAGTGCCTCGACGTGACCGGGAACAACTCGGCCAACGGCACCCGGCTGCAGATCTGGACGTGCACCGGGGGCGGCAACCAGAAGTGGACGGTCGGCTGAGCCGTCTCCGGATCAGATGGGTGTCCAGTGGTACTGGCCGCCGCCCACCCAGCGGACCGCGTCCGGGTCGTTCAGGTCGTGGATCGTGATGCCGTGGGTGGCGGCGACCTCCAGCACGTCGGTCGCGGTCCTGGCCCGGCCGACCACCTCACCGTCGATCTCCACCACCCGGAAGGGCGGCTCCCCCGGCTTGCCCGGGCACACGCCGTGCACCAGGACCCGCGGGTGGGAGATGTAGGGCACTGCTTGTTCGGTCATGCAATAGAGCGTAGAACGCAACCGGGGCCGACGACTCGTCCGCGCAGCCGTCCAGGCGCCACGGCCCTTCGGGGCGCGTGCCGGCGGGCGTGCGGGGTGGGTCCGGCCGGGGAACCCTGGAGGGGCATCGCGCGCTGGAGGTGACCATGGATCCCGTCGCGGCCCTCGACCGGATCGCCTTCCTGCTGGAGCGGTCGATGGCGCCCACCTACCGGGTGCGGGCCTTCCGGACCGCCGCCCGGGTGCTGTCCGCGCTGCCCGAGGACGAGGTCGCCGGGCGTGCGGCGGCCGGGACGCTGGAGTCGCTGAAGGGGGTCGGCCCGAAGACCGCGCAGGTGGTGCGGGAGGCCCTGGCCGGGGAGGTGCCCGGCTATCTGCGCACGGTGGAGGAGGAGAGCGGCGGGCCGCTCACCGCCGAGGGCGGCACCGAGCTGCGGGCGCTGCTGCGCGGCGACTGCCACACACACTCGGACTGGTCGGACGGCGGCAGCCCGATCGAGGAGATGGGGCGTGCGGCGGCCCGGCTGGGCCACGAGTGGACGGCCCTGACCGATCACTCCCCCCGGCTGACCGTGGCCCGGGGCCTCAGTCCGGAGCGGCTGCGCGAGCAGCTGGAGGTGGTGGCGGAGCTGAACACGCGGTGGGCGCCGTTCCGGCTGCTCACGGGCATCGAGTGCGACATCCTGGAGGACGGCTCGCTGGACCAGAAGCCCGAGCTGCTGGAGCGGCTGGACGTCGTGGTGGTGTCCGTGCACTCCAAGCTGCGCATGGACGCCCGCTCGATGACCCGCCGCATGGTGAAGGCCGTACGCGATCCGCACGCGGACATCCTCGGCCACTGCACGGGACGCCTGGTCACGGGCCGTGGCCGGCCGGAGTCGGAGTTCGACGCGGACGAGGTGTTCGCCGCCTGCGCCGAATCGGGGACGGCCGTGGAGATCAACAGCCGTCCCGAGCGGCTGGACCCGCCGCGGCGGCTGCTGCGCCGGGCCGTGGCGGCCGGGGTGCTGTTCTCGATCGACACCGACGCGCATGCGCCGGGCCAGCTGGACTGGCAGATCCTCGGCTGTGCCCGGGCCGAGGAGTGCGGGGTGCCCGCCGAACGGGTGGTGACGACCTGGCCGGCCGAGGAGCTGCTGGCCTGGACGCGGGAGGGCCGTACGCCCGCCCCGGCGTCATGAGAAGGCCCCGACCGTGACGGGGGATTCACGGCCGGGGCAGTCAGGTGGTGGGCACGGACGGCGGTCGCCTCTCGGCGAAGGGCACCACAGGGCTTCAGCCGAACGATCGTCCCTGTGGGCGGATGGTGAGGCCCGGGGACACTGTCCCGTCCGCACCCACGGGTGGTTCAACGGGCAACCATCTTGCGCTGTTCCAGCCGGGGTCCGTGAGGTGTGTCACGCCGGTCAGCGCGGTGTCCGCTCCTCCAGTGCGGCCCGCCAGGCGGGGTGCCGGTCCTCGGTCGCCCGTTCGGCGCGACGGCCGCCGCGCGCGAAGAAGTCGGCCAGGGGCAGGATCGCCGCGCCGACGGTGACCGCGTCGGGTCCGAGCCTGCCGAGGTCGATGCTGACCTTGTCGGCCGGGTACCGCAGGGCGTACGTCGACGCGTGGCGGCGTACGGCGGGCAGGAACCGGGTGCCGAGCTGGAGTCCGGCCCAGCCGCCGATGAGGATCCGCTCGGGCTGGAAGAGGTTGATCAGGTCGGACAGGCCGGCACCCAGATACTCGGCGGTCTCCTCCAGGACCGCGAGCGCGACCGGGTCGGGGTCCCTGTCCTCGGTCGGGTAGGCGGCGGCGAGCATCGCGGTGAGCGCGGTCTCCTCGTCGGCGCCCTCGGGCGGCCGTCCGCCCTCCTCGCGCCAGCGGGCGAGCAGCGACTCGGCACCGGCGTAGGCCTCCAGGCAGCCTGGCGCACCGCACCGACAGCGGCGCCCCCGGACCCGCACGGTCAGATGCCCCCATTCGACGGCCCGCCCGTGCTCCACCTCGGGGGTGACCAGGCAGGCGCCGACGCCGGAACCGAAGAGCACGACCACCGCGTTGCGGGCCCCGCGCCCGCCGCCGAACCACATCTCGGCCTGACCCAGGGTCTTGGCGCCGTTGTCGATGAAGTACCGCACGGTGTCCGGCAGTCGGGAGGTCGAGCGGAGCAGCCGCTCCAGCGGGACCGCGTCCCAGCCGATGGTCTGTCCGTGCACGACGGCACCCAGGTCCGTCGTGTGCTCGACGATGCCGGGGACGCCGACGCCGACGCCGAGCAGCCGCTCGGGCGAGGCCCCCTCGGCCTCCAGGACCTCGGCGATGCCGTCACGGATGTGGCCGACGATCACGTCGACGTCGTAGGCCTGCTGGGTGAGCGGGCGCTCGGTGCGGGCGAGTTCGGTGAGGGCCAGGTCGAACAGCTCGACGCGGACCCGGGTCTCGCCGACGTCGACGCCGATCATCTGGCCGCTGTGCGGGGAGACGCGCAGCAGGGTGCGGGGGCGGCCACCGTCGGAGTCGACGCTGCCCGCCTCTTCGACCAGTCCGTCGGCGACCAGGTCCGCGACCACGTTGCTGACCGAGCCGGAGCTCAGTCCGGTGACCGGGCCCAGTTCGAAACGGCTGAGCGGGCCGTCGAAGTACAGCCGTTGCAGCACGGCCGTGCGGTTGCCCCGTCTGAGGTCGCGTACCGTTCGCCCGTTCCGCCCCGCCATGTGGCTCCCTTCGAACCATGTCCCGACCTGCAACATACCCCTCGGAACAGGCTGCACGCGACTTTCGGACAACCCTTATTTCATGTGCTGAGCTAAGCGCCGGCCGCCTTGATCCCCTCCAGCGCGGCGACGAGCTCCGGGGCGACGGCCTCCTGGGCCCAGCGGGCGTGCCCCTCGTCGACCGCCCGCGGAACCGTCTCGACCAGCATGATCAGGTAGAGGTAGGCGCGGTAGAGGGCGAGCCGAAGGCGTTCCGCGCGCCCGAGCGCGGCGTGACCGCCGCCCTGCCGGTAGCCCGCGAGGAAGGCCTCGTCCTTCTCGATGTCGTCCAGCAGGGCGAGGGAGACGAGGTCGGCCAGGGGATCGCCCCAGAACATGCGCTCGCCGTCGATCAGACCGCCGATGCGGGGGCCGTCGGGCGTGCGGTCGACGAGGATGTTGCCCGGCCACAGGTCGAAGTGGACGGGCCGCGGGACGGTGACCTCGTCCAGGACGTCGTACGCGGCCCGGGCCGTACCGGCCACCTCGCCGACGGGGCGGGGCAGCCGGGCCCGGTAGTGGCGGGCGTCGTGCAGGACCGCGTCGAACATCGCGGTGAACGCCGTCCGCCAGTCGGGGGCGAGCGGGCCGAGGGCACCGGACGGGTAGCCGAAGCCGGGCCCGGTCACCTGGTGCAGACGCGCGACCCGGCCCCCCAACTCCCCGCGCAGAGTGGCTCGTTCGACACCGGATAGGGAGTCGTCCCAGGGGGTGCCGGGGCAGGCGGTCTGCAGCAGGTGCCGTACCTCGGGGCCGTCGTCGGCGTGGAGTGTGCGAGGTGCGGGGACGCCGGCCTCTTCGGCCGCGCGGCTGAACACCGCCTCGGAGTGCAGCAGCCGGGCCTCGTAACGCGGGCCCGGTGCCGTCGGCGCGGCCTTCAGGACGCAGCGGGTGCCGTCGGTGAGCCGCAGTTCTTCGACGGTGTTGTAGGTGCCGCCGCCCAGCGGACGCACTCCGGCCGGCCGGCCGGGGTCGATGCCCGCCGCGGTCAGGACCCGCCGGGCCCGTTCCTCCGGCTCCCCCATCGTGCGCCCCTCTTCCCGTGGCGGTCAGCCCGCCGCGTACACGTCCTCGACGTAACGCCCGTCGGCCATCAGCGAGTCGAGCCACCGTCCGGCCGCCGCCTCGTCGGCGCCGGGAGTCCGTTCCCGGTACAGGGTACGGAACACCTCGCGAACTCCGGGTGCCATGCGGGAGCCGTCGCCGCAGACATGGACCCGGGCTCCTGCGGTGAGCAGTTCCCAGACCTCGTCGGCCTCGGCGGCGATGCGGTGCTGCACGAACAGGGCGCCGTTCTCGGGGGCGGCGCTGAAGGCCGGACGGAGGCGGACGGCACCGGCGGCCTCGGCGCTGCGGAGTTCACCGGCGTGCAGGAAGTCGGCGTCGGGGGCGTCGCAGCCGAAGTAGAGCAGGGCCGTCGGGAGTTCGGCGCCGGCGGCACGGGCGGCGGTGCGGTCGGCGACGGTTCCGCGGAACGGGGCGAGGCCGGTACCCGCGGCGATCATCACGACGGGTGCGCTGCCGTCGGTCCGGAACGCCTCCCGGCAGGGCTGGACGCGGGCGTACACGGTGTCGCCGGGCCGCAGGGCGGCGAGGTGCCCGGAGCCGGTGCCTCGGTAGCGGCCCCTGCCCGACCGGGCGGGGGCGTCCAGCACGGAGACCATCAGGTCGGCGTGGCGCGGGTCGGCCGCCGGGGAGGAGGAGATGGAGTAGTGGCGCGGGCGCACCGGGGTCAGCAGGTCGAGGAGGTGCGGCCAGTCCAGGGCGCCGCGCAGGGCGGGGTGGTCCTCGGCGATCTCCACCAGGGTGCGCGGATCGTCGCCGGTCAGAGCCGCGAGGCCGGCGCGCTCGGGCGGGCAGGGGTTGGCCTCGGCGAGCAGGGCCAGCTGGCGTGCGGTCGGCGGCTCCTGCAACTCGACGTGGTGCGTGAGCAGGTGCCGGGCGGTGAGCGGGCGGTCCACGGCGAGGCCGTCGCGGCGCGGGCGGGTGGCCCGGACGTCCAGGACGGCGTCGAGGTCGACGCCGAGCGCGGCGGCGGCGCGCTCCACGAGGCCGGGGGCGTGGGCGGGGAGCACGGTCAGGTGGTCGGCGGTGCGGTAGGCGACGCCGTCGGGCAGGGCGATGCGCAAGAACCGCTTGGTGCGCGGGTGTCCCGGCGCGGTGAGGTCGTACGCCTCGGTGACGGTCATGGGGACCAGCCCGTGCCGCTCGGCCACGGCGTCCAGCGGGCCGCCGGTGACGGTGCGGACCTCGTACGCCGTGGCGGGCTCCTCCTCGGTGCCGGTGACGGCGTCCGGGTCGCCGTACTCCCGGAGCAGGGCGGTGCGCAGCTGTTCGTTGAAGTCGCGGACGGTTCCGCTCAGGTCGCCGGAGGCGTCGGCGGCGGCGCGGTCGGTCAGCCGGGTGGCGCCCAGTTCGGCGAGGCGGGCGTCGATGCGGGTGGGGACGTGCTGGTAGGTGGCGGCCCAGTTGCGGTCGCCGACGCCGAGGACGGCGTAGGTCACGCCGGTGAGGTCGGGGGTGCCGTCGAGCCGGGCGGTGAAGGCGGTGGCGTCGTCGGTGGGGCGGCCGTTGTAGGAGGCGGCGGTGATGACGACGGGCCGGTCGGTGGGCAGGCCGTCCGCGTACGCGTCCAGGGCGGCGACCTCGGTGGCGCAGCCGACCGCGGCGGCCTCGTCGGCGAGCTGGGCGGCGAAGGCACGGCAGGTGCCGTAGTTGCTGCCGTGCAGGAAGAGGGCGCCCGTGCCGGGGCGGACCCGGGCCGGGAGAGTGTCCGGGGCCGGAGTCGGTGCGCCGAGAGCGGCCGCGGCGCCGGGAAGCGGAGCGTGGACGCGATCGGCGTCGGTGCGCGGGGTCAGGGTGAGCGTGAAGCCCTCGGGCTTGAGGGTGAGGGTCTCCTTCACCGTGAGCGCGTAGTCGGCGTGGTCGTGCAGCCGGTAGCGGTGGACCAGCATGGCCAGCAGCATGGTCGCCTCGTGCAACGCGAACTGCCGCCCGATGCAGGCACGTTCACCGGTGCCGAAGGGCTTGAAGGCATGCACCGGCCGGGCCGCCTCCGCCTCGCGGGTGAACCGCTCCGGGTCGAACAGCTCAGGGTTGTCGCCCCACACGGGCTGCCGGTGCAGCATCGGGGCGAGCACGGTGACGGCCTGTCCGGCACGCATCGGGATCCGGCCGCCGAGCAGGGTGTCCTCGCGGGCGTGCCGGCTGAAGGCAGCGGCCGTTGGCCACAGCCGCAGCGCCTCGTTGAGGACCTGGCGGGTGTAGGTGAGGCGGCCGATGTCGTCGTACGTCGGCTCGGGGTCCGGGGCGCTGCCCCACAGCGCGTCGGCCTCGCGCTGGACGAGCCGGAGCGCGGTCGGGTGCTTGGCGAGGTAGTACAGGGCGAAGGA
The DNA here is from genome assembly GCF_044768135.1 of Streptomyces sp. NPDC101165. NCBI lineage: Bacteria > Bacillati > Actinomycetota > Actinomycetes > Kitasatosporales > Streptomycetaceae > Streptomyces > Streptomyces sp. NPDC101165. The sequence goes on along the minus strand of NZ_JBIWPG010000003.1, from coordinate 144,384 downwards.
CATCGCGCCGGAGGTGGTCTCGTGCCCGGCGATCAGGAAGGTGATGACCTGGTTGCGGATGTTGGCCGGGTCCAGGGTGGTGCCGTCGGCCGGGTGCGGGGCGCTGAGCATCAGCCCGAGGAGGTCGTCGGCCGCGCCCTGGTCGGTGCCGGTGCGGGAGGCGATGACGTCGTCCACGACCTGGGCGAGGTAGTCGGAGTCGGCGCGGAACGCGGCGTCGGCCGCCGTGTGGTCCTGGCCCGGGGTGCGGGCGAGCCGGGTCATGGCCCACTCCAGGCAGCGCACCATCGACTCCACGAAGGGGTGCGGCTCGGCCCGCTCGAAGGAGCCGAAGTCGTAGCCGAATCCGGCCAGTCCGATGGTGTCGAGGGTCATGCGGGTCATGTCGTCGGGGACGTTCACCGGCTGCCCGCCGTGCGCGGCCCGGTCCCAGGAGTCGATGAGCCGGCGGGCCACCTTCAGCATCACCGGGTGGTAGGTCCGCATCGAGCCGAGGGCGAAGGCGGGCATCAGGATGTCGTGCGCCTTGGCCCAGTTGGGCTCGTCGTTGTAGGCGGTGAACAGGCCGTCGGCGGTGAAGGCGCGCACGTTCTCCAGCGCGGGCCCGACGTGCTTGGCGAACCGCTCCTCGTCGGCCAGGTCCGCGACCAGGTCGGCATCGGCGACGAACATCACGTCACGCCCGTGCAGCCGGCGCACCAGCACCGGACCGTGGGCGCGCATCAGCTCCATGACCTGTTGAATGGGGGTACGGCCGGGCCCGGTGGCGGTGATGTCCACGACGGGGACGCCGGGCAGGGTACCGGCGGTCTCGGGGTGCAGTGCGGTGGGGGGCATGGCGCGACAACTGCCTTTCGCGGTACGGGGAGTACTGCGCTCCAGCGTGCGCGAGGCGACCCGGCGGCCGGGACCGCGGGACTACACGATCGTGCAGTCAAAAGTCGCTACGAGGGCTTGCGCGGCGACCTCGCGTTTGCCGCTGGCCTGGCTGTTCCTCTTGGATGGGGCGGGACGTCGGGAGGTGCGGATGGACCTGGGCCGGAGCGAGGCCGTGGTGTGGCGCAACCGTGCGTTGACCCTCTTCGACCGGGTCTCCGTACCGGTCGCGGTCTGCGACGTGCACGGCCGGGTCAGACTCGCCAACCCGGCGATGGCCGCCGAGTGCGGTACGACACCGGGGCGGCTGCGGGGCGGCGACGTGCTGGAGCTGTTCCGGCCGCAGGAGGCCACGCAGGTCGACCGGATCGCCGAGGCGCTGCGGCTGCGGCACCGGTCGCGCTATCAGGTGTCGGTGTGCTGGCGCTCCCCCGGCGGGGCCGAGCGGTACGGCGAACTGACGGCGGACCCGGTGAGCGACAGCGTGGACGAGACGCCGGCTCTGCTGGTGATGCTGCGGGTCCTGGGCGAGCGCGAGGCGCAGCGCGAGCCCGAGCCGCCGCCGGTCACCCCGGTGGAAGGCCAGGTACTGGCGCTCCTGGCCGGGGGTGCCACCACGACCCGGGCGGCGCGTGAGCTGGGCCTGAGCAAGGACGGCGTCACCTATCACCTGCGCCGCCTGTCGGCCCGCTGGGGCGCGGCCAACCGCACCGAACTGGTCGCCCGCGCCTATGCCCTGGGGGTGCTCGCGCCGGGCGTGTGGCCGCCGGAGGCGGGGGGCACCGAGGACGCGTAGGGCGTGACACCGGCCGCCCGGAAAACCGTTCGCCCACCCACCCTCTGGCTGCCTAGGCTAGCCGTGAACCTAGACCCTCTAGGTTCACGGCAGCGAACCCGGAAGGCCTCCCATGAAGTCCCTCACCGAGCAGGACATCCGCAACTCGTTCGTCAACTGCTCCAAGGGCGACGCCAAGCGCCTGGCGGTCCCGCGCGACCTCGCTGAACAGCCGTGGGACGACCTGGACTTCCTCGGCTGGCGGGATCCGGGGGCGCCCGACCGCAGTTATCTGGTCATCGAGCGGGAGGGCGGGCTCGTCGGTGTCGCCCTGCGCTTCCCGGCCTCGCGGCGCGGGTTCCTGCACCGCAGCATGTGTTCGGTGTGCCTGACCACGCACCCCGGCGGCGGGGTGTCGCTGATGACCGCCCGGAAGGCGGGCGCGGCGGGACGCGAGGGCAACTCGGTCGGGGTGTACATGTGCGCGGACCTGGCGTGCTCGCTGTATGTGCGCGGGAAGAAGGTGCCGGAGTCCGGGAGCCGGTTCGAGGAGAGCCTGACCCTGGAGGAGCAGATCGCCCGCACGAAGGGCAACCTGTCCGCCTTCGTCGACAAGCTCTACGTCTGACGCCCCGGGGCCCTCTCCACCCGAGGCCGACAAGCTCCGCGCCCGACGTCCCCCGGCCCGGTTCAGCCACCCGGGGTGAGCACGATCTTGCCCCGGTTGTCGCGGCTCTCCAGCCGCTCGTGCGCGGCGCGCGCCCGGGACAGGGGCAGCACGGTCTCGACCGGCACCCGGTAGGCACCGGCGGCCACCCGCTCGGCCAGCTCACGCAGGTCGGGAGGCGGATCCCAGCCGTGGATCTGCAGGTTGGTGAGCTGGAAGCCGAGGATCGCGATGTTCTTCGGGTAGAAGTCGCGGGTGTCGACGGTGCTGGACTCCAGGGCGACGTCGGCGAGGGAGACCACCCGGCCGCCGTGCGCCGTCTCGCGCAGGCTCCGCCCGAAGGCCCGGCCGCCCACGGTGTCCAGGACGACGTCGGCGCCCCGGCCGCCGGTGAGCCGCAGCACCTCCTCGACCTCCGCGCAACCGGGCCGCTCCCTCGCGGTAGCGCATGCCCGCGGCGAGCCACCCGGAGTCGGCGCGGGTTTTCCGGTTACCCACGGCCGATCGGGTTTTCCCGCACATCTTCCCCTGGCCGGAGAGATCAATGTAGAAGTCGTTGCGGACGGACCCGGTCCTCGACCGATCACGTTCGACCCACCTCCGGAACGGGAACAGGCCAAGGGATGCACGACGTACGCAAGTGGAACGAGCCACTCCTGCGCCTGGTGGGACGCCGCGGGGAACCGGTGGTCGTACAGACGCTGCGGTCGGCCGCCGCGGCCACGATCGCCTACGTCATCGCGCTGCGCCTGAGCCCCGAGCCGGCACCGCTGACCGCACCCCTGACCGCCCTGCTGGTCGTCCAGGTCACCTTCTACGCCACGCTCACCAACGGCATCCGCCGGGTGAACTCGGTGGTGGCCGGGGTGCTGGTCGCCATCGCCTTCAGCCTGCTGGTGGGACTGACCTGGTGGAGCCTCGCGCTGCTGATCGTGGCCTCGCTGACCGTCGGGCACCTGGTGCGCGTCGACGAGTACGTGGCCGAGGTGGCGATCAGCGCCATGCTGGTGCTCGGGGTCACCACCGTCGGCTTCACCGCCTGGGCCCGGATCGTGGAGACGCTGATCGGCGCGGTCGTCGGCATGGCCTGCAACCTGCTCCTCCCGCCCCCGGTCTGGGTGGACGAGGCGGGCCGGTCGATCGAGGGTCTGGCACGCCGGGTACGGCAGTTGATGCTGCGGATGGGTGAGGAGGCCGCGGGCCGCACCCCCTGGGAGCAGGCGGCCGAGCGGCTGCACGAAGCACGCCGGCTGGACCACGACATCGTCCAGGTGGACGCGGCGCTGCGGCAGGCCGAGGACAGCCTGCGGCTCAATCCGCGCGTCAAGGAGGGCCTGCTGCACCGGGTCGTGCTGCGCACCGGACTGGACACGCTGGAGATCTGCACGGTCGTGCTGCGGGTGCTGGCCCGCACCTTCACGGACCTGGCGAAGACCCGCGGCTCCGAGGAGCTGTTCCCGCCCCGGGTCGGGGCGACCGTGGAACAACTGCTGTCCGAGATCGCCGACGCCGTGGTCAGCTTCGCGGTGCTGGTGACCACCCACCTGAGCGAGAACGCCGAGTCGGCGGAGGCGCGCCTGACGGCCGAGCTGACCACGGCGGCCGCCACCCGCGACCGGCTCGCCGAGCTGCTCCGGGAGGAGATCGGCGAGGACGCGGCGAACTGGCACCTGATGGGCGCCGTGCTGACCGAGGTGAACCGGATCATCGACGAACTCGACACCGAGCACCGCGCCCGCCGCCTGCTGGAGGAGCTGGACCGGGTGTCCCGGGAACACCGGGCCAAGCTGCCGAGGATGAACCGGCTGCGCGAGCGCCTCGGCGTCCAGGAGGAGCTGTGGCGGAACCGTACGGGGGTCAGCGGGCGTTCTCGGTGAGGGAGCGCCGGGGCGGGGCCGGCACCGAAGGGCGAGGGAGCGGGCCTGTGGCCGACACCGGGGTACGCATCGACGGGAACACACTGCGGCTGCCCGGCGGGGTGGCGGTGCGGTTCATCCGCACACTGCGACTGCCGGAGACGGGCACGCATCCGCTGCCGCCGGGGCTCGGCGAGTTCCCGGTCAGGCGGGTGTCCGACTACGCCGACCGGATCCCGGAGGAGTGGCGGGCGCGCGGTGGCGTGATGCTGCCGGTGTATCTGCGCGAGGCGATGTGGCTGAGTTTCGCCGGTACGACGGAGCCGGCCGCCCTCCAGGTCGGCGTGGGCAAGGTGTGCGCCGTCTCCGGGAAGCCGTGGCGCGACCGTCTCTCCCGTGACCCGCAGAACTACGTGGTGCTGCCCCGCCAGCCCTGGCTGGACGGCATCAACTCGGGCAAGGGGACGGTCCGCCAGTTCGTCGCCGTACCGCTCGGTCTCGGCGCGACCGTGGAGGGGCAGGTCACCGGCGAGGAGGTGTGGGGCGGCGTACAGCTGCAGTCGTTCCCGCTGACGGACGAGGCCCTGGGTGAGTGGCGGCGCCTGGAGCGGGAGCGGGAGCGGCAGGCGCGGGCGGCCGGGAAGTTCCGCGGCTACGGCCCGCCGCTCCCCATGGCCGCCGCCGCACCCGGCGGGCCCCTGCCACCTCCCTCCGCCCCGCCCGCTCCCGGTGGGCCGCCCGCGGCGCCCCCGCGGCGCGCGGCGGCCATGGGCCTGGGGGTCGGCGGCTCGATGCGCCAGGAGGTCTACGAGGACGACCGGCCGCTCACGGACTGGGCCGGGACTCCCTCCGGGCGGGTGTTCGTCCACCTGGTCACGCCCCCGGAGTGGCGCCGCATCACGGGCGAGGCGCCGCCGCCGTCACCGGTGGACCGGGCGGCCTACACGAGCGCGGGGCTGCCCTGGTTCGACTACTACGACGAGGATGCCGAGGACCTCGCCCCCACGCAGACCCTGGAGGGCGTCAAGCCGGTCGGCGACTGGCTCGGGGACGACCTGGACCCCTGGCAGGAGCCGCACCCGGGCCAGGTGACACCGCTGAAGGACGCGCCGGGCAAGCCGGTCGAGGACGGGGAGTGGTAGCCCGACAGGCATTGCACCCTGTGCAACATCTGTTGCCGTTCTTGCCTTTGGCGGAGGATCCACGCCAAGGTGGCTGTCACGAGCGGGGCAACCGATGACCTGAGGTGCGGGATGGGCAGGGACGCGCGGGCGGCGCGACGGGAATCCCCCCTGCTCGAGCGAAGCCCAGAGCTTGGGGGACGCTGGACCAGGCGCCGGTTCGTCGGAGTGGTGGCAGGCACGGCCGCCGTGGTGGCGGTGCCCTCACCGGCGGCCCCGCCGGCGGACAGCGCACCGGCGGCAGCCAAGGGACCGGCGCCCCGGCCGGCGGCTCGGCCGCCCCGGAAGGACCCCCGCCCCCACCCGCTCTACCTCGGGACGTACACCTCCGTCGAGGGCGGTGGCACCGGGATCGGAGTGGCCGCCTACGACCCGGCGTCGGGCCGGATCACCGGCTCGGGGACGATCACCGGAGTGCCCGACCCGTCGTATCTGGCGCTGCACCCGGACGGCCGCACGCTGTACGCGGTCGACGAGCGCCAGGACGGCGCGGTCACCGCCGTACGCGTCGCCGACCGGCGGATCCTCGGCAGCCGGAGCACCGGCGGGGCGGGCCCCTGCCATCTGTCCGTCCACCCGGGCGGCCGCTGGCTGCTGAGCGCCGACTACGGGTCGGGCAGCATCGCCGTGCACCCCATCGACTCCTCGGGCGGCCTCGGCGAGCGCACCGACCTGGTCACGCACACCACCCCGGCACCCGGCCCGGGCCAACAGGGCCCGCACGCACACCAGTTCATCACGAGCCCCGACGGCGGTCATGTCCTCGCCGTCGATCTCGGCACCGACACCGTCTACACCTACCGCCTCGACCCGGCGAAGGGCACACTCACCGAGGCGGCCCAGGCACACACCCGGCCCGGCGCGGGCCCACGCCATCTGACCTTCCATCCCGGCGGCCGGTACGCCTACCTGGCCAACGAGGTGGACGACACCGTCGCCGTCTGCGCCTACGACCCGGCCACCGGGCGCCTGACCATCGGCGACCCGCAGCCCACGGGCTCGGGCTCCGGAACCAACTACCCGGCGCAGATCCTGGTGACCGCGAACGGCTCGTACGCCTTCCTCGCCAACCGTGGCCACAACAGCATCGCGCGCTACGCCGTCGAGGCGGACGGCGCCCGGCTGCGGCTGCTCGGCACGGTAGCGGTGGCCGGGGACTTCCCCCGCCAGATCGCCTTCTCGCCGGACGGCCGGCTGCTGTTCGCGGCGAACCAGCGCTCGGGCACGGTCAGCGTGTTCCATGTGGACGCCAAGAGCGGCGAACTACAGCTGACGGGCGAGCCGTTCGCCTCACCGGTCGCCGTCTGCGCGTTGCCGCTGTAGCGCTGCCGAAGGAACGCACCCGGACCGGCACGCGGCCGCCGAACGGGCGAACCGCCCCTCACGCGCCGGCCGTTCGCCTCATCCGTCGCCCTCCGCACGCTGCCGCTGCAGCGCACGCGGGCAGACCGCGGCGCTCGCCTGGGCCAGCAGCGCGTGCATGCGTTCGGTGAGTTGGGTGACGTCGTCGGCGGGCGTGTGGAACGTCAGGCGTACGTCGCCGTGGGCTCGGGTGCGTTCGATGCGCAGGGTGAGGCCGTGCCGGTCCACGGCGAGGGGCGTCACCCGGGTCGCGGCGTGCAGGCTCTCGGGCCGCACGAGCCGGGTGAGCCGTTCGACGGCGTCCGGGTGGGCGTCGGCGAGGTGGGTCAGCAGCTGGGCCTCGGCGAGTGCCAGCGGGTCGGGTCGGGCGGCGGCGAACTCGTCGAGGTCGACGAGCACGGCACCGGACGGCTGCCGCAGCACCACCCGCGTGGGCCGGAAGAGCAGCGAGCCGTCGTCGGTCGGCGCGAACCAGCCGGCCAGCCAGAGCCTGGCCCGGATGCGCTGCCGCACCGGGACGGGGGCCACGTCGGCGAACTCCAGCACGGCCGACGGCTCCCCGCGTGGGGCGCACAGCGCGGCCGCGAGCAGGGCGCTGTCCTCGGGCACGTCGAGCTGCACCCCGCCGTCCTCGGTCACGGAGTGCGCGCCGACGTACTCCTCGCGGGCGCCGTCCGCGGTCACCCGGCACGACCACGCGGCGGCGAGCATCGACCGCGCCCGCTCCGCCGCGCCGGGTCCGGCCGCCCAGTCCTGCGTGTCACCCATCCCGAGACCTCCTTAGGTAAGCCTTGCCTAACCTATCGAAGATCCGGGCGCGCGCCAACCACGTCCGGCCGAGACGGGGAATTATGCGAGGACACCCAGCAGGGCACGTGCACACAGGTCGCGCACCTGGTCCCGGGTCGGACCGCCGTCGCGCAGCCACTCCAGGCAGACGGCCGTGGTGAAGGCGAGCCAGCCGCGCACGGCCAGGCGCACGTGCGGGGCGCTGTCGAGGACGGGACCGAACTCGGGGTCCACGGCCAGCGCGGCGAGGATCTGCTCCTCCTGGGCGGCGAGGGCCCGCCGGTAGACACGGCGCACGGCCTGGTCACCGGCCGCGTCGGCGCGGTGGAAGGCGCGGAAGCCGTGGGCGTGGGCCTCGACGTAGCCGAGATAGGTGTCGAGGCCGGCGGCCAGCTGCTCGCGCACCGGTACCCCGGGGACCGCCGCCGTCATGCGCAGCATCCGCTCGCTCTCGCGCTCCACGACCGCGGCGAAGAAGTCCCGTTTGGTCGGGAAGTAGTGGTACAGCAGCCCGCGGGAGACTCCGGCGATCTCGGCGACCTGCTCGATCCACACGTCGTCGTAGGGGCTCTCCGAGAACAGCCTCGCCCCGACCGACAACAGCTGCTCACGGCGTTCCTCGGTGCTGAGTCTGCGCCGGGCTCGCTCCCCCTGGTTCGCGGCCATGGCGTCACTTTACTTGACGCGAGTTCAACAAGCGGACCACACTGAAAGACGTTATTGAACTCACGTACAACACGCGCGCGTCACAGGTTCGACCATCCGCTGGATCAAGGGAGATCGCGTCATGGCGGGGACGAGGGAGACCGGGCTGCCCAAGGGGTTCCGGGGCGCCGAGCAGGGCTGGCCGGAGCTGCACCGCATCCCGCATCCGCCGCGCCGGCTGCCGCTGGCCGGCGATGTGCTGGGCGTCGACCGGCGCCGACCCGTGCAGGACTCGATGCGCTTCGGGCGGGAACTGGGCCCGATCTTCCGACGCCGGGCGTTCGGGAACGAGTTCGTGTTCCTGTGGGGCTCACGCCTGGTCGCCGATCTCGCCGACGAGTCCCGGTTCGCCAAGCATGTGGGCCTCGGGATCGCCAATCTTCGCCCGGTCGCCGGCGACGGCCTCTTCACGGCGTACAACCACGAGCCGAACTGGCAGCTGGCCCACGACGTCCTCGCGCCCGGCTTCACCCGGGAGGCCATGGAGGGTTACCACGGCATGATGCTGGCGGTCGCCGAGCGGCTGACCGGCCACTGGGACCGGGAGCTGGCGGCCGGGCGGGCGGTGGACGTGCCCGGCGACATGACCAAGCTGACCCTGGAGACGATCTCGCGCACCGGGTTCGGGCACGACTTCGGCTCCTTCGAGCGGGACCGGCCGCACCCCTTCGTGTCGGCGATGGTGGGCACGCTCACCTATGCCCAGCGGCTGAACAGCGTGCCCGGGCCGCTGGCACCGCTGCTGCTGCGCGGTGCCTCCCGGCGCAACGCGGCCGACATCGCCCATCTCGACCGCACGGTCGACGAGTTGGTGGCGGACCGGCGCCGCTCGGGCGGCGGGGACGGGGACCTGCTGGACCGCATGCTGGCGACGGCCCACCCCGAGACCGGGGAGCGGCTGTCGGCGGAGAACGTCCGCAAGCAGGTGATCACGTTCCTGGTGGCGGGCCACGAGACCACCTCGGGCGCGCTCTCCTTCGCCCTGTACTACCTGGCCCGGCACCCGGAGGTCGCCGCCCGGGCCCGCGCCGAGGTGGACCGCGTCTGGGGTGACACCCCGGAACCCGGCTACGACCAGGTCGCCAAGCTGCGCTACGTCCGCCGGGTGCTGGACGAGTCGCTGCGGCTGTGGCCGACCGCGCCCGGCTACGCCCGGGAGGCCCGGCAGGACACGGTGCTGGCCGGGGAGCATCCGATGCGGCGCGGTGCCTGGGCGCTGGTGCTGCTGCCGATGCTGCACCGCGACCCGGAGGTGTGGGGCGAGGACCCCGAGCGGTTCGACCCGGACCGGTTCGACGCCGCCGCCGTACGCGCCCGTCCCCCGCACACCTTCAAGCCGTTCGGGACCGGCGCGCGGGCCTGTATCGGCCGCCAGTTCGCCCTGCACGAGGCGACCCTCGTCCTCGGCCTGCTGCTGCGCCGCTACGAGCTGCGGCCGGACCCGGACTACCGGCTCCGGGTCACCGAGCGTCTGACGCTGATGCCGGAGGGCCTGCGGATGCACCTGGAGCGCCGCACCGCCCCCGTGCCCGCCGCGGCCACACCCGTGACGGTCCCGGACGACGGCTCGGGGTCAGCCGGCCGCTGCCCAGTGCACGGGGCGGGTGAGTGACTCCGGCAGCCTGGTGCCGGCGCTGCCCCGGGCTGCGTTCAACTGCGGCTGGGTGAGGAAGAAGGCGCCGGTGAGGTCCGCGTCGGTCAGGTCGGCGCCGCGCAGGTCGGCGCCGATCATGTCGGCTCCGCGCAGGTCGGCGCCGGTGAGGTCGGCGGCGATGAGGTAGGCACCGCGCAGGCTGGCACCGCTCAGGTCGGCGCCCCTGAGCCGGGCCCCGATGAGGTCGGCGCCCCGCCGGTCCTTCCCCTTGCCCTTCTTGCCCTTGCTCCCCTTGCCGCCCCCGGCGTCGGTGACCCTCGCCCGGGCCAGTTCGCTGGTACGGAGCAGGAGCACGTTGACCTCCTGCCGGTGGGCGGCCACGTCCAGCGTGGCCAGCTCCTCGGGGGTCTGCCGGGTGAGCCGCTCGGTCTCCTCCAGCGCCCGGCGCAGATCGGCGTGGACCGGCCGGGCGGCGTCGAGCCCCAGTGCCTCGGTCAGGTACCAGAGCAGTTCGTGCAGCTGGCGCACGACCGGGAACACGTCGAACATCCGGCGGGCGTGCTCCTTCGAGCCCGTACGCCAGTCCTGCCCGCCGAAGGTGATCTGCGAGACCTTCTGCCCCGCGCCGAAGCAGTCGTAGACCGTGCAGCCGGTGAAGCCCTTGTTCCGCAGGTCCGCGTGGATGCCGCAGCGGTGGTCGCCCCGCAGGTTGGGGCAGGGCTTGTCCGCGGGCTTGTCGAGGGCGAAGTCCGCGGAGGCCGCGAAGGGCAGGGCGACGCAGCACAGGCCGAAGCACTGGGCGCAGTCGCCCCGCAGGGCGGAGTGGTCGGTGGTCTGATCCGGCATGCGTCCAGCCTACTGACCTGCGGAACTGTCCTGACCACGGCGGTACGGTCAGCCCTTCGGCGTGGGCAGGTCCAGCGCGGCGATGCGGTCGGGGTCGGCGAGGATGTACAGGCCGGTGATCCGTCCGTCGACGATCGTGAACGCCGTGACCGACACGGGCCGTCCCTCGGGCGCGGTGACCAGGCCCACCGCGCCGTTGACCAGCGCCGGGCGGGCGTACACGGCCAACCGGGAGAACATCGAGGCCTGTTCGGCGACCGTCCGGGCCCCGTGCACGGCCTTGGAAGCGGCCACTCCGCGCACCAGGGCGCCGGCGTCGGCGCGCAGCGTCGCGTCCGGGTGGAGCAGGGCGAGGAGCGCGTCGAAGTCGCCGCCGCGCGAGGCGGCCAGCCAGGCGTCGACCACCTGCCGCTGCCGGCCGAGATCCGGGTCGACCGCGGGCGTCGCGCCCTGCACCCGGCGGCGGGCCCGGCTGGCCAGCTGCCGGGTGGCGGCCGGGGTGCGCTCCACGATCGCCGCGATGTCGTCGAAGGGCACGGCGAACATGTCGTGCAGCACGAACGCCAGCCGCTCGGCCGGGTCCAGGGTCTCCAGGACGACGAGCAGGGCGAGCCCGACCGAGTCCGCCTCCAGCACCTCCGCCTCCGGGTCCACCTCGGACAGCGGGCGGACCACCGGGTCGGGGACGAACGTGTCGTCCATCGGTTCCTCTCGGCGGGCGGTGCGCGAGCGCAGCATGTCCAGGCAGACCCGCCCGACGACCGTGGTCAGCCAACCGCCGAGGTTCCTGATCTCGTCCGTGTCGCTGCGGCCGAGCCGCAGCCACGCCTCCTGGACCGCGTCCTCCGCCTCGGCGAGCGAGCCGAGCATCCGGTAGGCCACCGCGCGCAGTTGCCCGCGGTGCTCCTCGAAGCGGTCGGCGAGCAGGTCGGTGCCGTTCATGGGGTCCCCGTTCGGTGGTGGTTCGTCGGCTCGGCTATCGGTGGAACAGTTCGAAGGCCACCGCCGGCTTCCCGCCGAAGCGTTCCCCGGTGGCGGTGGTCGTCTCGGTCAGGAAGTCGCGGACGTACGTCTCCGGGTCCTGTTCGGTCAACGCCTCTATGTAGGTGCGGTGTTCCAGCAGGGAGCCCACCGCGCGCTCCAGGCCGACCGTCGCGTCCACGGCGTGCGTGGGGCTGGCGGAACCGGCGACGGCCACCCAGCGGACGCCGTTCCAGGGCTCCAGTCCCTGCTCGGCGAGCTCCGGGAAGATCCAGCGGTTGCCGGCGTCCGCGGCCGCGTCCAGGGTGGCGCGGCCCACGGCGACGTGATCGGGGGTGTTCCAGGCGACACCGCCCCATGTGTCGCGGTGGTTGAGGGTGACGACGAGTTCGGGGCGGTGGCGGCGGATCGCGGCGGCTATGTCGCGGCGCAGCGCGGGACTGTACTCGATGACACCGTCCCGGTGGCCGAGGAACTCCACGGTGGTGACGCCGACGACGGCCGCGCTCGCCCGCTGCTCGCGTTCGCGCAGCGGACCGCAGGTGGCGGGGTCGAGGGTATCGATGCCCGCCTCGCCACTGCTGGCCAGGACATAGGCGACCGCCCGGCCGGCATCGGTCCAGGCGGCGACCGCGGCCGAGCACCCGTACTCCAGGTCGTCGGGGTGCGCGACCACCGCGAGGGCACGCTGCCAGTCGTCGGGCAGAGGCTGGAGCTGAGTGATCTTCGGCTCGCTCATGGCCGCAGACTATGCGGCCGAGCCCATGTCGCAACTCCTTTTTCAGCGTGGGTTTCTCGCGGGCGGTACGGCGGCGGTGTGCGGGGTGGCGGACGCTCCCCCGGTGCTCGGCAGGACGGCCACGGAGGCCGGTCCGAGGCCTGGTGCGGTACGGCGTTCCTCGGCGCCCTCCCCGGTGACGCGTCCGGATGGGGGCCCCGGGGGACGACGATGTGCGCACGCTGCTCGAGCAGGCGCGCGACACGGGCCACGGCACGCCCGTGGTTGCCGTCCGTGACACCGACCAGCGTGACCGGCCCCGTGCCCGGATCCTGGGCCGCGCGCTCGGCCGGCACGCGGTGGACCGCCCAGGACGCGCCCAGCGCCTTGAAGGCGGGCGGGCCCAGGCGGCACGACTCGTCCTTGACGAAGACCCGCCCGACCCCCGACTCGGCAGCCAGGGCGGGCAGTTCGGTCAGCGACGTGGGGGCGTAGGCGGGCAGGTAGGCATGGAAGTCGCGCACCCCGGAGGGGGCCGGCGGGCAGGTCCAGGTCCGCGCGGCCGGCCGCGCGGACCACGGCAGAGCCCTCGGGGAGGACGCCTTGTGCCGCACCCGTCCTGCGTCGTCAGACCTCGTCGCGGGTCAGCGCCAGCAGCCGGTCCAGGACCCGGGGCGCTCCGGCGCGCAGGCCGTCGTGCTCGAACTCGTCGGTCACCCAGGTGCGCAGGCCTCGGACGGCGCGGGCGGCCTGCAGGGAGTGGGCGGTGTCCACGTACATGTCGTCGTGGTAGACCGCCGCGGCGACCGGAACCTCGTTGGCGGCGAGGCGGGCGGGGTCGTACAGCTGCTGCCAGTCGGTGCGGGCGGCGAGCAGTTCGGCGGTCTCGCGCAGCGGGCGCAGGGCCGGGTCGGCGTCGAACATCCAGGGGTGGACCGTCTCGCCCGTGAACAGGACCGGGGCGTCGCCTGCGATCGCCTTGGCCGCGTCGAACTGCGGGAACTCCGCGCGGACCCGCTCGGCGGCCCAGGCGGTGGGGCGGGTGTCCTGGCCGTAGATCGCCTCGTGGACGAGCGCGTACAGCGGGTGCCCCGCGTACGACAGCAGGCCCTGGACCTCTTCCTGGAAGGCGTCGGACAGGTCCAAGCCGCCCGGAGTGCGGACGAAGGGGTTTTCCAGGAGGTAGTGCAGCCGGTGGCTGCCGTCGCTCGTGCCGAGCATCAGGCCCAGGGACTGGAACGCCTCCACGGTGAGGCGGTAGCCGCCCGGCAGCACGACGTCGCGGGTGAGGAGGTGGTCGGCGACACGGCGGGCCCGCTCCACGTCCTGGGGGTAACGGGCGTAGTGCGCGGCGACCTTGCGCTCGATGCGCGGGTAGGCGGCCCGGTAGACGTCGTCGGCGTGGGCGTCGAGGGAGGGCAGCCCGCCGGTGATGACGGCGGTGCTGAGCCCCTCGGGGGCCAGGGAGAGGTACGACACCGTGCAGAAGCCGCCGAAGCTCTGGCCGAGCACGGTCCAGGGGGCGCCGCCCGTCACCTCGGTGCGGATGGCCTCGCAGTCGCGGACGATCGAGTCGGCGCGGAAGCGGGTGAGGTAGCCGGCCTGCTCGGCGGGGCCGCCGCGCAGCGGGAGCGTCTGCCGGGTCGCGGGTGTGGAGCGGCCGGTGCCGCGCTGGTCGAGCAGGAGGACGCGGTAGTCCTTGAGGGCGCGGTCGAGCCAGGCCTGCCGCCCGGCGAAACGGTTCGCCCCGAAGCCGGGCCCGCCCTGCAGGTACAGCAGCCAGGGCAGGTCCTGGCCCGCCTTGTCACTGGCGACGGCCTCCCGGGCGTACAGCTCGATGGTCTCGCCGTCGGGGTCGCCGTGGTCGAGGGGCACGGTGAAGTGACGGTCGGTGAGGACGACGCCGGGCTGGCGGTAACTGATGCTCAACGGGTCTCCCGGGACGGATGGGTCGGACGCGTCCCAGTTCAGCACATGGACGGCGGTGAGCCGAGCCCCGGGATCATGGATCGTTACTGAACTTCCGGTCAGCGGGCGGCCAGGCTCGAGCGGCGCACCACCAGCTCCGGCTGGAGCACCACGCGCCGGTGTTCGTGGGCACCGGCGCCGCCCTCGGTCTCGGTCTCCTCCAGCAGCAGCTCGGCGGCGAGTGCGCCCATGGTGACGGCGGGCTGCCGTACGGAGGTCAGCGGTACGGCGGCCGCGGCGGCGAACTCGATGTCGTCGTAGCCGACGATCGCGAGGTCGTCCGGAACGGTGACGCCCGCCGCGTACATGGCCTGCAGGACGCCGAGCGCGAGCAGGTCGTTGGCGCAGAAGACGGCCGTGGGGCGGTCGGCGAGGCCGAGCAGGCGGGCGCCCGCGTCCCGGCCGGCGGCCACGTCGAGCCGCTCGGTGGGCAGCTCGCGCAGCGCGTCCGGGCCGATCCCGGCCTCGGCGAGGGCGTTCAGCGCGCCGGTGCGGCGGTCACGGACCTGGTTGAGTCCGGGCGGGCCGCTGACGTAGGCGATGGAGCGGTGCCCGGCGTCGACCAGGTGCCGGACGGCGAGGGCGCCGCCCGCCACGTCGTCCACGGATACCGAGCACTCGGTGGTGCCCTCGGCGACCCGGTCGACCAGCACGAACGGGATGCCGTGCCGGCGGAAGGCCGCGATGTTGCGGCCGGTGGCGTCGGCCGGGGTGAGCAGCACCCCGCGCACCCGCTGCTCGGCGAAGAGGGAGAGGTACTCGGCCTCCTCGGCGGCGTTCTGCGCGCTGTTGCAGACCATCACGCCGACCCCGGCCTCGCGTGCGGCCCGCTCGGCGCCGCGTGCGACGTCCACGAAGAAGGGGTTGCCCATGTCGAGGACGAGCAGGCCCATGATCCGGCTCCGGCCCGCGCGCAGCTGGCGCGCGGACTCACTGCGGACGTAGCCGAGCCGGTCGATCGCGGACAGCACCCGGGCCCGGGTCTCGCTGGCGACCGTGTCCGGGCGGTTGATGACGTTCGACACCGTGCCCACCGACACTCCGGCGGCGCGGGCGACGTCCTTGATACCCACCGGCTGGGCCATCGGGCGGGGACCTCCAGGGAAACGAGGGGCGGCGGGAAGGCCTTCACATTACCGTCATCGCCGCCCAGAACAGACCGGTCACGCGGGGAGTGCGAAGTCCACGACATGCAGGGGCGAGGGGGTGGTGCCGCTCGACTTCTCCTGGTACATGAAGGACAGCACGTTGTCCGCCGTCACGCGCATCTCGTCGATCACGACCTCCCCGAACGCGTTCAGGTCGCCGCCGTCGTACAGCAGCGCCCAGTCCGTGTACCCGGAGGACTTCGAGGCACCCGCGATCCGGCCGTACGGGAAGATCGCGTAGGCGTTGTCGTACCTGTCCAGGACCAGCTTGGTGCGCTGGCTGGAGTTCAGCGCGACGGGGATCTCGGTCTTCTGCCAGCTGCCGGAGGAGTTCTTGCGGAGGTGGAAGGCGCGGCCGTGCGCGGTGCGGTCGGCGACGTGGTTCGTGGTGCACCGGCCGAAGCGGCAGGGGACGTAGCTGATGATCGCGTGCGGCAGGCCGGCCGAGTCGGTGGCCTGGCTCTCCTGGTTCATCAGGGAGTGGTCCGGGTTCAGGGAGTCGACGACGAGTCCGGCGTCACCGACGGCGATCGTGTCCGAGGTGCCGGTGGTGCCCACGACCGTGCCCGTGTCGTTGCGCCAGGTGCGGCCGCGGTCGGTGGAGTGGACATAGCCGGTGTCGTGGTTGGTGATGCCGCCGCTGTTGCCCATCACGGCGGCGTTCTGCTCGCGCCAGGTGAAGAAGGCGTGCAGCCGGCCTCTCGTGTCGTAGTCGATGCCGTGCAGGTACATGTTGCGGGCGGTGCTGGAGCCGTGCGCGCCGGCGTAGGCGCCGGTGGAGCCGGTCCACTCCCCCAGCACGGTCCAGGACGAACCGTCGTACTCGGCAAGGGCGTTACGGCCGTTGCCGGAGACGCCGACCCGGTAGCTGAGCTGGAGCCTGCCCTCGGGCGTGGAGACGAACTGGGGGTAGGTGAACTGCGAGGTGAGCGCGAGTCCGTCGAGGGTCGTCCGTACGGCACCGAAGACGGACGAGGTCCAGGACGTGGACCCTGGGTTGTCGAGGAGTCCGGCGACCGACTTGACGTAGAAGAAGCCGTCGCTGTGGGAGTCCATGGTGAGGTGGAGACGGCCGTCGGTCTTCGAGACGCCCATGGAGATGACGTTGTGGGAGTCGTCGCTCTTGAGGGTGTGGGACAGGGTGACGGTCGACCAGGTGGAGCCGCCGAGGACCCGGCGGGCGACGACGGCGTTGCGGGTCGAGGTGTACCAGGCGGCGTACTGGTGGCCCTTGTAGGTCAGCAGACCGTTCTTCTGGAAGGAGTTGTTGTTGACCAGGCCGTCGTAGGAGACGAAGTAGATGGCCTGGCCGTCGAGTCGGGTGGTGCCCTTCTTGGCGACGGACGGGCCGGGATCGGCCGCGTTCGCGGTGCCGGAGGCCGCAACGGCGGCCAGGAACGCGTTCGCCGGCACGGTGCGTCTTCTCATCAGCGGGACTCCAGGGGTCAGGCCAGGTGGAACACTTCGGTGAGCGGTTTCATGGCCTCGTCGGGCCGGGCGCCGTCCAACGACTCGAAGAACGGCGCCATCTCCGCCTGCCAGCGGGCGTTGATGTCGGTGGCCTCCATCCCCGCCTGGGCGGCGGCGAAGTCCTCGGTCTCCAGGTAGCCGACGAGCAGGCCGTCCTCGCGCAGGAAGAGCGAGTAGTTGTGCCAGCCGGTCGCCCGCAGGGCGTCGAGCATCTCCGGCCACACGGCGGCGTGCCGCTCGCGGTACTCGTCGAGCCGGTCCGCCCGGACCTTCAGCAGGAAGCACACGCGCTGCATCAACAGCGCCTGCGTCACTAGAAGTTGAACTGGTCGATGTTCTTGGCGTCGAACACGGTCGGCTTGCCCAGGTTGATCACGCCGTCCTTGCCGATGGTGTACGTGGTGTCGCCGGCCTTGAAGGTCTCGCCCTCCTTGCCGGTGATCTGCCCGGACACCAGGGCGACTGCGGTGCGGGCGGCGAGGTCGCCGAGCTTGGCCGGGTCCCACAGCTCGAAGGCGTCGACGGTGCCGTTCTTCACGTACTTGCGCATGTCGTTGGGCGTACCGAGGCCGGTCAGCTTGACCTTGCCCTTGTACTTGGAGCCGGACAGGTACTGCGCGGCCGCCTTGATGCCGACGGTCGTCGGGGAGATGATCCCCTTCAGGTTCGGGTGCTCCTGGAGCAGGCCCTGGGTCTGCTGGAAGGACTGCTGGGCGTCGTCGTTGCCGTAGGCGATCTTGACCAGCTTGACGTTCTTGTACTTGGGGTCCTTCAGCTCGTCCTTCATGTAGCCGATCCAGGTGTTCTGGTTCGTCGCGGTCTGCGCGGCGGACAGGACCGCGATCTCGCCCTTGTACCCGATCTGCTCGGCCAGCAGCTGCACCTCGGTACGGCCCAGGTCCTCGGCGGACGCCTGCGAGACGAAGGCGTTACGGCAGCCGGGGTTGGTGTCCGAGTCGTAGGTGACGACCTTCATGCCGTTGCTCATGGCCTGCTTGAGCGCGGTGCACAGCGCCCCCGGGTCCTGCGCTGACACGGCGATCGCGTCCACCTGCTGCTGGGTGAGGGTGTTGACGTAACTCACCTGCCCGGAGGTGTCGGTGGCGCTGCTCGGGCCGACCTCCTTGTACGTGGAGCCCAGTTCGGCGAGGGCCTTCTCGCCGCCCTTGTCGGAGGTGGTGAAGTACGGGTTGTTGACCTGCTTGGGCAGGAAGCCGACGGTCAGCCCCTTCTTGGTGGCCGCGTTCGGATCGGCCTTGCCGGCGGAGGCGGCAGAGGCGTTGTCGTCCTTGACGTCCTTCTTGGTGGTGCCGCCACAGGCGGTGAGGGCCAGGGCGAGGGAGGTGGCCGCGGCGAGGGCGGCGCAGGTGCGGCGGAGGGATGACTTGCGCATGGCATGGGGTCCTTTGATACGGGGGTGAGGGAGACGCGCCCCCAAAAGGGGCGCGGGGCTGTGTTGATTTGCGGCTCCGCCGCGATGGGGGTTCCCCCTGTCCGAGCGAAGCCGAGAACTTGGGGGAGCGACCAGCCACAACGGGCTCGTAGCGTGCGAACGGCCTATCCAGCTGAACTGGCTGCCCTCGCGACAGAAATCTGCCGAGCGGTCCGAGGCCCGAGCACGGACACGACAAGCAGCACACCGGTCACAACAATCTGCGACTGCGCGGAGACATTCAGCAGGCTCATCACGTTCTGCAGCGCACCGAGCAGAAACACCCCGGCGATGGCACCGCCCAACGTGCCTTTGCCCCCGTCGAAGTCGATACCGCCGAGCAGCACAGCCGCGACGACGGAGAGTTCGAGCCCTGTGGCGTTGTCGTACCGCGCGCTGGCGTAGTGAAGCGCCCAGAAGATGCCAGTGAGAGACGCCATCAGCCCGGTCACCGTGAAGAGGATCAACTTGTGCCTCTTGACTCGGATGCCGGCGAACCGAGCCGCCTCCTCATTCGCACCGATCGCGAACAACGACCGCCCGAACGGGGTTGCGTGCAGGACGACCACGGCGATCGCGAGCAGCACGAGGAAGGGCAGGAAGGCCTGCGGGATGAACGTGTTCCCGATCCGCCCCGCCGCGAAGTCCAGGTACTGCGTGGGAAAGTCGGTCACCGCGTCCGAGCCGAGCACGATCTGCGCGATGCCCCGGTAGGCGGCGAGCGTGCCGATGGTGACGGCGAGGGAGGGCAGTCCGAGCCGGGTGACGAGGAGGCCGTTGGCCAGCCCGCACACCACGCCGAGCAGGAGACAGATCGGAATGATCGTCTCGATGGCCATGCCCTCGTTCCAGAGCTTGCCCATCACCGCGCCCGACAGACCGGCCGTCGAGGCCACGGACAGGTCGATCTCTCCGGCCACCACCAGGAGGGTCATCGGCAGGGCGATCAGGGCGATCGGCAGCGTGTTGCCGATCAGGAACGACAGGTTCAGGGCGTTCCCGAAGCCGTCGACCGTGCCGAACGACACCAGCAACAGGAGGACCAGGAGCGCGCCGACCACCGTGTCCCAGCGGACCGCGCGGGTGAGGGACTCAGGCATGGCGGGCCTTCCTCTTCTTCAGGGCGGCGGCCACCCGCAGCGCGACGATCCGGTCGACGGCGATGGCGAGGACCAGCAGGACACCGTTGATGGCGAGCACCCAGACGGAGCTGACGCCGAGGGCGGGCAGCACGCTGTTGATCGAGGTGAGCAGCAGTCCACCGAGGGCGGCCCCGTAGACGCTGCCGGAGCCGCCGGTGAAGGCGACGCCGCCGACCACGACCGCGCTGACGACGGTGAGTTCGTAGCCGTTGCCGGTGCCGGAGTCGACGTTGCCGAACCGGGCCAGGTACAGGGCGCCGGCGAGTCCGGCCAATGCACCGCAGAGGGTGTAGGCGGCCAGGATGCGCTTGCGGACGGGGATGCCGGCGAGGCGGGCAGCCTCCGGGTTGGAGCCGAGCGCGTACAGCTCACGCCCGCTGCCGAAGTGTCTGAGGTAGTAGGCGGTGGCGACGAGGACGGCGAGGGCGATCAGGGCCGGCCAGGGGATCGCCGAGAGTCCGCCGGAGCCGAAGTCCACGAATCCGCCGGGGAGATCGGCCGCGGTGATCTGCCGGGAGCCGACCCAGATCGAGTCGATGCCG
Source organism: Streptomyces sp. NPDC101165 (assembly GCF_044768135.1). NCBI lineage: Bacteria > Bacillati > Actinomycetota > Actinomycetes > Kitasatosporales > Streptomycetaceae > Streptomyces > Streptomyces sp. NPDC101165. The sequence goes on along the minus strand of NZ_JBIWPG010000003.1, from coordinate 124,332 downwards.
CGGATGATGTAGAGGGTGCCGAGGGTGACGACGAGCGCGGGCACCTGGCCGAGGCTCACGAGCAGGCCGTTGAGGAGCCCGCAGCCGACGCCGAGCAGGACGGCGAGGGCGATGGCGACGACGGGGTTCCCGTCTCCGTGGAGGTAGCTGCCGGCCGCGAAGGCGCTGATGCCGAGGGTGGAGCCGACGGACAGGTCGACGTTCCTCGTGATCACCACCAGGGACTGGCCGGTGGCGACCAGCACCAGGATCGTGGCGTTCAGCAGCAGGTCCTTGATGCCCTGCTCGGACAGGAACTCGCTGTTGCCCGCCTGGGTCACCGCGATCATCACCAGGAAGACGACCAGGATGGCGAGTTCGCGCATCTTGAAGACGCGGTCGACCAGGCGGGTGCCGCTGGACCCCGGCACCTCGGCGGGCGGTGCGTGGTCGGGTGCGGTCACCGTCATGCGGCGGCCCTCCCGGTGGCTGCGGCCATCACGGTTTCCTCGGTGGCTTCGGAGCGGGGGATCTCGGCGGTGATCCGGCCCTCGTGCATCACCAGCACGCGGTCGGCCATGCCGAGGACCTCGGGCAGATCGGAGGAGACCATCAGGACGGCGACCCCGTCGGCGGCGAGCCGGGACAGCAACCGGTGGACCTCGGCCTTGGTGCCGACGTCGATGCCGCGGGTGGGCTCGTCCACGATCAGCACCTTCGGGCCGGTGGCCAGCCACTTGGCGAGGACGACCTTCTGCTGGTTGCCGCCGGAGAGGGTGGAGACGGCGTCGGCGATCCGGGCGTACTTCACCTGGAGCTTCACCGCCCAGTCGAGGGAGCGGCTGCGTTCGGCGCCACGGTCCACCAGCCCGGCCTTCACCGTCGTACGCAGCCCGGTGAGGCCGATGTTGCGTTCGATGGACATGTCCATCACCAGGCCCTGCGCGCGCCGGTCCTCGGGGACCAGGGCGAGTCCGGCGGCCATCGCGGTGGAGGGCGCGCCGTTGGTGAGTCTGCGACCGTCGACCTCGACCTCCCCCGCGTCCCAGCGGTCGACGCCGAAGACCGCGCGGGCGACCTCGGTGCGACCCGCACCGACGAGCCCGGCGAGGCCGACGATCTCGCCGCGCCGGACCTCGAAGGAGACGTCGGTGAAGACGCCCTCGCGGGTCAGCCGGCGCACGCTCAGGGCGACCTGGCCGGGTGTGACGTCCAGCTTGGGGTACAGCTCGTCCAGGTCGCGGCCGACCATGCGGCGGACCAGGTCGTCCTCGGTCATGCCGTCCAGGGGCTCGTCGGCGATCAGAGCCCCGTCCCGCAGCGTCGTCACCCGCCGGCAGATCTGGAAGATCTCCTCCAGCCGGTGGGAGATGAACAGGACGGCGGCGCCCTGTTCGCGCAGGGTGCTCACGACGCCGAAGAGGCGGGCGACCTCGCTGCCGGTCAGGGCGGCCGTGGGCTCGTCCATGATCAGAACGCGGGCGTCGAAGGAGAGGGCCTTGGCGATCTCCACGATCTGCTGGTCGGCGATCGACAGACCCCGGGCCGGGCGGTCGGGGTCGAGATCCACGCCGAGCCGCCGCATCAGGGCCGCGGTGGCCGCGTGCGTGGCCTTGTGATCGATCCGGCCGAGGGCACGGCGGGGCTGGCGGCCCATGAAGATGTTCTCGGCGATCGACAGGTCGGGGAAGAGGGTCGGTTCCTGGTAGATCACGGCGATACCGGCGTCGCGGGCGTCACCGGGGCCGTGGAAGACGACGGGCTCGCCGTCGAGCAGCACCTGACCGGCGTCCGGTCGGTGCACGCCGGCGAGCGTCTTGATCAGGGTCGACTTGCCCGCGCCGTTCTCGCCGGCGAGGGCGTGCACCTCGCCGGGCATCAGCTCCAGGGAGACGCCGCGTAGGGCGCGTACGGCGCCGAAGGACTTGGACACGCCCCTCAGGGCCAGCACCGGGGCCGGTCCCGGGTCAGGCGGGTGGGTCATGGATGGCTCCTCGACGACGCCCGCGGCGGTCCCCACGGTGCCGTGAAAGGTTTCAACTGGATGGCCGGGACGTTAGGCATCCCGGCCATGTCACGTCAATGGGTCCGTGTCGAAAAGATTTCGATAGCCGAAGTTCACGGCCGAGTCACGGGAAACAGGGTTGGCCAGAGCGCTTGACACCCCTCGGGAGGGCTCATAGCTTGCCGTTCTGAATCGTTTCACACGTTCCGTCGTTCGACCGGACCCCACAGGAGCCCTCAAGTGACCGACCTCGCCGCGGTGAAGGCCGCGCTCAAGACCCAGGCCGTCGAGACACCGTCGTGGGCGTACGGGAACTCGGGGACGCGGTTCAAGGTGTTCGCCCAGCGAGGCGTGCCACGCGATCCGCAGGAGAAGCTGGCGGACGCGGCACAGGTGCACGCGCTCACCGGCGTGACCCCGACCGTCGCCCTGCACATCCCCTGGGACAGGGTCGAGGACTACGCGGCCCTGGCGAAGTCCGCCGAGGAGCGTGGGCTGAAGCTCGGCGCGATCAACTCCAACACCTTCCAGGACGACGACTACAAGCTCGGCAGCATCTGTCATCCGGAGGCGGCGGTGCGCCGTAAGGCCGTCGATCATCTGCTGGAGTGCGTCGACATCATGGACGCGACGGGCTCCGCCGATCTCAAGCTGTGGTTCGCCGACGGTACCAACTATCCAGGGCAGGACGACGTACGGGCGCGGCAGGACCGGCTCACCGAGGGGCTCTCCGAGGTGTACGCGCGACTCGGGGACGGGCAGCGGATATTGCTGGAGTACAAGCTCTTCGAGCCGGCGTTCTACACGACCGACGTCCCGGACTGGGGTACGGCGTACGCCCACTGTCTGAAGCTCGGGCCCAAGGCGCAGGTCGTGGTGGACACGGGGCACCATGCGCCCGGGACCAACATCGAGTTCATCGTCGCCACGCTGCTCAGGGAGGGGAAGCTCGGAGGGTTCGACTTCAACTCGCGGTTCTACGCGGATGACGACCTGATGGTGGGGGCCGCTGATCCGTTCCAGCTGTTCCGGATCATGTACGAGGTCGTGCGTGGGGGTGGGTTCACCTCCGAGGTCGCGTTCATGCTCGACCAGTGCCACAACATCGAAGCGAAGATCCCGGCGATCATCCGGTCGGTGATGAATGTGCAGGAGGCTACGGCGAAGGCTCTGCTCGTCGACCGGTCGGCGTTGGCCGCGGCGCAGGTCTCCGGTGATGTGCTGGGCGCCAATGCCGTGTTGATGGATGCGTACAACACGGATGTGCGGCCGTTGCTTCGTGAGGTGCGGGAGGAGATGGGGCTGGATCCCGAGCCGATTGCTGCTTACCAGCGGTCCGGGTGGGCCGAGAAGATCGTTGCCGAGCGGGTGGGAGGAGAGCAGGCCGGTTGGGGCGCGTAAGCATCTGCCGGGATCTGTTTCGTCGCGGGGTGCGGGCCGTGTGTGGCTGGTCGCGCAGTTCCCCGCGCCCCTTTCGATACTCGCCCTCTTCTGAAATAAGGACTGCATCTCATGGCGACCCATCCTGAAGCCGCTGCCCTGCTGGCTCGCTCCCACCGGCTCGGCTCCGATCCCCGTACCACCAACTACGCCGGCGGAAACGCCTCCGCCAAGGGCACCGACACCGACCCCGTCACCGGCGGTGACGTCGAGCTGATGTGGGTGAAGGGGTCCGGTGGAGACCTCGGCACGCTCACCGAGGCGGGGCTCGCCGTGCTGCGGCTGGACCGGCTGCGGGCGCTCGTCGACGTCTACCCCGGGGTGGAGCGCGAGGACGAGATGGTCGCCGCCTTCGACTACTGCCTGCACGGCAAGGGCGGGGCGGCTCCCTCCATCGACACCGCCATGCACGGGCTGCTCGACGCCCCGCATGTCGATCATCTGCATCCCGACTCGGGCATCGCGCTCGCCTGCGCCGCCGACGGGGAGAAGCTGACCGCCGAGTGCTTCGGGGACAGTGTGGTGTGGGTGCCGTGGCGGCGGCCCGGGTTCCAGCTGGGGCTGGACATCGCCGCGTTCAAGGAGGCCAACCCGCAGGCCGTCGGATGCGTCCTCGGCGGACACGGGATCACCGCCTGGGGCTCGACGTCCGAGGAGTGCGAGCGGAACTCTCTGCACATCATCCGCACCGCCGAGGCCTTCCTGGAGGAGAAGGGGAAGGCGGAGCCGTTCGGGCCCGCCATCGAGGGGTACGGGGCGCTGCCCGAGAGCGAGCGGCGGGAGCGGGCCGCCGCCCTCGCGCCGTACGTACGGGCCCTCGCCTCCCAGGACAAGCCGCAGGTCGGGCACTTCAACGACTCCGAGGTCGTTCTCGACTTCATGGCGCGGGCCGAGCATCCCCGGCTCGCCGCACTGGGCACCTCCTGCCCCGACCACTTCCTGCGCACCAAGGTACGACCGCTGGTGCTGGACCTCGCGCCGAGCGCGCCCCTGGAGGAAGCCATCACCCGGCTGAAGGAGCTGCACGCCACCTACCGCGAGGAGTACGCCGCCTACTACCGGCGGCATGCGCTGCCCGACTCCCCCGCCCTGCGCGGCGCCGACCCGGCGATCGTGCTGATTCCCGGCGTGGGCATGTTCTCCTTCGGCAAGGACAAGCAGACCGCCCGGGTGGCCGGTGAGTTCTACGTCAACGCGATCAACGTGATGCGTGGGGCCGAGGCCGTGTCCACGTACGCGCCGATCGAGGAGTCGGAGAAGTTCCGCATCGAGTACTGGGCCCTTGAGGAGGCCAAGCTCCAGCGGATGCCGAAGCCGAAGCCGCTGGCCACCCGGGTGGCCCTCGTGACCGGGGCGGGCAGCGGGATCGGGAAGGCGATCGCGCACCGGCTCGTGGCCGAGGGGGCGTGTGTCGTCGTCGCCGATCTGGGCGGCGAGAACGCGTCCGCCGTGGCGGAGGAACTGGGCGGACCCGACAAGGCCGTCGCCGTCACCGTGGACGTGACGGACGAGGCGCAGATCGCCGACGCCTTCAGGGCCGCCACGCTCGCCTTCGGCGGCATCGACCTGGTGGTGAACAACGCCGGCATCTCCATCTCCAAGCCGCTGCTGGAGACTTCGGCCAGGGACTGGGACCTCCAGCACGACATCATGGCCCGTGGTTCCTTCCTCGTCTCGCGGGAAGCGGCTCGCGTGATGATCGCGCAGGGGCTGGGCGGGGACATCGTCTACATCGCGTCGAAGAACGCCGTCTTCGCGGGACCGAACAACATCGCCTACTCCGCCACCAAGGCCGACCAGGCCCATCAGGTGCGGCTGCTGGCAGCCGAGTTGGGTGAGCACGGGATCCGGGTGAACGGGGTCAACCCGGACGGTGTCGTGCGGGGGTCCGGGATCTTCGCGGGCGGCTGGGGTGCTCGGCGGGCCGCCGTGTACGGAGTGCCGGAGGAGAAGCTGGGCGAATTCTACGCGCAGCGGACCATCCTGAAGCGGGAGGTGCTGCCGGAGCATGTGGCGAACGCGGTGTTCGCGCTCACCGGCGGGGACCTCACGCACACCACCGGGCTGCACATCCCGGTCGACGCGGGTGTGGCGGCCGCGTTCCTTCGATGAGCGCGGGCGTGAAGTCGTACGCCGCCGTCGATCTGGGCGCGTCCAGCGGGCGCGTGATGGTCGGGCGGGTCGGGTACGACGCGCTGGAGCTGAGCGAGGCGCACCGGTTCCCGAACCGGCCGGTGCGGGTGCCGGAGGGGCTGCGCTGGGACGTCCTCGCGCTGTACGCCGGTGTGCTGGACGGGCTGCGGGCGGCCGGTGCCCACTGCGGTGGACGACTCGACTCCGTCGGCATCGACAGCTGGGCCGTGGACCACGGCCTGCTGGACGCCGACGGGGCCCTGCTGGGCAACCCGGTGCACTACCGCGACGCCCGCACCGAGGGCGTCGCGGAGAAGGTGTGGGCGAGCGTGCCGGCCGCCGAGCTGTACGCGGCGACCGGGTTGCAGTACGCCCCCTTCAACACGCTGTACCAGCTCACGGCGGCCCGCTCGACCGCCCAGTTCGCCCACGCGCGGCGGCTGTTGCTCGTCCCGGACCTGCTGACGTACTGGCTGACCGGCGAGCAGGGCACCGAGCTGACCAACGCGTCCACGACCCAGCTGATCGATCCCCGGACGCGCACATGGTCGTACGACGTCGCCGAGCGGCTGGGGATCGACCTCGGGCTGTTCGCACCGCTGCGGCAGCCGGGTGATCCGGCGGGTGTGCTGCGGGCGGCGGTGCTGGAGGAGACGGGGCTCACGGGTCCGGTGCCGGTGACGGCCGTCGGGTCGCACGACACCGCTTCGGCGGTGGCCGCGGTACCGGCCTCCGGTGAGCGCTTCGCCTACATCTGCACCGGCACCTGGTCCCTGGCCGGCCTGGAGCTGGACGCGCCGGTGCTCACCGAGGAGAGCCGGGCCGCGAACTTCACCAATGAGCTGGGGCTCGACGGCACGGTCCGCTATCTGCGCAACATCATGGGGCTGTGGCTGCTCCAGGAGTGCGTACGGGCCTGGGGGGAGCCCGATCTGGGGCTGTTGCTGCGCGAGGCCGCCGGCGTGCCGACGCTGCGGTCGGTCGTCGACGCGGGGGACGAGGCCTTTCTGGCTCCGGGGCGGATGCCGGAGCGGATCGCCGAGGCGTGCCGGGCGTCGGGGCAGCCGGTGCCCGGTACGCGGGCCGAGATCACACGGTGCATCCTCGACTCGCTGGCCCTCGCCCACCGTAGGGCCGTCGAGGACGCGCAGCGGCTGGCCGGCCATCCGGTGGACGTCGTGTACGTCGTCGGGGGCGGAACGCGTAACGCGCTGCTGTGTCAGCTGACGGCCGACGCGTGCGGGTTGCCGGTGGTGGCGGGCGCCACGGAGGCGGCCGCCCTCGGCAACATCCTCGTACAGGCCCGCACCCACGGGCTGGTCGGTGACCTCGACGGCATGCGCCGGCTGCTCACCCGTACCCAGCCGCTGACCCGGTACGCGCCACGGGGCGACACGGCGCGCTGGCGGGAGGCCCAGGCCCGGCTCGCCGCGCGGTGAGTCGCCCTCTGCCCCCGGCGGTGTCCGCCCATTACCCTGCACTCGTCCGATGACCGACCGCGAGGAGCCGCGATGCGTGTCGCCCTGTTCCTGACCTGTGTCAACGACACGCTCTATCCGGACACCGGCCGAGCGGTGGTGAAACTGCTGACCAGGCTGGGTGTCGAGGTCGACTTCCCGATGGCACAGACGTGTTGCGGGCAGGCGCACTACAACACCGGCTATCGGCATGAGGCGGAGCCCCTGGCCCGGCATTTCTCCGATGTCTTCGGGGAGTACGAGGCCGTCGTCACCCCGTCCGGGTCGTGCGCGGCGATGGTGCGGGAGCTGTATCCGAGGATGGGTGAGCGGGCGCGGGCCGAGGGGCGCGGCGACGACCTCGCCCGGACGCTGGCGCCCGTGGTCCCCAGGACCTACGAACTGACGGAGTTCCTGGTGGACGTGCTGGGCGTGACGGACGTGGGCGCCTACTACCCGCGCAAGGTCACCTACCATCCGACCTGCCACGGCCTGCGCGGTCTCGGGCTCGGCGACCGGCCCCGACGGCTCCTGCAGGCTGTCGAGGGGCTGGAGTTGGCGGAGCTGCCGGGGGCCGATGAGTGCTGCGGGTTCGGCGGGACCTTCGCGCTGAAGAACTCCGAGGTCTCGGCGGCGATGGGCACCGACAAGGTCCGCAACGCGGAGTCGACCGGCGCCGAGGTGCTGTGCGCGGCCGACAACTCCTGTCTGATGCACATCGGCGGGACCATGACCCGGCTCGAGGTGGACATGCGGCCGGTCCACATCGCTGAGATCCTGGCGAGCACGGAGGAGGAACCGGCGGTATGAGCGGGACGTTCGTCGGCATGCCGGCCTTTCCGAAGGCGGCGCACGATGCCGTGGGCAACCAGACCCTGCGCGGCAATCTCCGCCACGCCACGCACACCATCCGCGCCAAACGGGCCAAGGCGGTCGCCGAGTTGTCCGACTGGGCGGAGCTGAGGGAGGCGGGCCGGGCCGTCAAGGACCACACCCTGCGCCATCTGGACCGCTATCTGGTGCAGTTGGAGGAGGCGATCACGGCCGCCGGGGGCACGGTCCACTGGGCGGCGGACGCCGACGAGGCCAACCGGATCGTCGCCGGACTCGTCCGGGCCACCGGCGAGTCGGAGGTCGTCAAGGTCAAGTCCATGGCCACGCAGGAGATCGGTCTCAACGAGGCCCTGGAGGCGGAGGGCATCCGCGCCTACGAGACCGATCTCGCCGAGCTGATCGTGCAGTTGGGCAAGGACCGGCCCTCGCACATCCTGGTCCCGGCCATCCACCGCAACCGGGGCGAGATCCGGGACATCTTCCGCAAGGAGATGGGCGAGTGGGGCCGTCCCGCCCCCGAAGGCCTCACCGACACGCCCGCCGAACTCGCCGAGGCCGCACGGCTGCACCTGCGGGAGAAGTTCCTGCGCGCCAAGGTCGGCATCTCCGGCGCCAACTTCATGGTCGCCGAGACCGGAACGCTGGTGGTCGTGGAGTCCGAGGGCAACGGCCGGATGTGCCTCACCCTCCCGGAGACCCTGATCTCGGTCGTCGGCATCGAGAAGATCGTGCCCACCTGGCGCGACCTGGAAGTCTTCCTGCAGACCCTCCCCCGCTCCTCCACGGCCGAGCGCATGAACCCGTACACGAGCATGTGGACGGGCACGACGGACGAGGACGGACCGCGGGCCTTCCACCTGGTCCTGCTCGACAACGGCCGCACCGACACCCTCGCCGACCGGGTCGGCCGCCAGGCGCTGCGCTGCATCCGCTGCTCGGCCTGCCTGAACGTGTGCCCGGTGTACGAGCGGGCGGGCGGGCACGCGTACGGCTCGGTCTACCCGGGCCCGATCGGGGCGATCCTGAGCCCTCAACTCCGGGGCACGGCCAGCGAGATCGACGCCTCGCTGCCGTACGCGTCGTCGCTCTGCGGCGCCTGCTACGAGGTCTGCCCCGTCGCCATCGACATCCCCGAGGTGCTGGTGCATCTGCGGGAGCGGGTCGTGGAGGGCGGTCCGGCCGTCCGGGAGGGCAACAGGGTGGTGCTGAAGCCCGCGAAGGGGCATGCGGCGGAGCGGGCGGCCATGCGGGCGGCCCGCTGGGCGTTCGCGCATCCGGGGGCGTTGCGGGCAGGGCAGCGGATCGCTTCGCGGACCCGCCGGCTGCACCCCCGCACCCTTCCGGGCCCGGGCAGGGCGTGGACCGGCACCCGGGACCTGCCTCCGGTGCCCACGGAACCCTTCCGCGACTGGTGGCAGCGGACGCACGGCGGAAAGGGCGGCGCCAAGTGAGCAGCAGGGAAAGGATCCTGGGCCGGGTGCGGCGCGCGCTCGCGGACGTGACGCCGGACGACGAGGCCGTCCCGCGCACGTACCTCACCAAGCACGGCGAGCGAAGTGTCGAGCAGACCGTGGAGCTGCTGGCGGAGAACCTGGCGGACTATCGGGCGATCGTGCACCGCTGCACGGAGGACGAACTCCCGTCCCTGATCGCCCGGTTGCTCACGGACCGGAAGGCGGGCTCGGTGCTGGTGCCGCCGGGGCTGACGGAGAGCTGGCTCGCGGAGGCGGACGTGACGCGGGTCGCCGACCGGGCCGACAGCACGCCGCACGAGCTGGACCGCGTGGACAGCGTGGTCACGGCCTGTGCGGTGGCGATCGCCGAAACCGGCACGATCGTGCTGGACGGCGGCCCGGACCAGGGCCGGCGCCGGATCAGCCTCGTCCCCGACCACCACATCTGTGTGGTGCGGGTGCCCGGCCAGGTGGTCTCCTCGGTCCCGCAGGCCCTCGCACGCCTCTCCCCCACCCGCCCGCTGACCTGGATCTCCGGCCCGTCGGCCACGAGCGACATCGAACTGGACCGGGTCGAGGGCGTGCACGGCCCCCGCACCCTGGAGGTCGTCCTCCTGGGCTGACACTCCGCCACCCTCCCCTTGGCGCGACAGCGCGAGCGGTCCCGCTAGCGTGAGGGAATGATCCGGTTCGAGCAGGTCACCAAGCGGTATCCGGACGGTACGACGGCCGTGGACGGCCTCTCCTTCGAGGTGTCCGAGGGTGAACTGGTCACCCTCGTCGGTCCCTCGGGCTGCGGCAAGACGACGACCATGATGATGGTGAACCGGCTGATCGAGCCGACCTCCGGCCGGATCTTCGTGAACGGAGAGGACATCGCGCAGGTGGATCCGGTGCGGCTGCGCCGCCGGATCGGCTATGTCATCCAGCAGGTGGGCCTCTTCCCGCACCGCACGGTGCTGGACAACACGGCGACCGTGCCGGCGCTGCTCGGCTGGAAGCGGGCGAAGGCGCGGGCCAGGGCGGCCGAGCTGCTCGATCTGGTGGGCCTCGACCCGAAGACGTACGGGCCGCGCTATCCGGAGCAGCTCTCCGGCGGCCAGCGGCAGCGGGTGGGCGTGGCCCGGGCGCTCGCGGCCGATCCGCCGGTGCTGCTGATGGACGAGCCGTTCGGCGCGGTCGACCCGGTGGTACGGGAGCAGTTGCAGGACGAGTTCCTGCGGATGCAGGCCGCGGTGCGCAAGACGGTGCTGCTGGTCACGCACGACATCGAGGAGGCCGTCCGGCTCGGTGACCGTATCGCCGTCTACGGGCAGGGGCGCATCGAGCAGTTCGACACGCCGGGTGCGGTGCTCGGCTCGCCCGCCACGCCGTACGTCGCCGGGTTCGTGGGCTCCGACCGGGGGCTGAAGCGGCTGTCGGTCACCGAGATCCAGCCGGACGATCTCGAACAACCGCCGGTGGCCCGGCCGGCCGAGCCCGCCGAGCGGGCCGTGGAGCGGCTGCGGGCCGAGGGTGCCCGGTGGGCGGTGGTCCTCGACGCGCACGGCGATCTGCACGGCTGGGTCGGCATCGACGAGCTGGCCGCGGGCGGCACGGTCGGGGACCTCGCCCACCGGATGACGGCATGGGTGCCGGTGGGTGCCCCGCTGAAGCAGGCGTTCGGGGTGATGCTCCAGTACGACGCCGGGTGGGTCGCCGTGCTGGACGGGGCGCGCTTCCTGGGCGTGCTGACCCCGGCGAAGCTGCACGAGGCGCTGCGCCGCTCGGTGGACGCGGACGCCCGGGGTGTCGCGCGGGGGCAGGTGCCGTTCGACTCGGTCTCGGGCGCCTGAGGCGGGCCGTCATGTCAGCAGGCCCTTGTCCTGAAGGTAGGTACGGGCCACGTCGGCCGGCAGCCGGCGCCAGCTGTCGACCTGCCGGTTCATGTCCGCCAGGTCCGCTGTCGTGAGGACGTCGTTGAGCCTGCCCAGCGCCTTCGCCACGCCCGCACTGCCCGCGCGGGCGCGGTTGACGACCGGGACGACGTAGTCGGCGTTCTGCAGGTGCCTGTCGTCGGCGAGCAGGACCAGGCCGAACTGGTCGAGGGTGGCGTCGGTGGTGGTGGTCAGCACCATCTGGTCACGGCCGTCCTGCACGGCCCGCTTGGCCTGGGTGGTGCCGACGCCCTTGGGGTCGATCCCGGTGATGTCGATGCCGTAGACCTTCTTCAACCCCGGTTCGCAGTAGGGCCGTTGCACGCACTCGTCGCCGGCGGCGAGCCGTACCTTCAGCTTCGAGGCGCCGAGGTCGCTGAGGGTCTTGAGGTGGTGCTGCCGGGCGTAGTCGGCGGTCACCGCGAAGGCGTTCTGGTCCACCGCGCGACCGGGCGGCAGGACGGTGAGACGGGGTGCGGCGAGGTTCCGCAGGGCCTTCGTCGTGGCGTCGAGGTCAGGTGAGCCGACGGGTTTCGCGTCGGCGCCGTGGGTCTTGGCGTTCAGCCAGTCGGCGAGGGTGGCCGCGTACTCGGGCACGACGTCGATCTGGCCGGACTCCAGGGCGGGTTCGTACAGCTCCCGGTTGGCGACCGTGATGATCGAGGTCTTGTAGCCGGCCTGGTTCAGCAGCTGTGCGTACAGCTGGGCGAGCAGGTCGCTCTCGGTGAATCCGGCCGAGCCGATGGTCAGGTGGTGACTGTCGCCGGGCGATGCCGTGACCGCGCCGCGGTTCTCCAGGGACGGGCCGGTGGAGCAGGCGGTCAGGGCGAGCAGCCCGGCCACCGTGACCGCGGTGCGGCCTCTCATCGGCCGCCCCTGGCCCAGGCCGGTGCCAGGCGTTCGGCGACCTCGAAGACGGCCTCGACGATCAGTGCCAGCACGGCGACGAGGAGGGCCCCGGCGACCACCATGTGTGTGCTGGCCAGGTTGAAGCCCGCCGTGATGATCCGGCCGAGTCCGCCGCCGCCGGCGAGCGCGGCGATGGTGGCGGTCGCGACGAGCTGGACGGCGGCGATCCGCACCCCGTTGAGGACCATCGGGAGCGAAAGAGGCAGTTCCACGTGAAAGAGCATCTGCCGCCCGGTCATCCCCATGCCCCGCGCCGCCTGTACGACGCTCCGGTCGACCTCGCGCATGCCGACGTAGGCGTTGGTGAGCAGGGGCGGCACGGCGAAGAGCACGAGGGCGACCACGGTCGGGCCCTCGCCCCACTTCCCGATCGGGGTCAGCAGGAGCAGGACCAGCACCGCGAAGGTGGGGACGGCCCGGCCGACGTTGGAGATGTTGACGGCGAGCGCGCCACCCTTGCCCAGGTGTCCGAGGACCAGTGCGACGGGCAGCGCGATCAGGCAGCTGATGACCAGACAGACGACGGTGAGCACCAGGTGCTGGAGCAGCCGGTGCCGGACGCCGTCGTCGCCGGACCAGTGGGCGGGGTCGGCCAGCCAGTCCCAGGCGGCGCCGAGGGTGCTCATCCGCGGGCCGCCCTCGCCCAAGGGGTGATCAGCCACTGCACGCCGAGCAGCAGGACATCGGCGGCGACGGCGATCAGTACGCACAGCACGGACGCGGTGAGCACCTGGGCCTTGAAGTAGGTGTTCATGCCCGAGTAGATCAGGTTTCCGAGGCCGCCGAAGCCGACGATCGCACCGACCGTGACGAGGGAGACCGCCGAGACGGTCGCGATGCGCAGTCCGGCCATCGCGGCGGGCAGGGCCAGGGGCAGCTCGACGGTGAGCAGCAGCCGGATCGGACCGTAGCCGAGGCCGCGAGCCGCCTGCCGGGTCTCCTCGGGGACCGCGCGCAGCCCGGCCAGGATGTTCCGCACCAGCAGGGTGAGCGAGTAGAGCACCAGTCCCGCGACGACCAGGGTGGCCGAGAGGCCGTAGAGGGGCAGGAGCAGGGAGAACATCGCCAGCGACGGGATGGTGTAGAGGATCGTCGTCACGCCGAGCACCGGACCGGCCGTCCAGCCCCAGCGGCGGGCCAGTACCGCGAGCGGCAGAGCGATGACGAGCCCGATGAGGACCGCCGCCGACGTCAGCTGGAGGTGCTGGGCGACCGCGTCGAGGAGGATCTGGCGGCGGGTTCTCAGATAGGCGCCGCAGATCCACTCGTTGCGCGCGAGGCAGTCGTCGGGGGGCGCGGTCACGCATCCATTGCACCGGGCGGGCGAGCGGGGCGGCGCGTTGTGGTGGCCCGTACGGGGTGCGGGTCGTCCGGTGCGCGCTACCGCATTCCGGCCGCGTCCATGAGCGCGGTCACCGTCGCGGTGGCGAGTCCGTCGTCCAGGCGTTCCACCCGGGCTCCGGCGCGGGCGCTGGCGCCGTCGAAGATCAGCATCAGCTGGCGGGCGAGCAGCCCGGGGTCACGGGCGCCGCCTTCCTCCGCCTGCGTGCGGAAGGTCTCCGCGAGGCGTTCCTTGGCCACGCGGGCGACCTGGCTCGCCGGGTGCTCCGGGTCCTTCAGCTCGACCAGTACGGCCAGATAGGGGCAGCCGCGGTAGTCGGGGGCGGTGGAGGCCTTCGCCACTTGTTCGAAGACGTGCAGGATGCGCCCGCGCGGTGTCCCGGCCACCGGGTCGGCGGGCGTCAGCTGGGCCTGGTACCGGGGCAGACGTCGCTCCAGGCTCGCGGCCAGCATCTCGTCCTTGCTCTCGAAGAGCTGGTACATCGACCGCTTCGAGACGCCCGCCGTACGGCACAGCGCCTCGACGCCGATGGAGACGCCGTCGCGGTAGAAGAGCTGGTCGGCCGCGTCGAGCAGCCGGTCTCGGGGGGACGCCTTGTCCGTGGTGGCCATACGGCGAGGTTACCGTGTCCGGGATGATCGGAAACCGATCGGTATACACATCGCCGGATGCCCGAGGAATTCCGTGACAAGGAAGGTGAACAAGCGCTTAGATAGTGAGCTGACGTAGAACCGGACACAGATACCGACCCAGCCGGAGGCCCCGTTGTTCTCATCCGTCGACGACGTCTCCGCCCGCCTCGCCGAGACCGGGTATCTCGCCTCGCCCGCCGTCGCCACGACCGTCTTCCTCGCCGCCAAGCTGGGCAAGCCGCTGCTGGTGGAGGGCCCTGCAGGCGTCGGCAAGACCGAGCTGGCCAAGGCCGTCGCCCAGGTCACGGAGGCCCGGCTGATACGGCTGCAGTGCTACGAGGGCGTGGACGAGTCCCGGGCGCTGTACGAGTGGAACCACGCCAAGCAGCTGCTGCGCATCAGCGCGGGCCGCGACGAGAGCTGGGACGAGACCCGCACCGACATCTTCAGCGAGGAGTTCCTCCTCCCCCGCCCGCTGCTGACCGCGATCCGTGGCGACGAGCCGACCGTGCTGCTGATCGACGAGACCGACAAGGCCGACGTGGAGATGGAGGGCCTGCTGCTGGAGGTGCTCAGCGACTTCCAGGTCACGGTCCCCGAGATGGGCACGATCACCGCGACCCGCCGCCCCTTCGTCGTGCTCACCTCCAACGCGGGGCGCGAGCTGTCCGAGGCACTGCGCCGCCGCTGTCTGTTCCTGCACATCGGGTTCCCCGAGGAGGAGCTGGAGCGGCGGATCGTACGGCTGAAGGTGCCCGGGCTCGACGCGGCACTGGCCGAGTCGGTGGTGCGGGTGGTCGGGGCGCTGCGCGCGATGGACCTGCGCAAGGTGCCGTCGATCGCCGAGACCATCGACTGGGCGCGCACCCTGCTGGCCCTGGGCGCCGACGCCCTGGACGAGACCGTCGTACGCGACACCCTGGGCGTGATCCTCAAGCACCAGGACGACGTGCAGAAGGCCGCGGCCAAGCTGGACCTGGACGCGCTGTGAGCGGTGTCGAGGAGCGGATCACCGGTCTGGTCGGTGCGCTGCGCGCGCACGGCGTCCGGATCGGCACCGGGGAGACCGTCGACGCGGCCCTCGCCGTGGAGGCCCTCGGGTTCGCCGACCGGAACCTGCTGCGGGAGGGGCTGGCCGCGACCCTGCTGCACGGGCCGGGACAGCGGAAGGTGTTCGATCCGGTCTTCGACCTGTACTTCCCGCGCGGCGTCGGCGGTCCGGGCACGGAACAGGCGGACCGGGACGAGCTGCGTGACCGGCTCGCGGAGGCCCTGGCCGCCGACGACCAGTCGCTGATGGCCCGGCTGGCGGCCGAGGCGGTGGACGGCATGGGCGGGTACGGGAACGCGCCGGGGTCGGACGGCTGGTCGGCGTACCAGACCCTCGACCGGCTCCGCCCGCAGACCCTGCTGGCCCGGGTGCGGGCCGACATCAGGGGCCGGGACGGGGGCGCGGGGTTCGCGGACCGGCTGCTGGACGACGAGATCCGGCGCCGTATCGAGGCGTTCCGGCAGCTCGTCGCGGTGGAGGCGCGGCGCCGGGTCGCCGAGCGGCGCGGGCGGGACGAGATCGCCCGGCGGGCCGTCGCCCCGACCGCCGACCGCGTGGACTTCCTGTACGCCGGCCGGGACCAACTGGCCGAGCTGCGCAGGACGGTTCAGCCGCTGGCACGCAAGCTCGCGACCCGGCTGGCCGCGCGCCGCCGCCGTGCCGCACGCGGCACGATCGACCTGCGCCGCACCCTGCGCTCCTCGCTGTCCACGGGCGGCGTGC
Organism: Streptomyces sp. NPDC101165; assembly: GCF_044768135.1. NCBI lineage: Bacteria > Bacillati > Actinomycetota > Actinomycetes > Kitasatosporales > Streptomycetaceae > Streptomyces > Streptomyces sp. NPDC101165. The sequence continues at coordinate 108,457 of NZ_JBIWPG010000003.1, read as the reverse complement.
CGATGCGACCGGTGCTGCGCCGCCGCCGTCCGGCCAGGCCCGAACTGGTGCTGCTGTGCGATGTGTCGGGCTCGGTGTCCGGGTTCTCGGACTTCACGATGCTGCTGGTGCAGGCGCTGCACGACCAGTTCAGCAAGGTCCGGGTGTACGCCTTCGTCAACCGCCTCGACGAGGTGACCGGCCTGCTCGACCACGGCCGCGCCGACCCGGAAGGGCTCGGCGCCCGGATCCGCGCGGAGGCCACGCTCACCGGCTGGCACGGCAGCAGCGACTACGGCGTCGCCCTGGGCGAGTTCACCGAGCGGTACGGCGCCGCGGTCGGCCCGCGCACCACCGTCTTCGTCCTCGGCGACGCCCGCACCAACATGAGCGACCCGAACCTGCCCGCCGTCCGCGAACTCGCCCGGAGCGCCCGGCGCGTCTACTGGCTGAACCCCGAGCCGCGCGCCCAGTGGGGCACCGGCGACTCGGCGGCGCCCGCCTACGCCGAGCTGGTGGAGATGCACGAGTGCCGCACGGCCCGGCAGCTCGGCGCGCTGATCGGGCGGCTGCTGCCGGTGTGACGCGGGACGGCCGGACATGATCGACTGGACGTCACCGGCCGCCATGGGCTCGGCAGCCGCTCGCCATCGGCTGACCCCCCAAGCGCCATCCGCCATCCGCCCGGCAGACGAGGACGTACGACATGAGCCACCAGCCCGTGCAGCTCGGCACCTTCCCGACTCCCGTCGAACCGGCGCCCCGGCTCGCCGCCGCACTCGGGCTCGGTCCGGACGACCTGTGGGTCAAGCGGGACGACCTGACCGGCCTGGGCGGTGGCGGGAACAAGATCCGCAAGCTGGAGTGGCTCGCGGGCGCGGCGCTGGCCGAGGGCGCGGACACCCTCGTGACCACGGGCGCCGCGCAGAGCAACCACGCCCGGCTGACGGCCGCCGCGGCCGCCCGGCTGGGCCTGGACGCCGTCCTCGTACTGCGCGGCTCACCGGGGCGGTCCCGGTCCGGGAACCTAGCCCTGGACGGCCTGTTGGGGGCCCGGCTCGCCTGGGCGGGCGACGTGGACCGGGCCGGACTGGACGCCGCGGCGGCCGAGGTGTGCGCGGAGCTGCGGGCCGGCGGTGCCCGTCCCGCGCCGATCCCGTTCGGCGGGTCCAGCACGCTGGGCGCACGCGGCTATGTGCGGTGCGGCGAGGAGCTGCGCGGGCAGGTGCCCGACCTGCGGACGGCGGTGGTCGCGCTCGGCTCGGGCGGCACGATGGCGGGGCTGGTCGCCGCCCTCGGCACGGAGTCGGTGCTCGGTGTCGACGTGGGCGCGCTGGCCGACCCGGCCGCCGCCGTCGAGGAGTTCGCGGCCCCGCTCACCGCGGAGAAGGTCGTGGCGGACCGGCTGCGGGTGCGCCGGGACCAGGTGGGCAGCGGGTACGCGGCGCTGACCGGTCCGGCGGCGGAGGCGCTCCGGCTCGCCGCCCGCACCGAGGGGATCATCCTCGACCCGACCTACACCGGCCGGGCCCTGGCCGGGCTGGCCGCCGCCGTGCGGGACGGCGACGTACGGCCGGGCGAGAAGACCGTGTTCGTGCACACCGGCGGCCTGCCCGGCCTGTTCGGGCACGCGGACGCCGTCGCGTACGCCGAGGAGGGGGCCGTCCCCCACGCCCGCTGAGACACCGGCCCCCTACACGCACCCGCGCCGGTCCTTCCCCGGGACTACGGCGCTTCCCCGATGCCCGGCCGGCGCACCTCGCTCTAACCTGCGGGTACAGAGCGAGGGGGGAGATCATGAAGGCAGTGGTCCAGGACCGGTACGGCTCACCGGACGTACTGGAACTGCGGGACGTGGACACGCCGGTGCCCGGTGACGACGAGGTGCTGGTGCGGGTGCGGGCCGCCGGGTTGAACGCGTACGACTGGCACCTCATGCGCGGTGACCCGTACGTGGCCCGGCTGGCGCTCGGACCGCGCGCGCCCCGGGCCCGGATCCGGGGCCGGGACTTCGCGGGCGAGGTGGCGGCCGTCGGCCGGAACGTGCGGGACCTCCGGCCGGGCGACGAGGTGTTCGGCGAGGTCGACGGCACGTTCGCGGAGTACGTGTGCGTCCCGGACGCCTGGGTGGAGCGCAAACCCGCGACCCTGACCTTCGAGCAGGCGGCGACCCTGCCGCTGGCGGGGAACACCGCCCTGCGTGGTCTGCGTGACGTGGCGGGGCTGCGGTCGGGCCAGCATGTGCTGATCAACGGGGCCTCCGGCGGGGTCGGCACATTCGCCGTGCAGATCGCCAAGGCGTTCGGCGCGGAGGTGACCGGCGTGTGCAGCACGCGCAACGCCGAGCTGGTCCGCTCGCTGGGTGCGGACCACGTCGTCGACTACACGCGGGAGGACTTCACACGCGGCGGGCGGCGGTACGACGTCGTCCTCGATCTTGCGGCCGGCCACGGGATCGCCGGCCTCCGGCGTGCCCTCGCGCCCACCGGGACGCTCGTCCTCGGCAGCGGGGGCAGTCCGGGGCAGGTCCTCGGGGCTCCCGTCCTCATCCTCCAGGGGCTCGTGCTCTCCCCGTTCGTCCGTCAGCGGCTGCGTCCGCTCATCGGCCCGACACCGAGCAAGGCGGTGCTGGCGGAGCTGCGCGAGCTGGCCGACTCCGGGAAGCTCGCCCCGGTGATCGACCGGACGTACCCGCTGGGCGAGGCGCCCGAGGCCATCCGGTACCTGGAGGAGGAGCACGCGCGCGGGAAGGTCGTCGTCACGGTCTGACCGGGGCGGCCTGGACGCACGGGTGCACTCGGCACACGGGTGCCCCGCGGTGACGGGCGCACCGCGGGGCACCTGCGGGACGCGTCAGGTCCCCGAAGCCTTCGCGTAGTTCTGCGCCGTGGGTCCCGCGAAGTCGTACACCACGACCTGCTCGTCTCCCACGACCCACGCGTCGTGCCCAGGCGGGCACATGAAGACGTCGCCGGGGCCCACCTCACCCTCACCGCCGTCGTCCATGCGGATGTGCAGCCGACCCTGAACGACATAGGCGCTGTGCGGGAACTGGCAGCTTTCGGTGCCCGCGATCGGCGCCACGGACTCGGACCAGCGCCAGCCCGGTTCGAACGTGCCCACGGCGAAGTCGAGCCCGGTCAGGTGGACGGCTTCGAGATGGCCCCGGGGAAAGTCACGCCGCTCGTCCGGCTTGTCTACCGTCTTCACTTCCAACATGACGGTGTCCTCCCTTCCGGCCGCTCGCCACGGCCGGGGCGGGTCGCCGTCTCCCGGCGGCACCGGCGTTCCGGCGGCGGCCGCACCCCACGGCACCATCGTCTGCCCGTCAACTGGGAGCCGCCATTCGGGCGGACGACGGCGCACCACGGGAGACAACGTTGTCACCCTTCGGTAAGCACTCCCGCTCCTCACCGTCTCTCCCGATGCGCGTCAGCGCCGGACGGCACTCGGCGCCGGCACCCCGGCCCCATCACCGGTCCGCTCGACGCGTCCTACGGTGAACACCGCACAGACATAGGCGAGATCGAGGACGAGGCAGCCGAGGTAGAGGTAGTACATCAGGGCGTTGTCGTAGCGCGGGTCCCCGTCCGGGTCGGTGAGCATCGACAGCGAGGCGCAGGCGGTGCCCAGCAGCTTGGTCACGGCGATTCCCACCGACTGGCCGCGCGTGCCGCGGCGGGCGGCCAGCATCGCCAGGAACATCCCGGACATGGCCAGGTTGCTGCCGAACGCGGTGATCGCACCGACACCCTCGTCGAACTGCTCGGACGCGTAGTTCATGCCCGGGTAGGCGAGAGCGAGCAGGACGGCCAGCGCGGGCAGGAACAACCGGGCGGGCAGGTAGGGGAATTCGGACCGCCCGAAGCGTACGACGGTGTAGCCGATGGCGAGGTCGAAGCAGAACCAGACGATGTTGATCACGTGCATGACCCCGGACGGCGGCCGCACGAACGCGAACATGAACTCCCAGCTGATGTTCGTCGCGAACGCGACGACAGGCATCCCGAACGTGCGCTCCCGCAGCCCCGTGCGGATCAACAGCACGTACGCGACACTCCAGAAGAGCCCCGTTCCGAGCAGAAACCCTGTGTGCACCGCGCCCACGACCGCCCTCCGTACACAGACCGTCACGCCCGACGGCGCCTACTCTGACACGGTGACAGCCAAGAGCACAGCGTCGATCGCGATGGACGACACCGTCGACCCACCGCTGCGGCCGCTTCCCGAGCGGGCCGCCGCTCTATTGGCGCGAGTTGACGCCCCACCGCGTCTGGTGGCCCACCTTCGGGCGGTGCACGACGTGGCGGCACAGCTCGTGGACTGGATGCAACGGCACTGTCCCGGGCTGGAGTTCGACGCGGAGGCCGTGCTCTTCGGCGCCGCGACGCACGACATCGGCAAGGCCGTGCACGTGGCCGAGTTGTCCGGCCCGGGCGCACGGCACGAGGAGGCCGGGCGGGGACTGCTGGTGAAGCACGGTGTGGAGCCCGGACTGGCCCGGTTCGCCGGCACGCACGCCTCCTGGACCGCGGCCGGGATCGGCATGGAGGACCTCCTCGTGAACCTCGCCGACAAGGTGTGGAAGGACAAACGCGTACCGGAGCTGGAGGACCTGATCGTGGGCCGGCTGGCCGGAGTCGACGGGCGGGAGGGCTGGGAGTGGTTTCTGGAGTTGGACGAGGTCCTCGTGGAGATCGGGGAGGGAGCCGGCCGCAGGCTGGCGTGGCAGATGTCCCAGCCTCTCGCTCGAAGGTGACCATGTACGCGATCCCTCTCGGTGACGACGGTGCCGAGTTGAGTCCTCTCGGGCCTTGGCAGGCCGGGGAGTTCCTTGCGCACGTGGACCGGGGGCGGGAGTTCGTCGGGCGGTTCAACGGGCTGCCGGACGTGGTCACGGATGTGGCGTCCAGCCGGGCGTTCCTGTAGGCGTACGCCGAGAAGGAGGCGGCCGACGCCGGGGGTCTCTGCGGGATCCGGTACGGCGGCACGCTCGTCGGGGCGGTGATCCTGCGCCGGATGGACGTGCCGCGGGGCACCGCCGAGGCGGGCCGCCGGTTGGAGCCGGCGGCGGTGGGCCGGGGTCTGGTGACCCGGGCGGCCCGGGTGCTGGTCGACTGGGCGACCCGGGAGCGGGGCATCCGCCGCGTCGAGTGGTGGGTGTCGCCGGAGAACGCGCCCAGCATCGCGGTCGCACGGCGACTCCGCATGCACAAGGACGCTGTCCTCAGGGAGAGTTACCTGTACCGGGGAATGCGGCACGACGAGGAGATCTGGTCGGTGCCGGCACCGGAGTGGCTGTCCGGTCCCGGCGAGTGAGCTACCAGGTCCGCCCCGACCGCAGCAGCAGTTCGCGGACGCGGACCACGTCGGGGTTGTCCGAGGCACCTGGGCGCTGGACGAGGAAGCCCGTGTTGATCGGCGGGTCCTCCGGCTCCAGCAGTTCCAGGAGCGCGCCCGACGCCAGCCCGTCCGCGCACAGATAGCGGGGCAGCACGCTGAACCCCGCGCCCGCGACCACCACCGCCAGCACCCCGCGCAGATCGGGCACGGTCACGGCGGCGGAGCAGGACAGACGCCGGCCGAAGACGTGCCGCCAGTAACGGCGGGCGATCGGCAGGTCCTCGGCGTAGGTGATCAGGGGTACGGAGTGCAGGGCGGCCGGCCCTTCGACGGGCAGCCGGTCCCTCAGCCGCTCGGCCCAGACGGGCGCGGCGACCAGGACGAACTCCTCGTCGGCCAGCGGCACGGCGTGGAGCGTGCGGCCGCGCGGGCGGGCGGTGGCGATCACCAGGTCGTGGCGGCCCGCGCGCAGCTCGTCCAGCAGCGGATCGGTCAGGCCGGTGGCCACCCGCAGCCGTACGCCCTCGGCGACGAGCGGGGCCAGGGCGGGCAGGACGGTCGTGCAGAGGAACTCGGCGGGCCCGGCGAGGTGAACGGGCTCCGGACGCACCCCCTCGCGCGGCTCGGGACCGGCGACGGCGGCCAGCTCGTCCAGGGGAGCGGCGATCCGGGCGGCCAGTTCCTCGGCCACCTGCGTCGGCGCCACCCCGCGCGGCAGCCGTTCGAACAGTTCCCGGCCGGTCTGCCGTTCCAGCGTGCGCATCTGCGTCGTCACCGTCGGCTGCGACAGGCCCAGCAGGCGGGCGGCGCCGGTGAAGGAGCCGGAGCGGTAGACCGCGAGGAAGGTGCGCAGCAGGTTCAGGTCGAGAGCAGGGATGTCCACGGGGCCGAGTATTCACCGGACCGCGCTCCGCGCGACCCATAGGGGATCCTATGTCTGCCATTCGCCGCTTCATTGGTTGCCTATGAGTGGTGTCGCCTACGTTTGCGACACGAGCGCACGTTCCACAAGCGCAATGTTCAGGGAGCAGAAGACCCATGTCGAAGATCCTTTTCGTACTGACCGGCGCCACCCACTGGACGCTCGCCGACGGCACCCGGCACCCGACCGGCTTCTGGGCCGAGGAGGCCGTGGTCCCGTACCGCGCCCTCAAGGCCGCAGGCCACGAGGTCGTCGTCGCCACGCCGGGCGGTGTGGTGCCCGCGGTCGACCGGGCGAGCCTCGCGCCCGAGTTCAACGGCGGTCAGGAGGGGGCCGACAGGACGGCGCGCGCCCTGGAGGAGATGACCGAGCTGCGGGAACCGGTGAAGCTGGCGGAAGTCGACCTCGACGACTTCGCCGCCGTGTTCTACCCCGGCGGGCACGGGCCCATGGAGGATCTGGCCGTGGACGCCGACTCGGGCCGCCTGCTGACCGCGACCCTCGACTCGGGCAAGCCGCTGGCGGTGGTCTGCCACGGTCCGGCCGCGCTGCTCGCGGCGGTGCGGGCGGACGGCTCGAACGCCTTCGCCGGCTACCGGGTGGCTGCCTTCACCAATGAGGAGGAGACGCAGGGCGGGCTCGCCGACCGGGCCAGGTGGCTGCTCCAGGACCGGCTGACCGAGGCGGGTGTCGAGGTCCAGGTGGCCGAGCCGTGGGCGCCCCACCTGGTCGTCGACCGCAACCTGGTCACCGGTCAGAACCCGGCCTCCTCCGCACCGGTCGCCGAGGAGCTGCTGAAGAAGCTGAGCTGAAGCAGCCGGCTGCTGCGGCTGGGCCGATGCCGCCGCGCTGCTGAGCGGCGGCCGACCACATGTGCGGAAAATTGGTCGGCCGTCGCCTGCAACCTCGCGCGGGGCCGGACGTCTGTCGGGGTGGAGGCCTCCACTTCGACCGATGTCCGAGCGACCCGAGCAACCGAAGGAACACATGTCCGCACACCGTGTCCCCCGCCCTCGCCGCATCCGCAGGCTGCGTACCGTCCTGGGGGTCTCCGCCGTGGGCGCGGCCCTGGCCGTAGGCGGCACCGTGACTGCCCAGGCGGTCCAGAGCAGCGCCCATGCCACGCCGTCGCCCGTGCCGTCCCCGGTCCGTACGGCGACGCCGACGCCGGTGCCGTCGGCCCCCCACACAGGCACTCCGACTCCGGTGCCGTCCGTCCCCCACACAGGCACTCCCACTCCGGTGCCGTCCCCCACGCACCCGGGGACGCCGCAGCCCGTGCCGGCCACTCCCTCACCGGTCCCGTCCACGGCAGCTCCGGCCCCGGTGCCGGTACCGCGCCCCACCCACGGCCACGGCCACGGGTCTGCGTCGCCGAGCCCGGTCCCCGTGACCGGGTACGCGACGCCCTCGCCGGTTCCGCAGCACCACTGAGGCATGCCGGTGTGCGGGGAGGCGCCCGGTGCGGCTCCCCGCACACCCGGTCGGGAGATCCATGACGACAGCGACACCACCGGCGGCGGCCCTGCCCTGGGACCGGGCCGGTACTCCGGAGTCCGCACCGGCCTGGCGCAGGTTCAGGCATGCGCTGCGGGCCCGCGTCCTCACGCGCGTACGCGCCGGTGCGACCGCGGCCCCCGCACCCCGCGACGCCGGTGACGGCACCGCGGCCCGGGGCGCGGTCGTCCCCGAACGCCGTCCCGGCATCGAGGAGTTGTACCACCACCGCCGGCTGTCCCTGGTGCGCCTGGCGGTGCTGCTGGTGGACGACCTGCCGACGGCCGAGGACGTCGTACAGGACGCCTTCACGGCACTGTTCCGCCGCCACGGTCACCGGCTCGGCTCGCTGGACGACCCGGAGGCGTACCTGCGGACCAGTGTCGTCAACGCGGCCCGCTCGGTGCTGCGGCGGCGCAGGACCGTACGGGCGCACACCCCCGAACCGGAGCAGCACGCCCCCGCACCGGAGGAGGACGTCCTGCTCCACGAGGACCACCGTGAGGTGCTGGCGGCCCTGCGGACACTGACCCCGCGTCAGCGTGAGGTACTGGTCCTGCGCTACTGGTCGCACCTGTCAGAGGCCGAGATCGCGGCGACGCTCGGTCTGTCGCGCGGCGCCGTCAAGTCCACCGCCAGCAGGGCGCTGGATGCCCTCGGCCGACGTCTGGAGGGTCTGCGATGAACGAGTCCGGCACCGGGACCGCGCCGACGCCGGTCGAGGAGCGGCTGCGGGCCGCCCTCGCCGCCCGGGCACACTCCGTCGGCCCGGCCGACCTGCGGCCGCTGCGCCCGCCGACCGGGGCGGTCCGCCCCCGCCGGGTGCTCGTGCGCCGGGCCGCGGTGGGTCTGCTGGCCCTGGCCGCGGTGGCCGCCCTGGTGTTCTTCACGGTCCGTGGCCGCCCGACCCACCCGACCGAGCCGGCCCGCTCCCCCCGGCCGACGATCGGCACCCCCTCCCCGGTCCCCAGCCCCGTCCGCCCGTCCACGGCCGTGCCGACCCCGGCCTCCCCGACGCCGTAGTCCGGTGAACTACGCCCCGGTGCGGGCGAGTCCTGACTGCAAGTCAGTTGATTGACTTACCCAAGTGGGTCCGGATTTCTCCGGCCCCGTGCACCCCTCGCGCCTCACCCGTCCACACGCTCGGCAACGAAGACGACCTGACGCTAAGTTGGGCGGCATGAGCAACCTTGACCGCGCTCCCGTACCGAGCGTGTGCGGCGGCCGCGGATTCGTCGTCGCCGAACCCGTCCGCGAGCTGCTGAGCCCCCGCGTGGTGAAACTCGGGGAGTCGACCGAGGTCCGCCGACTGCTGCCGAACCTCGGCCGGCGCATGATCGGCGCGTGGGCCTTCGTCGACCACTACGGCCCCGACGACATCGCCGACGAGCCCGGCATGCAGGTCCCGCCGCATCCGCACCTCGGGTTGCAGACGGTCAGCTGGCTGCACGAGGGCGAGGTGCTGCACCGGGACTCCACCGGCAGCCTCCAGACGATCCGGCCCAAGCAGCTGGGCCTGATGACCTCGGGCCGGGCCATCAGCCACTCCGAGGAGAGCCCCAAGTCGCACGCCCGCTTCCTGCACGGCGCCCAGCTGTGGGTCGCGCTCCCGGACGAGCACCGCCACACCGACCCCAGGTTCGAGTACCACTCCGAACTGCCCACGGTCACCTCGCCCGGCCTGACCGCGACCGTGATCCTCGGCGACCTCGACGGATCGTCCTCCCCCGGTACGACGTTCACCCCGATCGTCGGCGCCGACCTCGCCCTCAGCCGGGGCGCCGACCTCCGTCTGCCCCTCGTACCGGACTTCGAGTACGGCGTGCTGGCCATGTCCGGCGAGGTGCACGTGGACGGCGTGCCGGTACTGCCCGGCTCGCTGCTCTACCTCGGCTGCGGCCGCACCGAACTTCCGCTGCGCGCCGAGTCGGACGCCGGGATCATGCTGCTGGGCGGCGAACCGTTCGCCGAGGAGCTGATCATGTGGTGGAACTTCGTCGCGCGCACTCAGGAGGAGATCGAGCAGGCCCGCACGGACTGGATGAGCGGGTCGAGGTTCGGCGAGGTGAAGGGGTACGACGGGGAGCCGTTGCCTGCGCCGGAGTTGCCGCCGGTGCCGCTGAAGGCGCGGGGTCGAGTGCGCTGAGCTGGGGCCTTTCAGCCCGGCACACAGACAGCCGGGCGAGGTGAAACACACCCCGCCCTGATCACTCAGACCGCACGAGCAATCCTCCTTGGCGCCACCCGCTCCACGCCACCTCGAAGTGCAAGTTTCGCCAGTCGCAGTCAGCCTTGGCCGGACTGACGCTGACCCGATGCCGAGTTTCCCGACGGGCAATCAGATCTCTCCAAGGCTCTCCGCTCACACCTACCGCGCCCTTCTCACCACATCGTTCTCGAACTCACGCCGCAAGTCGCCGGCGGATCACCCTTCCCTCGGCGAGCGCGGAACCCCTACCTCCTTCGGAACCATGCTGACCTGAGCCAGTGCCGGCGCGGGCAGATCCGGCAGACCGCCCAGGCGCTCACCGGGCAGGCCGTCACGGGACGGTCAGCCGCTCCAGCCCGCAAGGTGCTGCGGGGCCGCCGGGGGAATTCAAGGTCCCCGAACTCAATTGTTGGCGCTCCGTGAATTGCCGCCCCGCCCGGGGATACCGCCCGTTCCGATCATGACGGCCCCATTCGCGTGTCGTTGCGCTCAGACGCAGGAGCCCTTCTCGTCGGACCTGGGCAGCCCGACCAGGAGCAGCGTCACGTCGTCGTCATGCGCGGCCATGCCGGGAATCAGGGTTCTGATCTGCCGGTACGCCGATTGATCAAGACTCTCCGGATCAACGGGAGCGCCTTTCAGCGCGACGCCGAGAGCGTGAGCGAGGACGTCGATCTGGGCCTTGATGTCGGTGCCGGGCTTTCGACCAGTCCGTCGGTGTAGAGCGCAGGAGTGCTGCCCGGGGGGCAGCGGCTGGGTCGTCTGCCGGAACGGCACCCCGCCGCCGCACGAATCCTCGGAGCCACTCTCTGCACGCCCCGCGACCCGGTAGCCTCCCTGGTCAAGTTCGATCAAGAGACTTTTCCTGGCTGTACGCCACCACCTCCACCTCCTCCGGCAACTCGGCGATGCGGTCGGCGAGCTCCTCGACCGGGATGAAGATAGCGCCCGGGATGTGGCCGACCGCGTACTCCTCGGGCCGCACATCCAGGGCGACGATCTCGCCTGCCGCCTCACGAGCGAGCGCTGCCACATCCGCGCCACGCGAGCGGCAGACGACACCCTCCTCCGTCTGCTCCCGCATCGATGCCCTTCCGGCCGGCGCTCGCTTCCCATGGCTCCGCTGCAACGTCCCATGGTCGCCACGACTGGTCATCGTTTGTCGCGGACCGAGGCTGCCGTTCGCCCGCCCGCGGTGTCACACGTGAGGGAGGTGCGGTACGCGCGTCCCTGTGCTCAGGCTTCGCCCGACGGCCTCCCCATATCGCCACCCACCTGCGCAGAGGAACCTGGCGGGAGCACTGCGGAGCGTGCTTCCCCCCAACTCGATGCCATTCAACTCGCAGCAGTCGGTTTCGGCGACGCAGGCATAGGCTGCGCCCTCGGAGGAGCGCGCTCGTCGTACGCAGGCTGCTACTTCCGGGTTGAGCCCCTCAGAGCGTCGGAGCCGGTGCCGTCTCCCCCGGCCGCCGGTGCGGCCGGCGCCTTGCTCGGCGGCATCGGCGCGGCGGTGACCAGCACTCGTGCGTAGGCGCCCATCACCGCCGCGGTCACGACGAGGATCACCAGCCAGCGCAGATGCAGTCGGGCGGGCAGGCTCAGCGCCCAGGGCAGCAGTCCACCGGACGGTGGACGCCCGGAGCGGCGGCCACGTGCACGTCCGCCACGGCTCATCGTCAACTCCTTCCGTTCAGGGCCCGCGAGCGCGGACGGGACCGGCCGATCTGGTCGCGGTATTCGAGAAGTTCCAAGGGCATGTCGAAAGCAACGGCTGCCACGATCTGCGGGCCGTGGGCGGTCTCACGGGTGTAGCGGGCCACGAAACGCTCAGAGCGCAGCGACCCCTCGGTGATCTCCACCTCGGTTCCGAGAGCGGGGACTCCCACGGCCTGGATGCGGGTGCCGTGCTGCTCGGACCAGAAGCGCGGAACCGGCGCGAAACGTGCGGCGCGGTCCGGGCCGCGCAACAGCGCGTCGGCGGCGTGCTGGCCCATCTCCACGGCGTGGATGAGGTGTTCGGTCCGGCGCGGTACGGCGTCGAAGCGCAGATTGGGCCAGCGGGCCACGTCACCCGCGGCGACAACATGCGGAGTCGGCCGGCCCCAGCGGTCGATCGCGTGACAGGTAGGAGCGCACAGCACTCCGTCGGAGACGTCCAGCCCGCTGTCGCGCAGCCATTCCGTGCGCGGTTCACCGCCCAGGCCGAGGACGACGAAGTCCGCGTCGATCACATCCCCGTCGTCCAGGCGCAGCCTGAGGCCGTCGCCGTGGTCCTGCCAGTCGGTGATCCGGTTGCCGAGCCGTACGTCGACCCCCGCCCTGCCCTGGATGTCACCGACCACGGTGCCGACCCGCTCGCCGAGGACCCGGCGCAGCAGCGGCGCGCTGTGCACGACGAGGGTGACGTCCAGGCCGCGGTCCCGCAGTGTGCAGGCCAGTTCGCAGCCGACGAATCCGCCGCCCAGGATCACCACGTGGCGGGCGTGCGCGGCATTCATCGCCCGACGTACCGCGGTGGCGTCCTCCAGGGTGCGGATCGTGCGGACGCGATCGCTGAAGAGCGGGGCTTCGGGAAGGCGCTTGGCGTCCACCCCGGTGGCCACGACCAGACCTTCGAAGGGAAGCCGCTCGCCGCCCCGCAGGTGCAGGGCCGACCCGTAGAGGTCGAGGCCGACCAGTCTGGTGTCCAGCAGCCAGTGGGCGTCCAGCGCCTCCTCCGCCCTGAACGTCATCTGCTCCGCCTCCAGTTCGCCGGAGAGGAACTGCTTGGACAGGGGCGGGCGGCTGTAGGGGCGGTGTGCTTCCTCGCCCACGATGACGAGTTCTCCGTCGAAGCCGCGTTCTCTGAGCCGGCTGGCCGCGCTCAGGCCGGCCAGTCCCGCGCCGGCGACGACGATGCGCTTGCGGCTTGCGCGCGTCGACGCACCACTGCGCAGGGGACGTCCGGGAAGCCTTTCGCCGACGGAACCGGAGGCGCGGGTACGCCCTCCCTCGATCTTGATCGCCTGCATGGGGCAGCAGCGCACAGCCTGACGCGCTTTGGCCGCGAACTCCTCCGGAACGGCACGCGTGTAGTGCAGCGAGCCGCCCCCGGAGATCCGGAAGACCTCGGGTGCCTCCTGCTGGCATATCCCGTAGATGTGACAGCGGTTGTTGTCCACGCTGACCCGGACGGGCTCGTCCTCCGGGACCAGCACGGGGCGCGGCAGATCGAACGACTCGGCCGGAACCGGGGCGGCGACCGGGAGTTCGGCAGGTGCAGACCGCGCCGGGTTCACGACGCCGGGCTGGGCCTGCTGGGGAACGAACGGTACGACCCCGGGCCGGTGTCCCGGTGCCGTGGGGTGGAAGTGTTCCGCCCGGTGCCCGGTATGAGGGTGGTTCACCTGGCGGCTCCGGCCCCGCTCGGGAAGGCTCGCTGGCGCAGCCTGGAGCGCGAGGGAAGGAGGCGGATGAGGAAGGCCATCAGCACCGTGCCGGCACCCGCCGCCACGCCGACCGCGACCAGGTTCAGGTGGCGCGGTTCCGGGTGGACCAGAAAGATGTGCAGCCAGATCAGCGTGAAGGACACGTAGGCGAACTGATGGATCCGCAGCCAGCGGTGGTAGCCCAGGCGGTTCTGCAGCCACACCGAGCAGGCCACGGCGATCGCCAACTCCGTCCCCAGGATGCCCATTCCCACAGGAACGCGCTGGAGGCCGCCCAGGAAAGGCAGCGTCAGCTGCGCCCAGCCGATCCGCCAGATCGGCTGGTAGAGGAATGTCAGACCGTGGATGCCCCCGAAGATCATCGCTGAGAGAGCCAGTGTCATGTGGGCGCCGTAGAACGTGGCCCTGTTGACGGCGCGCTGCATGAACCGCAGTCTCAGCATCACCCCCAGGACGACCGTCGAGACCATCAGCACGTAGGCGATGAGCGCGGCCAGCCGTGCGATCTTGTGCACGCCCGTGTCGTACGGCACGTGCTCGCGGTACGCGTCCAACGGTGATCCCGGTATCGGCGGCGCGGCAGCGACAGCCTCGGGAGCCAGGAGCGCGGAGACGCCGACCACCGTCACGGCCACGACCAGCCACCTGGCGCACCCGACGACGGCAGGACTGCGCCTGGCCGACGCCTTGTCCCTCAGCATGTGGTGAGCTCCTCACATCGACACGCCCGCGGAACGCACGGGCGGGTCGGCCGGTCGGGCCGCCGCCGCACTCGAAGTGCGCTCATGCAGGGGATAACTCCAATGCTCCCGAGAGCGAGCCGCCTGCGGATGATTTCCCCTTCCCGAAGAGGCGGCGCGCTGATGGCGGCTGACGCTACACGAATCGGGACGGCGGATCGGCGCCTTCGGGAAGTCGAACACAAAGAGAATGCCACGGAATGTCCCCTTTGCGAAGCAAAAGCGGCCGGTTCCGTGGGCAGCCTCTGAATGTCCTCTGAATCCTGAGTTCACGCAGCGACTTTCGCGTGAAGATTGGGTCGACAGTGAGATCTCCATGTGAAAAGCACCACTTTGCCCGCTGTCCGCGCCGACCGTCGGAATCATTGCGACAAAAAGCGCGCTGATGGAGGAAGCTGTCACGCCGGCGCGGTATCACTGGAGAGCGGTGTGCGCGCATCGCCGCTCCATACGCAGGCCCGAGCGCTTCGTCGCGTTGGCGCGCGTCCTCAAGTGCTCCCGCCGGTGGGCCTGTCGGCTCCGTTCCTCTCGTCGGCAGGACCGAACTGCTGAAGACCCGGCCTTCGGTGCAACGCAGCGGTTTCGGAGAGATCCGAGAACCGAAGCCCAAATCGAATCGGGGCCTCTCGCCCCGCGCTCCCCTGCTCTTCGTGGATCAGCCGCAGCTTATGGTGCGGCGCAATGCAAGCCTGAACAATGTTCTCGTACTGACCGTACTGACCGTATGCCCGGCTTCTTTGCGCGTTGCGGAGAACGGCCTGATCGTTTGATGTGTGACACGGCGGCGTCGTCGGGAGAAGTGAGCAACCCATCGCCATGGTCGGCATGGTCAAGGACCCGGCTCTGGGAAAGGTGCCGGCGCGCGCTATCTGCTCCAGGCGGAGACCAGGTGAATCCCGGCGAGTGCGACGACCAGCCCGGCGCCGAGCGCGACCGCCAGCAGCGACCAGCGTCCGGCGCGCCCTGGGGCGACGATCCCGTGACGCGCAGGACGGCTGCGCAGGTCGGCGCTGATGAGACCTGGCAGGCGCCAGACGTAGGCGAGCACGTGCACGGTCATCACGGCGATCCAGCCGACGAAGCTGGCTTTGTGCAGCAGGAGCACCGGAACGGGGCCGGTGCCGGGTCCGAGCAGGGCCAGCGTCACTCCCGTACCGAGGACCGCGACACTCGTGGCGAGCACCAGCGGGCCGAGCACGCGCAACAGTGGTGCGGGTGGCCCTTTGCGGTGGTATGCGGGCGATCCGGTGTAGTAGCGGTAGAACCGGTAGCCGGTCGATCCGATCTTGAGGCAGACCGGGCCGGTCAGCAGCAGACCGATGAAGAAGTGCAGGGTGAGGAGTTGCCCGAGGAAGAGGATGGTGACGCCCTCGACGGCGAACAGGACCAGCAGCACAGCACCGGTGGCAGCGGTCAGCCGCTCGTTCCCCTCCGGGCCACCGGACATCTCGCCGGGGGGCTCGAACGATGCGTCCGCGGGTGTCCTGCCGTCGATCAAGGTCACTCGTCCGTCCTCCTGATGATCAGGCCCCGCCCAGCCCGGACGCCAGTGCTGTCCTGCCCGCTCCCGCGACCTGCGCCGTGGCGGCAGAAGTATGTCTGACGTGGGGTTAAGAACTCGTTCACGACCGCTGGGCCGGCTGCCGGTCCGGTGCACGCTCCGGTGTCCGGTCCAGGCGCAGTGCCAGCGCCGGGCACGCAGTCACCGCACGCCGCGCGTGCCCGAGAGCTTCACCCGTAAGAGGGGCCGATCCCACGATCGGGTAGCCCCACTCGTCCAACTCGACTAGTTCCGGCAGGAGTTCGGCGCAGAGGCCGTAGCCGTCGCATGCGACGCGGTCGATTCCGAGGGAGTGTGCAGCGGCCATGCCCATCACCTCCATTCCCGGTCGGCGGGTGCCGGTGTCTCCGGAACCGGTAGTACGGGCTCGTGTCCTGCCGCGGCACACGGGCCGAGGCTCAGGTGGTGCCGTACGTCGTCGGCGAAGACCCGCAAGGCGGTCGCCGCGAAGCGTGACGCGCCGTCAGGGTGTCGGCAGGCGCCGCGCCCGGCGAGCAGTCCCACACGGCCCTCCAGGCGCTGTGTCAGCTCCTGGGTGGGACGGCCCCAGGCGAGGTCCGCGAAGTCCGCGGCGACGGCCGGCAGCCCGAGCCGGCACGGCCCGCACTGGCCTGCGCTCTGCGCCGCGAGATAGCCGAGGACTCTGGCCGCCTCGGCCAGACCGCAGGCGCGGCCGGGAAGCGCCACGATCACTCCGGCACCGGGTCCCGCGCCGAGGGAGGCCAGGTCCTGTTTGGCGAACGGGACACGCAGCGCCTGCCCCACCGGCAGCCAACTGCCGAAGAAGCCACCCAGCAGGACGGACCCGAGCGGTTCCGCTGCTCCCCCGGCGACGTCCAGCACCTCACCGAGCGGGCGGCCCATGGGTACTTCGTAGACGCCGGGTGTGCGCAGCGCACCGGAGAGGGTCACCAGCGTGGTGCCCGCGGCATCGGGGCGCCCGGCGCTGCGGAACCAGCCGGGACCGTAGCGTGCGATCAGTGCGAGGTGGGCGAGGGTCTCGACGTTGTCGATCAGGGTGGGACGCCGGCCGACTCCCTTCTCGAAGGGGCGAGGCGGGGTCGCCATCGGGCGGGCGTCGCCGCCGTTCAGCCACCGCACCAGCGACGTCTCCTCGCTGGAGACGTAGTGGTGGGGCAGTTCGTGCACCAGGACCGGCACCGGGTCGAGGCCCGGCCTCCGACGTTTCTCGACGGCTTCACGAAGAGCGTGTGCCTGGTCCTGCCTGGTGCGCGGTATGCACAGGTGCGCCACGTCGGCGCCGACCGCGGCGGCGGCCAGCGCAGCGCCGTCCAGTACCAGGTGCGGGGCGAGGCTCAGTAGGGTCTCGTCCTTGCGGCTGGCCGGTTCGCTCTCCATACCGTTGGCTACGACCACGGCGGTGCCCCGCCCGGCGGCGACGGTGCGCAGTTTGCGGCCGGTGGGGAAGGCGGCGCCGCCCCTGCCGGTCAGCCCGGCGTCCTCCACCGCGCGCACGAGTCGTGCGGCCGCATCGGTGGAGCGGGGGAAGGGCGGTGGACCGTACCGGCGGAGGTGCTCGTCCAGGTCGGCTGCGCCGCCGGTGGCGTGCCAGCCGTGCAGCAGCCGGGAGCCGTACGGTCCCAGCATGCCGTCACGCCCGCCGCCGACCGGCAGGGTCGCCCGTCCGTCGGTTGTCGCGTCGGTCATTCGGACCCTTCCTCGTCATCGGTCGGCGCGGGTCCCGAGTGGCCGGTGCCCGTGCCCGTGTCCGTCCCCGTGCTCGCGGCTGTGGCGCCTCCCGCGCGGTGCGACCAGCCCGGTTGCAATGGCCCGGAGTTCATGAACGCGACCAGCACCACGGGCAGCGCAGCCGCCGTGATCCCCGCCCAGAGCCGCACCGCGACCCGGCCCGGGCCCGCCCGGTACAAGCGCCACCAGACGGCCGCGACGACGAGGGCGACGCAGGCGGCGTACAAGGCGAGTTGCAGTGTGAGCCGGGTGTCGGTGCCGGTCCCGGCGGCGTGGAAGAGCGTCACCGGCCAGGCCGCGTAGGCCAGCCAGTGCACGGCCTTCCACCGCCGCTGCCCCAGGCGCAGCCGTACCGCGCTGGTGGCCGCGACCGCGAGCAGCAGGTCGAACGCGACCGTGCCCAGTCCCAGCCAGAGCGGCCGGTACGAGGCGGTGAACGGCACCAGCGTCACCAGCCAGCCCAGGTGGACGAAGGTGTCGAGGATCGCGGTGACGATGTGCAGGGCCAGGAAGACCAGCGTCAGCACCGACAGGTTGCGGTGCAGCGCGCTCACCTCGAAGCGGGCGAGTCGCCGCGGTGTGTACCGGCCGCCCACGCCGATACCGAGCGCGACGGTCGCGGTGAGCAGCACCAGGGCGACGGTGCCACCGGCCCGGGTCGCGTACCAGAGCGGGCTGGGGCCGACTGCGGCCAGGGGGACGAGTCCGGTCACCGGGTGCCTCCGACGGTGTCCTCGGGCCAGCCGCAGACCCGCTCGACGGTCCCGTCCACGCGTACCAGCCGCGCGGGCAGCCCCGCCCGGCGCAGTCTGCAGAGGGCGCGTTCGCCGAGGACGACGGCCTCGGTACTGGCGGTGTTGGCAGCCACGCAACTGATGGCGGCGACGCTGACGGTCTGCCAGACCGGGAGGGGGATGTCGCCGGTGGCGGGATCGACGATGTGGTGCAGTCGCCGTCCCCCGCGGCGCCAGGTCCGCACGGTGGTGCCGGAGGTGGCGAGTCCACCCTCGGTGATGCTCACCGTGGGCGCGGCCGCGGAGTCGGGCGCAGCATGGTCGTCGGCGATGGCGATCCGCCAGCCTCCCGACGGCGCCTGGCCCGCGACGGAGAGGTCCCCGCCGAGGTTGACCAGGACGCCACAGCCCGTCGCGTCGGCGGCCCGGTGGGCGGCCCGGTCGGCGGCGAGGGCCTTGGCGGTCGCGCCCAGGTCGAGCGCGATGCCCGCGGGCAGCCGCAGCCGCCGGGCGGCCCGGTCCCATTCCACCGCCTGCCGGCCCGCGGAGGGTCCGGCGGGACGTACGGGGCCCAGGTCCTGCGGGCGCAGCGCGGCGAACGTGACGTCGTAGCCGAGCGCGCTCACGGCGGTTCCGACAGTGGGGTCCACGACACCCTCGGTCACCTCTGCCGCGTGCAGCGCCACGTCCAGTGCCTCGGCGAACAGAGCGCTCACATGGACGGAGGCTCCCGCCGAGGCGTTGGCACGGGACAGTTCCGAGTCGGGCCGGAAACGGCTGCACGCAGCGTCGACTGCGGCGAGTTCGGCGTCGAGCACGTGCCGTGCCACGGCCATGGCGCCGGGGTCGGCGACGAGCAGCGAGGCGGTGGTGCCCAGCGCGGGGAAGGAGACCGACGCCGGATGTGTGGCGGCGGACGTCATGACGCACCCGACGTGGTGTGCGACGGCTGTGGAGTCGCGGCCGGAGGCTTCGTCGCGGTGGGTGCGGAGGCTGCCGAATGTGTCGCCGAATGTGTGGCGGGGGGCGCGGTGGGAGTTGCCGGTCGCCGCGGAACGGTCATGTGCGGCGCCGTGCGGGAACGTGGTGCGGCGGTCCTGGACGGGGCCGCCGAGTGCGAAGCGGTCCGGGGCACGGAGGGCGTGCTCGACATGGGTGCGGGCGTGAGACCGGACGGCCGGGAGATGTTCCCGGGCGCGGACGAGGACTTCCCGGGCAGGGCGTGGGCGTATCCGGTGGCGAGCGCCACGGAGCCGGCCGCGGCAGCGGCGGCCACCCAGCGAGTGGTGCTTCCGACCCGGCGCAGGCCGCGGTCACGGCGCCGGCCGGCGGCCGACGTGGGGTGGTCGGGGTGGGACATGGTTCCTCCTCGGCCCTCGGCGTGCCGTCGTAAAGCGCCCGACACCGCGCGGCCACACCTGTGGGTATCCGTCCACCAGCCTGCGCAGGCATGTGTCGGGATCCGGTTCAGGAATCCTTCAGAACCCGCAAAGATCAGCAAACGTGCTGGTCTGGGCGGCGAGTCTGGCCTTACGGACGGGTCGGCGGACACGCCTGGGCAAGTCCGCGCTGTCTCCATGACGAGCCTGTGGCAGCCCGCGGCCGACATGGTCCCTCAGGGACTCAGGGGTCGCTCGCCCGCGTATCGCCGGAGCCGGGCTTCCCGTCGCGGTCGCGTCCGCGCCGGGACGCGGGCAGCGACAACGCCACGGTCAGCCCGCCACCGGGTGAATCCAGCAGGTCGGCGGTGCCGCCGTTGGCGGTGACCAGCCGGTGGACGATGGCCAGGCCCAGCCCGGCACCGCTCGCCTCGGGGTTGCCGAACCTACGGAACGATGTCTCCCGCGCCGCCCGGCTCATCCCGGGGCCGTTGTCGACGACCCGCAGCCGAACGGTTCCGCCCTGCCGCCTGCCGGTGATCAGCACCCGGCCGCCCTGCTGGACTGCGTCCAGGGAGTTGGCGATCAGGTTGTCGAGCACCTGCTCCAGATCGCCCTCGCCGAGGAAGGCGGTGAGTCCAGGGCGGCATTCGGCGGTGAGCCGAACACGGCCCGTGTGTGCGACGGGCTCCCAGGCCGCGACCCGTTCGGCCACGAGACGGTCCACCCTGACCGGCCCCGGTCGCGGCACCGCGTGCTCGGCACGGGCCACCGCCAGCAGACCGTCCACCAGCCGGGACAGCCGAGCGATCTCACCCTGCGCATCGGCCAGTTCCGCCGCGGTGTCCCCTTCGGCGTCGGCGGCGAGCAGATCCAACCGCAGCCGGAGCGCCGCCAGCGGAGTGCGCAGCTGGTGCGACACGTCGGCGACCACGGCACGATGACCGTGCACCAGGGCCTCGGTACGCGCGGCCATCGTGTTGAACGTCGCCGCGAGGCGGCGTACCTCCTGCGGTCCCGCCCCGGCCGGCGCCCGCACGTCCAGCGCCCCCTCCCCCAGCTGCTGCGCCGCCTCGTCCAGCACCCGCAGCGGACGGCCGACCCAGCGGGCCAGCAGTACCGCCACCAGCACGGCAGCACCGAGACCGCCGACGCCGATCAACGCGAGCCAGCCCCACATCGCCAGGATCCGGTCCTGCAGCGGATCGACGGACCGGCTCAGGACCGCGACCCCGACGGCATCCGAGGCGTCACCGATCGGCACGGAGGTGGTCAGCCACTGGTCGTCCTGGCGGACCCGGGTGCCGGGATCGGCGAGCACGGAGGCGACCAGCCGCGCGGAATCGTCCCCGGCCACATCGGAACAGGCGGTGGACAGCACCACATGGCCCGCCCTGTCGTAGACGGCCGCGCAGTCGCCTCTGCCGTGGGCCTCCTGGACGAGGTGCCGCGCCGCTGCGTCCCGCTTGCGGTCGGACAGATACTCCTCGGCCGCGGACGCGATGGACCGCGCCCTCGCGGCCGAGTCGTCCCGGAACGAGGTCTGCTCGCGCTGCGTCATGATCAGCCCGAGCGGTACCACCGCCAGCACCAGGACCGCGGTGATCAAGGCGAGGACGCTGAGCGCGATGCGGCGGGTCACGGCGCGTCAGCCGACTTCACCGAGGCGGAAACCGCGGCCGTAGACCGTCTCGACCAGTCCGGGCACACCCAGCTTGCGCCGCAACGCGGCCATATGGACGTCCAGCACCTTTGTGGGCCCGTACCAGTGGGCATCCCAGGCGCGTTCCAGGATCTCCTGGCGGGTCACGACCCGGCCCGGATCGGCGGCGAGGCACTGGAGTATGTCGAACTCCTTGGGGGTCAGGCCGATTTCCTCGCCGCTGACCGTCACCTTGCGGGTGCGCGGGTCGACGACGAGCGGGCCGTGAGCCAGCAGTTCTGGCCCGGACGGACGGATGCGCCGCAGTACGGCCCTGATGCGTGCCAGCAGTTCCGCCAGCCCGAAGGGCTTGACCAGGTAGTCGTCGGCGCCTTCGTCGAGTGCGGCGACCCGGTCGCCCTCCTCGCCGCGCGCGGTCACCACGATGATCGCCACGTCCGACTGTCGGCGCAGCACGCGGCAGACCTCGATGCCTTCCATGTCCGGCAGGCCGAGGTCGAGCAGGACCACATCAGGTGCCGGTACGTGGGTGAGCGCGCCACGTCCGGTGCTGACGCCGACCGCCCGGTAGCCGGCTCGTTCCAGGCCGCGCACCAGCGACCCGGCGAGCCCCGGGTCGTCCTCGACAACCAGCACCGTGAGCGCGTCCGGATCCGCCCGAGGGCCGATTTCCTGTTCCACGGCACCAGCGTAGGACGACGTGGACCGCTCTTCGGACCGGCGGAGGGCCGACACCTGGCACGGACGGAGGTCGGGCTCGTCCAAGGGCCGCTGCCGCCTCCGCCCGGCTTTGCCGGATCTGAAGCTTTCCTGAACGGCTCTCCGACGCGAGGCGACGCAAGCTGTGGACATGGCGCCCGCGAGCCTGACGACGCCTCGCGGCACCGCCTTCGACCGAAGGAGGTCGGCCCATGCCCATACCCGGACCCACGGCAGATCCCGACCGGGTGCGGCGACGCGCACGGGGACTGCGACGAGTGGGCACCACGACCCGCCGGACCGCCACCGCCGCGGCGGCCGCAGCCCTTCTGCTCGGGGCCGGCTACGCCCACATGCTGCCGAGCGTCTCCGGACCGGCCTCCGACGCGGTCGAGCACCCCTCCGACGACCACCCGCAAAGCCCGGCCAACGCCCCGACAGCCACCGACCAGCCGGCGCAGACGACGAGCGGAGCGTCCTGATCCCTGATCCCACCGTCGAGTGGTGGGCAGCGTGGCATTATCAGGGGCGGGCGGCACCAACGCCCACGGCCTCATGTGGTGAAGCCGCCTTCTTGTGATCCACGTCCGACAGGCGCGGCCCGAACAACTCCCCTTCAGCGGCCCGGTGGTACCGCTGTCTCCCGCGGGATTACCGGGTGAGGAACCCAGCTGAGGCGGAGCCTGCGGCAGGCATGGGCCGACCGGCCCACTGCACGAGAGGACGGTCGGCCCCCCGACAGGGACCGGTCGCCCCTGTCGCCGTCCTGCCAGGCACATGACGCTGCCCGTAGGGGCGTGGCAGGAGGTGCGCCATGGGCAGGGAATTCCGACAGGGGGACGGACGGGCGGAGCTGCGAGTGTCCCTGAGCCGTCTCGACGGCTGGACGGTCGCCAGCCTGACAGGTGAGATCGATCTACTGACCACGCCGAGGCTGCGCGCGCAACTGGAAGACCTTGTGGCCGACCACGGCGGTCGGCCACGGGTGATCGTCGACCTCGGTGACGTCACCTTCTGCGACGCCCACGGGCTGGGCGCACTCGTCGGCGCCCATCACATGGCGGCCAGGCGCGGCGGCACGGTACGCCTGGTCGTCGCCAACGGGCGGGTGCGCAGGCTCCTGCGCCTCGCGAACCCGACCCATGACCTCGAGGTGCACGACACCCTGAACGACGCGGCCGCGACCGGTCCCGCGTGACCACTGACGGCACCGACGGCACGCGGACGGCCGCATCCGACACCGCGAGTGGATGCTCTCGCGGCGGCGGGACAAGGCAACGCGCCCCACACTGTTCGACCATGTCTCGGGCAACGTGCACCGATATCGCATAGCGCTGGGAGCCGACGGGAGTGGGGAGACGCCGGCCGACACCGACCTGTCCGCACCCGTACCGGGCGGACGGCTGACCGATTTCCGCCGACTGCACGGTGATCCGGAAGTAGCCGGCAACGGTTCGTCAGGTCGGAACGCCTGACGATGTCCCTGAGGGCGCCGTCCTGTTCGACGACCAGGAGCCGCTCGACCCTGTTGGCCCCCTGCTTCACTTCGCCGACAACGGAACCCGCCACTCAATCAGGGCGCCGCCGACGTCCGGGCCGGACACGTCGAGTCGCCCGCCCATCTGTTCCGCCCGCTCGGCCATGTTGCGCAGTCCGCTGCGGTGTCCTTCGGACGGGATACCCACGCCGTTGTCCGAGACGGTCAGCACCACCTCGTTGCCATCTGTCGTCAGGGCGACTTGTGCGCGATCGGCGTGGGCGTGCCGGGCGATATTGGTGAGGGCCTCGGAGAGCACGGCCACGACGTGGTCGGCGATGTCGCGTGGCACATCGGTGTCGACCAGGCCCTCCATTCGCACGCTCGGTGCGAAGCCCAGCACCGGAGCCGCCTCGTCGACCGCGCGCACCGCCCGGGCTCGTAGTCCGCTGCCCTGGGTACCCTCGCGGGCGCGCAGCCCGAAGATGGCCGATCTGATGATCTTGATGGTCTCGTCCAGGTCGTCCACGGCCCGCAGCACCCGCTCCGAAGCCTCCGGGTGCTCGATGAAACGACCGGCGCTCTGCAGGGTCATCCCGGTGGCGAACAACCGCTGAATGGCCAGGTCGTGCAGGTCCCGGGCGATCCGGTCCCGGTCCTGGAGCACCGCGATCTCCTCGGCGTCCGCGCGGCGCTCCGCCAGTTCCATGGCGATCGCGGCCTGCCCTGCAAACCCCCGCAGCATCTCGGTCTCCCCCTCGGAGAACACCGGCCGCCCGGCCTCACGCGCCAGCAGCACCACGCCCCGGACGCCCCCCTCCCCCGTCCCGATGGGAACGGCCACAGCAGGCCCCAGTCCACCGAAGCGCGGAGGCTCCGGAGAGATCCGGGCGTCGCGGGTGACGTCGTCGCTGGCGACCGGGGCCGCGGCGGAGTACGCCAGACCCATCAGGGTTCCGTGCAGGGGCAGCACCAGCCCACGGTGCTCCTCCGCGTCCATCCCGACCGCGATCTCGACAGCGAGCGATCCGCCGTCCTCCACGGGCATCGCGACTGCCGCCAGGGCCGCGCCCGTGATCTCCCGGGCACACTCGGCGATCAGGTCGAGGGCTTCGGAGCGTTCGCTGCCCGACATCAGGCTGTGCGTGATCTCTGCGTTCGCCTGCAGCCAGCGCTCACGCAGCCGTGAGTCCTCGTACAGGCGAGCGTTGTCGATCGCCACCCCGGCCGCCACGGCCAGCGTCGACAGTACCGATTCATCGTCCTCGTCGAATGCGGCGCCGCCCTTCTTCTCGGTCAGGTAGAGGTTGCCGAAGACCTCGTCCCGGACGCGGATCGGGACGCCGAGGAAGCCGTTCATCGGCGGGTGGTTCGGCGGGAAGCCGTACGAGGCCGGGTGCTCGGAGATCTTCACGAGCCGAAGCGGCTCGGGGTGCCGGATCAGCTCGCCGAGGATGCCGTGGCCCTCCGGATACGGGCCGATCTCGGAGATCTGCTTCTCAGTAACGCCCACTGTGTGAAAGGCGGACAGCCGTGTGCCGTCCGGTCCGATGACGCCCAGGGCCGCGTACCCGGCGTCCACCACCACGGCGGCGGCCTCCACGATGGCGTGCAGTGCCTGTTCCAGGTCCAGCTCCCGGCCGACGGTCAGCACCGCCTCCAGCAGGCTGCGCATCCGCTCCCGCGTGCCCCGGGCCACGTCGATCCGGTCCTGCAGCTCCTCCAGCAGCTCGTCGAGCTTCAGCTGCGGCAGTGATACGCGAGGCTCCTCCAGGCCTGCCACCACGCTCCTCCAGGTCCGTCGGCATGCAGGGAACCATCAGGGGGTTCGGTACCACCGTAGCCGTGTCCGGTGGAAGTCGGTGCGCCATCCACGCAGCCAACTCCTCCGGCTCTGGCTCACGTGGTCCCGCCGCACGGCATTGTTCGGGGGCCGATCGGCCCACCTCCGGGGACGGAGAGCACCTACCCCGGCGGCCTGTCCCTCTCGACGCTGGAGACATGTGAGACCGCAGAGCCGAGGAGGGACGTCATGGTCCGCTACGTCGACCGTCCTCCGCACCGGCGCATCGACCTCGATCGTGCCGAGGCGCTGCGGCTGCTCGGCAGCGTGTCCATGGGCAGGATCGTCTTCACCGTGCAAGCCCTGCCCACGGTCCGTCCGGTCAATCACGTCCTCGACGGAGGCGACATCGTCATCCGCATCCTCGAGGGGTCGGCCCTCACGTCCCAGACCCTGCAGGGTGACGACACGGGTGTCGTCGTCGCCTACGAGGCGGACGCCATCGACCCCGACACACATCTCGGCTGGAGCGTGGTGGTCACGGGCTACGCCCGGCTGGTGACCGACCCCGGCGAGCTGGTCCGCATTCGGGCCCTGCTCGAACCCTGGGCGGCCCAGCCGGGCACGGACCACGCGGTACGCATCCATCCCGACCTGATCACGGGGGTCCTCCTCACCGCGCGGGACAAGGCGTGCGCTGGATGGTCCTGATCCGGTTGCCGCGCCCTTCGACCGCTCCCGGGGTGTACAGGAAGGTGGGGCTGGCGGTGACGGTCGCGGCCCTCGAAGGAGCCGGCGAAGCCGCAGATCGGGTGGAAGCAACCCGTTCAGCGTGCTTGATCCATTCCATGAGCAGGTTCCCTTCGCCGGGCGCGGGCCGTCCCGCGCCCCCTACCGCCGTCGTCGCCGGGCCGGTCGTCCCTGTCGCGAGCCGATTGGCCCTTCCCTGGAAAACGACCGCCGTCGGACGTTGAAGGTGCCGCGGACCCGCCGCTTGCAGGGAGTTGGTCGGCGCCCGCCCTTGACGGATCGGAGGGTGGGGTGAGATCCGCAAGGCCTACGCGGGAGTCGCCGGTCTGCCACCGATCGCCCGACTCCGGGCAATCCTTCCGGCGCTGGCGCTGTACGCGCTGTTCGGTTCCTCCGGACTGCTGTCGGTCGGCCCGGAGTCCACGACGGCCTGGCTGACGGCCACGGTGGTCGGGCCGGGCCGACAACGGTCTCCGGCACTACGCGTCGCTCGCGGCCTCCCTCGCCGTCACGGTCGGGCTTGCTGTGCCTGGTGGCCCCCGACACCGGGCCCTGCGGGCCGGTCGGCCGGTTCCATTGGCTACCGGCCTGGGCACCAAGCTCCGCCTCCGCAGCCGCGCGGTCTCGGAGCGGTCCTGCCTGACGGCCGAGTTGTCCCCTCGGACATGTCCAAGGCCGAACGGCCCGTCAGGGGGCCGAGGGGCCTCTCCCCGCCCCTCCGCGGACCGGCACACGCTGGAAGGAGCGGGTTCACTCGGCGAGGACCTTAGGGGGTCACCATGTACGGCACCCCGCACATCGTCAGCGATGTCATGACCCACCCGGTCGCTTCCGTCGGCCGGTGGGCCTCGTTCAAGGTGATCGTGGGGATGATGCAGGAGTGGGGAGTCAGCGCCCTGCCCGTGCTCGAAGGCGAGGGCCGGGTCGTCGGCATGGTCTCGGAAGCCGACCTGCTGCCCACCGAGGAACTCCGGGACAGCCCCAAGGAGGGTTACGCTCTGCTGCGCCGACCCGAGGAGGTGGCGAAGGCCGGTGCGGTCACCGCGGGAGACCTGATGTCCTCGCCCGCGATCACCGTCCGCGCGAACGCGACCCTGGCCGAGGCCGCGCGGATCATGGCTCGCAAGAAGGTCAAGCGGCTGCCCGTGGTCGACGAGGCCGGTCTGCTGGCGGGCATCGTCAGCCGCGCCGACCTGCTCAAGGTCTTCCTGCGCGACGACCAGGAGATCGCCGAGGAGATCCGGCACGAAATCGTGTCGTACCTCTTCCCACTGATGTCCTCGGCCATCCAGGTGGACGTGCACGACGGCGTCGCCACACTGACGGGCCAGGTCCACGAACCCGCGCTGGTCCCCGTGGCCGCGCGTCTGGTGCGGGCCGTCGAAGGAGTTGTGGACGTGGAGTTCGACCTCACCCGAGGGGCGGCAGTGCGCAACTGAAATTGAACCCGTGAGGTCGGCGACGGCGCTCCGGCGAGCCTCGCCGACATGACCGAGCAGACCGACTGGAACCCCTCCCTGGGGATCGAATCCCTGTCGGGTGGTGTCTGATGTCGCCGCGTAGTGCTGTCTCCCCTGGTCAGCACCGCCCGGCTTCATACTCGATCCCTCTCATGACGCCCCGTGCAGGACCGTCCGGTGACCGGCCCTGACGTAGCCCCGGTGGGGGGCGTATGGGAGGGGTGCCCAGGCGTCCTTGGATCAGGTTTGGCGTTGGTGGTCGTTCCGCGTCGAGCGTGCGGACGCGCCGCAAGCCTTCAGAAGCTGGAGTCCGTAACCGAGTGTGGGTAGTTACTCCTCGCCGGATGCTCTCCGGCTGCGTCGGCCGGACAGCCGGAGGAAGATGGTTTCGGGCGGACCATCAGGCCCGGAGTACCGGGGACCTGCCTTCTGCGCTACCGGGCGGAGTGATGCCGACGGAAGGCTCCGGCGATGAGCGGCGAAGCATGGGCCGGCGTGGCGGTGGCGGGAGTCACTGCCGCATACGCCCTGTGCTCGCGGCGACTGGCATCGTCACCAGTGTCGTCGGCGATGGTGTTTGTCGGCTGCGGAGTCCTGCTCGGTCCGGTGGCGCTCGACATCGTCGACCTGAAGCGCGGGGCCGAGCCGGTCGTCGCGCTGCTCGAAGCGGCCCTCACCCTGGTGCTGTTCACGGACGCCATGACTGTCCGCAGACGGGACCTGCGAACCGGCGGTTTCCTGCCGGGCAGGCTTCTGTGCGTCGGTCTGCCGATGAGCATCGGGGCAGGCTGGCTGCTGGCATGGCCCCTGCTGCCCGGGCTGACCCTCTGGGAACTCGCCTTGGTCGGCACCGTCCTCGCTCCCACGGACGCAGCTCTCGGCAAGACCGCCATGTCCAGTCCACGGGTCCCGGCACTCGTCCGGCATGGCCTCAACGTGGAGAGCGGCCTGAACGACGGCATGGTGCTGCCGTTCTTCGTACTCTTTCTGGCCGCCATACCAGGCACGTCCACGGCGCAAGAGGGAGAATCGGGCGTGTTCTGGCGCGCGCTGGTACTCAGCTCGGTCCTGGGCTTCGCGGTCGGCGCGGTCGGCGGCCGGCTGTTGCGATCGGCGCAGGCACGGGGATGGGTTTCGCGTGAGTGGGCACAGCTCTTCGTCCCGGCCGTCGCCACGGCCGCGTACGCACTGGCCGTCGTGGTGGACGGCAGTGGCTTCATCGCCGCCTGGATCGGCGGCCTCGCCTTCGGCTTCGCACTGCGCCGGTTCCCGGCCACCGAACCGCAGGAGAGCCCCGAGCCTTTGCAGGACGTTCCCGACCGTACCGCCGCCTTCACCGAGCACCTCGGGGAACTCCTGGCCTCACTCAGTCTGCTGGTCTTCGGAGCCGTACTGCTCGGCCCGACGCTGGAGAACCTGAGCTGGGGCATCGTCGGCTACGCAGTTCTCAGCCTCACCGTCGTCCGGATGCTGCCAGTGGCCGTCGCGCTCGCCGGCAGCGGGCTGCGACTTCCCACGGTGGCCTACATCGGGTGGTTCGGACCCCGCGGTCTGGCATCCGTGGTGCTCGGACTCCTGCTCCTTGAGGAGGAACACGTCCAGGGAGTCGAGTTGCTGGCGAGAGTGGTGGCGGTCACTGTCGGCCTGAGCGTGTTGCTGCACGGTGTCTCCGCCGTCGCCCTCGCCGACCGGTACGGCAGCTGGCACGAGAAGACCACGGCCACGGGCCGAAAGCTGCGCGAGGGGACTCCCGTTCCCGAGTCCACACGGGTCGCCCCGCGCCGGAAACGAGAGCCATGAGTCAGGACGGGGGCTGGAGAACTGCGTCAATGACGTAGATGGTGGCGTTCGCGGCCTTGATGTTGCCGCAGACGATGTTCGCCTTGCCGTTGACCTTGAAGTCGGTGCCCGAGCCCGACGTGGTCAGTTTACTGCCTTCCACCGTCGTGAAGGAGCCGTTGGAGAGTTCGTTCGGGGTGATCTGCTTGTCCACGACGTGGTAAGTCAGCACCTTCTTCAGCTGTCCCTGATTGCTGAGGAGCGAGGCGAGCTGCGACACGGTCACCTTCTGGAACGCCTGGTCGTTGGGAGCGAAGATGGTGACGTCGGGTTTCCCGTCGAGGATGCCGCTCAGCTTTGCTCTGACCACGGCTGACACCAGCTGGCTGAGCTGTGGATATGCGGCCGCAGCTTCTGAGACCTCGTCCTTGGCCGTGTCGGCCTTCTGGGAGAGCGAAGAACAGCCGGGACCGAACGTCCCCGACGGGCTGGGAGACGCATCCTGTGCGTGGCTCGGCGACGCCGGACCTCCAAGCGCGAACGGGATGGCGAGCAGGGCTGCCGCGGTGGCTTTTGCTGTACGCATGCGGGTGAACCTCATCGCGACCTTCCTCCCGTGGAGGCGTGAACACTGCAGAGGTTTGGAATGCGGGAGTCTTCGTTTCCGCTGGGCGGGGTGGGGCGGCTGCTGCGCCGCAGCCTTGAGCCATCATCACCCGGCCACTCAGCGAGCGTATCCAGCAGGTGTCGGTGACCGCATCTCGAAGCCCGGACGCGGTGAACGCCCCCTTCCGGACCTCGGCCTGCACGGGCTCGCCGAACCGACGCCGCCAAGCGCTGCGGCCGGCGCCTGGCGAACGCGCGCGAGGCGCCCCGACCGACCTTTCCCGGCCGCATGCGTGCCGGATCCGTTCTGAACGGGTGGCGACACGAAAAGCGGCCAGTGGTCCGCCTGGCAGGGCAAGGAACGAGACGCTCCTGCCGGTCGTCCAGGGATGGGGATCGGTGGGGCGCCGGCCCGGCTCCTCCTCCAGAGCTGGTGGGCCGTCGGCAGGTGTGGTCGAGCCCGCCGTCGTCCCGCTCCCGCCCGGACGCCGGGACGAGGATCAGGCGTGGCGCTGGTAGTTGTTCTCGTACTCGTCGAAGACGATGTGTGCGTCACCGCGTGCGCTCACCCGCAGATCTTCGTCGAGCGTGCGGACGCGGTACTGCCAGCCTTCAGGAAGCTGCAGGCGTTCCCCGAGCGTGGGCAGTTGCTCCACGTTCAGGTCCGGGGCGACGTGCCGGGAGAGGCTTTGCATGACGTACTGGTGTCCCTCGGGGGAAACGAGTTCGTGGATCTCGCTGCCCTTCAGGAAGAGCCACTGGGTAGTGCGTCCCACGGTGAGCTGCGTGTAGGGCGGCCGCTGGGCGCTGAGGAACGTCTGCAGGTCGGGGACATGGATATCGGCCACGGTGTGCATGGCGATGCCCTCTACGGAGGTGACTCGTCCTGCGTCACGAAGCTCCCCGGTGGCGGCGTCCATGAGCGCGCGGCGCGGCCCGTTCATCCATACGGCGTCCCCGTGGAACTCCGCTGCGAGGGCGGCGGGATCCAGGGCGCGGAATTGCTCGTCGGTGAAGTCGACCGGCAGGCCGAGGGTGTTGTAAACAACCCCCGTCGCTCCGGGACCGTCGGCATCTTTGGCGAAGACGACGATCTCGGCGTGGGGCACGCCGCGGAGATTCTCGAACGTCCTGATCACTGAAGTCTGGTCGGCCGGCGATGACGACATATGGTCACTCACTTTCTGCGACGCGAAGGTTCTGGGCGATCTGCATTCCCTTGGCACCGACTGGCTCCGGAAGCGCCCAGGGCCTCACCCCCGTGGTCGCAAACCTATGCGCTTGTCCGGACGCCCGCTCTTGGACGGTCTGCGCCGTTCAGCCATACGGAGTGCCATTTACGTCCGCACCGAGGGAGGCAGCCGTCGTGGCCCATGGCCGCCCTGGGTGAGGCGGTCGGGACCTCTCCGGCTGCGTCGACCGGCAACGCGGGGGAGGATGGTCGCTGGGGGAGGTGAGACCACGCGGCCGGGGTCCTGAGACCTTGCCCTCGATGCTGTTGAGCGAAGTGGTGCTGAAATGTCCGAACCATCACAGAGCCCTGCCTGGCGGCGTATTCCCGGGGACGTGGCCGGCGTAGCCGTCACAGTGGCACGGGCCGCCGGGCGTGCGGCCCTTCACCCGAAGTCCACCATCGATCGCGCACGCCATCTGCCGGATATCGTGCCCGCGCTGGGTCAGGCAGTGAAGCCGATCCTGACCGGGCGCATGGGCGACTGGCGTGGCGAGTACGCCTACACGCTCGGTGAGCAGGCGTTCGTCTACGGGTTTCCGTACATCTACAACGCTCAGCTGAGGCACGACTGGGTGACGCAGCCGCGGAGCCCCGCGACGGTTCCCTACGCGCCCGTCAACCATTTCTGGCATGCAGAGCGTTTGCTGGACGCGACGTACCGCGACGGCGGGTGCCCCAACAACGACACCCTGTATTCGGCGGCCTGGGTGAACCTCGGCAGCGAGCCGGTCATCCTCTCCCATCCGGACATGGGCGATCGGTACTTCACCTTCGAGCTGGTGGGGATCACGTCCGACAACTTCGACTACGTCGGTCAGCGCACCACCGGCTCCGGCGCGGGCAGCTTCGCCCTCGTCGGCCCGGATTGGAAGGGCAGACTTCCCGCCGAGGTGCGACGTCTGAAGAAGGCCCCCAGCCCCTGGGTTCTCGTCCTCGGCCGCACCCTCGTCAGCGGCCCGGACGACGTGCCACGCGTCCGGGAACTCCAGGAACAGTACCGGCTCACCCCGCTCAGCCTGTTCGGCAAGGCGGACGCGAAGATCCCCGAAAGCCGTGACGTCCTGACACCCGTCCCGGCACAGGAGGATCCCCTGGGGCCGTGGAAGACCCT
The DNA here is from genome assembly GCF_044768135.1 of Streptomyces sp. NPDC101165. Taxonomy (NCBI): domain Bacteria; kingdom Bacillati; phylum Actinomycetota; class Actinomycetes; order Kitasatosporales; family Streptomycetaceae; genus Streptomyces; species Streptomyces sp. NPDC101165. The sequence continues at coordinate 76,393 of NZ_JBIWPG010000003.1, read as the reverse complement.
GAACGCAATGCTGGCCGAGAACCCTCCACCGGCCCACCACGACGTCCTTCTCCAGCAGTTCGCCCAGATCGGTATAGGCCCCGGCCTCGACGTCGAGGCTCAGCCCGAAGCGGTCAAACGAAGCCTGACCCGGGCCGCCGCCGTCGGCATGCCTCTGCTCAAACAGCAGATTCTCAGCGGCGACTGGGCCCACCTCGTCCACGGCTGGCGCTACCCTCCCCCGCAGATGGGACGCTTCGGCGACGACTTCCTCAAACGCGCCGCCGACCAGTCACTGCTCGGAGTCGCCGCCAACGACCCCGCCGAAGCGGTCTACTTGCTCAACTTCGACGACGCGGACGGCAAAAAGCTGACCCCCGAAGGCCGGTACGAACTGCACTTCCCCGGCGACGCACTGCCACCGGTCGACGCCTTCTGGTCGCTGACCGCCTACGGGGAGGACATGAACCTCATCCCCAACCCGGCCGATCGCTACGCGGTGGGTGACCGCAGCACCGGCCTGCAGTGGGACGCGGACGGCGGACTGACCATCCACCTGCAGAGCGAGCCGCCTGACCAGGGCAAGGAAGCCAACTGGCTGCCCACCGCGAAGGAAGGCACCTGGTTCGTGGCCCTCCGCATGTACCGGCCCCGCCCGGCGGTGATCGACGCGGTCTGGGAGTGTCCTCCTCTGACCCGCGTCGCCTGAGGGTTCGGGATCGAGCAGTTGGTGGTGGGTGGGTTTTCCCACAGAGAACAGCCACTCGGTGTCCCGGTTGATCACTGTGTCCTGGTAGAAGTGGACGTCGCCAGCCCTGAACGCGGTGATGCGGTCCATGAGCCAGAACCGTGGGCCGTTCAGCCAGACGGCAGGCACTCCGGCGTCCTGGGCCAGGGTCTGCGGGTCGAGGGCCGACCGCTTCTCCGGCGGGCAGTCGTTGAGCCAGGTGGTGTTGCCGTGTCTACGTGTCGGCGGCCCGGACACGGAACGGCCTCCGGGGACTGCTTCGCCTCGTACTCCGCCACCGGCTCGCGCACTGCGAAGGCTCAGGAAGTTCACGTCCCCGGTCCAGGTCTCCTGTGAGCCCTGCGCGCGGGGCGGCGGGCGGACCGTGATCGCGGCCGTTGCGGGCTTCCTGGACACTCGAAGACGGCGATGTCACGACAGTGTGACGGTGCTGTTCGGATGGGCGGAGGCGCTGCGCGAGTTCGTCTCCCAACTGGCCGCGTTCTACGAGCGGGCCGCTGCGGTACGCACCCTCGGCGGTGCGACCGGCTCCGTCACGGTGATCGGCGCAGTGTCCCCGCCGGGCGGCCACCGTACGGAGCCGGTCACCGCGCACACGGAACGCTTCGTCCGGCGGCTGTGGAGCCTGGACCGCGATCTCGCCCACATACGGCTGTCCGGCCGTCTCCTGTGCGGACTCCTTGTCACGGCGCCGCTCTGACCGCCGCACATGCGCGGGCCGAACCGCCCAACACCACGCTCGCGTGCGCCGAGACGACCTACCGTGCCGCGGTGTGCGCCGCCGCGGAGCACGCCGGTCGCCAGGCAGCCGCCGAACTGCTCGCCGCCAAAGCCGCACGAACCCGGCAGCGGGTGCGCGCCCTGCGCCGGCACTGGATCCCCCGGCTGCAGCGGGAACTGTCGGCGATGGAGCCGCCGTTGGAGGAGGCCGAACGCGGGGATGCGGTGCGACGCCGCTGGGCTGCCTGCCACGCTGCCCGGTGAGGGCGTCCCGAGAGGCACTCGACGGTGGCGGGCCCGTGCCGGTGCCCGCCACATTCGGTCAGATGCCGTCAGTTGCGGTGCTTGATCTCGACGTGCTTGGCCTCCGGCTTCTCGGCGCCCAGGCCGATGCTGACGGTGAGCATGCCGTCGCTGTACTCGGCCGTGATGTCGTCCTCGTCGGCGCCCGGCGGCAGCGTGACGCTGCGGCTCATCGCGCCGTAACGGATCTCGCTGTGTTCCTTCGTGATGTCCTTCTCGGTGCGTTCGGCCTGGACGGTGAGCACCCCGTCACCGATGGAGACGTCGATGTCCTCGGGGACCATGCCGGGAAGCTCGGCCCGCATCACATAGCGGTCGTTCTCCGTGTAGTCCTCGATGCGGACCGTGTACAGGTCGCCCATCGTGGGCATCGCGAACCGCGCCGGAAGGCTCTCGAACCAGTCCGGCATCTCGGGAACGCGATCCTCTGCCTGCGTGTCAGTGTGGCCATCGCCGTACCTCCTCGGCTGTTGTCCAGCCTGCCGACACGTCCAGTCCAGCGTGCACGGCCCCGCAGCGCTGAGGCCGAACAGCCCATGTCAGGGGTCCCTGAAGTCCCTTTCCTTCCGGGCATGAGCGTTCAGACTGGTGCATGAGGAACGACCACGACCGGCGGCGATCACCATGTCCGACGTCACCACCACCGATCTCTACGAAGTGACCATGGCCATGTCCTACCTCCGGGAGGACATGCGGGCTCCGGCCACCTTCAGCCTCTTCGTCCGCGACCTCCCGCCCGGCCGGGGCTTCCTGGTCGCCGCGGGACTGGAGCCGGCTCTGGACTTCCTGGCCGACTACCGTGTGGAGCAGGAGGACGTCGAGGAGTTCGCAGCCGCGCTGCACCGTCCGGTACGGGAGCTCGAACCGCTCCTCGGCCTCGCCTTCCAAGGCGAGGTGCGCGCCGTCCCGGAGGGCCATGTGGTGTTCTCCGGTGAGCCACTGCTGGAGGTGACCGCCCCGCTGCCGCAGGCTCAGCTCGTCGAGACATACCTGCTCAACCAGCTCTGCCACCAGACGGTGGTGGCGTCCAAGGCCGCCCGGTGCGTCCTGGCCGCCGCCGGACGCCCCGTGGTGGACTTCTCGCTGCGTCGCACCCACGGCCCGTGGGCCGGCAGGCAGGCGGCCCGACTGGGCGCCCTGGTGGGCTTCGCCGGCACCAGCAACGTCGCCGCCGCCACCGCCCTGGGCATCCCGGCCTCCGGCACCATGGCGCACTCGTACATCGAGGCCTTCGCCGGCGAGGAAGAGGCGTTCCGGGCCTTCGCCCGCAGTCATCCCGGCCCGGTCACCTTCCTTGTCGACACCTACGAGACCGAGGAGGGCGTGCGGATCGCGGCACGGGTGCTGAGGGACCTGGGGCGCGGCCCTGGCTGTGCGATCCGGCTGGACAGCGGAGACCTCGACGCGCTCTCGCGCCGCGCACGCGCCCTTCTCGACGCCGCAGGGCTGGCCGACGTACGGATCGTCGCCAGCGGCGGACTCGACGAGTACAGCGTCGCCCGGCTGGTCCGCACCGGTGCCCCGATCGACGTGTACGCCGTGGGGACGCGGGTGGGCGTGGCCGCGGATGCCCCGTACCTGGACGCCGCGTACAAGCTCGTCGAGTACGACGGCCGCCCCGTGATGAAGCTGTCATCGGCCAAGGTCACGGCCCCCGGCCGCAAGCAGGTCCACCGACGCGCCGGGAAACCGGACGTCATCGCCCTGTGGCGCGAGGAAACGCCGGACGCGGCACGGCCCCTGTTGCGCACGGTGATGCGCGACGGCCACCGGACGGGGCCGCCGGACAGCTGGCAGGCCGCCCGCGACCGATTCCGCGAGGACGTCACCGCACTGCCCGGCTCGGCGCGCCGGCTCCACGACCCCGAGTCGGTCCATCCCGTCATCTCCCGGGCCCTGGAGGAGCTGACGGCCAACGTAAGGGCAGACATCGAGGCCCGGTTCCGGCCCGGCCGCCTCGCCGCTGTCTCCCGCACGGCTGCCACCCCCTCCTCGGCGCTGTCTGCCGGACCATCGTGAAGGGTGGTGCTGCGGTGGGCCGACGGGGAACGAGGGGGACGGCGAAGCCGTGCGCGCGACCGTGCATGCACGCGCCGGACGGCACGAGTCGGAGCGGGCGAGTGCGCACCTGCGGGGCGCCGTTCGTCCCCGGGTCCGCGGTCAACCCGGGGATCGCGATGTCGCTCCGGCAGGGCGGACTGCTCGCGCCGGTCGTCCACGGTGCCGACGCCCTGGGCGACCAGGGTATGGAGACCGTGTTCGGTGTCATCCATCGCGACCCTGGCAGGCGACCACCGGGCCACGGACGGTGCCGTGGGGGCGCGCTGCCTGACGAGGGTCGACCGACTGCTGCAGAGACCCGAACTCGATACCCGTTCACACTCTCGCCGATCGGGGGTCACTCACGGCGGCCCCCGTGGTGGGGCCGCGTGCGAACAGCTCGTAGGCGTCCTCCATCCGGTCGAGCCCGAGGGTGTGGGTGACCAAGGAGGAGACGGGCAGGTGCCCGAACCTCATCAGATCCAGCAGCCACGGTGTGGAGGACCTGTCCACCTGACCGGGGCTGATCGTCATGTTCTTGTGAGCCTGCGCTTCTCGGCCTCGTCGGCGGCCCAGCGGGCAGCGGCGAGGCTCTCGGGTGAACCGTCGAGGCCCACAGTGACGGCTGGTTGCATGGCAGCAGCCTCCGTCTCGTAAGAAGCTGGACATGACGGTGGACGAGTTCGATCGAGTGACCGGTCAGGACATGGTTCATACGCCGTTGGGGGTGCGTCCTCTCATTCGAGGATCGCCCCAGCCCCCTCCGCGACGCATGTGGACCGGTGGAGGAAGGGCCTGAGCCGTGGGGTCCGGCATGAGAGGAGACAGCGACGGTGACGATTCCCGTAGTGGTCGGCGTCGACGGATCCGAGGCGAGCCTGGAGGCGGTCGACTGGGCCGCCGACGAGGCGGTCCGGCACGGGGTGCCGCTCCACATCCTGCACGCGGCGTCCGGGAACCACGAACCGTCGGACGTGATCACCGCGGCATCGGAACGGGCAAGGAAGATCGCTCCCACGGTGCGGCTGTCGAGCGAGGTGTCGCACGAGAACGCGGCCTCCGCCCTGATCGACAAGGGGCGCAACGCCTTAGCGCTGGTACTCGGGTCCAGAGGATTCGGAGACCTCGACGACATGCTCCTGGGGTCGGTCAGTCTCGCCGTGGCCGCGCGATCCGACTGCCCGGTCGTCGTGATCCGCGGCGAAGTGGCTCACAGGGACGGGCGGTTCGGGACCATCGTCGTCGGCGTCGAGGACGAGGAGAGCAGCGGCACGGCCCTGGAGTTCGCGTTCCGCGAGGCCCACGCGCGACGCTGCCGGCTGGCGGCAGTCCACGCCTGGAGTGCACCGTCCGGTGCTTTCGGTGCAGCTCAAGACCCGTCGTGGCCGCTGGAGGCGCACGTCCGCCCACCTGCCCAGGTGCTCGACGACGCCCTGCGCGACCTCACGGAGCGCCACGGCGACGCCCTGGTCGAGCGGCGACTGATCGAGGCACCGGCGCGCCAGGCGCTGCTGGCAGCGGCCTCGGGAGCGGACCTTCTGATCGTCGGCGCCCGCCCGCGCCTTGTCCACCGGGGCCTGCAACTGGGCCTGATCAATCATGCGCTGCTGCATCACGCACCTTGTCCCACCGCGGTCGTGCCTCACATATGACCGCCGCCGGCCGAGCCGGTCGGTCGGCTGCCGCCCCCTCGGGGCCGGACGCCGGTCCCCAGGGACTTGCGGCCCCGTGACCGAAGCCCACGGGTGTTCGATCGTGGACGCGGTGGGGGAACCGACCGGCAACGTGCTGGAGGCCGTGTCATGAGCGCACGCGGTTCGCCGTCCGCGTCCGGTCCATCCCTACCTCACACGGGGTGAACCCGCTGAGGCACACGTCCGACACGGTCGCATTCTGGTTCCGCCGAGTACTGATGCCGCTCCCCGTCCTCGGACTGCCGGTGGCCGCGCGCAGCGCGGGCCTGACCGCGTACGAGTCGTCCATGCGCACGGTGCATGCCCAGGCCGTGAAACGACACACGGTCACCGCCCGGCTGACGTCCGACATGCCGGGCAACAACAACCGTGTGTCGCAACAGCCGGCGCAGATCCGCTGGACCGAACGGAGCGGCATCGTGCGCGCGGGAACCACCCTCGTGGAGCCGGGTACGCCCAAAGGGCACGATCGTGCGGGTGTGGGTGGACCGGGACGGGACCGTCACCGGTCCCCCGATGAACACGGCCGGCGCGAAGGCCGACGGCTCGTTCGTGGGCGATAGGGCGGCACTCGGTGTGGTCGCCGGGGCCTACGCGGCTCGAGCAACCGTGGGCGTCGCGCTGAACCGGCGAAGGTACGCGCAGGGGGAGGCCGCACACGTGGTCCTGGAGACGGGCGCCGCGGCACGGCGCACTGCCATCCGGCGGACACGAACGTGCCGGAGATCGGCGACGAACTCGCGGCGGGCCGGGCCCTGCACGAACTCGCCATCAGCTGCTGGACGCTGCCGGACACGACATCCAGGGCATGGGCGGGCTCCGGCCGAGCACCCGTGAGCCTGCCGGACGGCCCCTGTGAGAGCGGGCATTCAAGAGGGGCCATCAGGAACGGCGGTCGTCGTCCGTCCGGTACCCGATGTGGCCGGCAACCGAAACCACGCCGTCGACACCGCGGCACAGCTGCTCGATGACGGGAATCAGGCTCCGGAACTCCACGGTGCCGCCCAGATCGACCTGACCGTCCCGGACCTCGACCGTCACTTCCGAGGGATCGAGCCCCATCGTGCGCCGCAGCAGCTCCCTGGTGATCTCCTCGCGGATGGCGTCGTCGCGGCGCAGGAAGATCCGCAGCAGATCGCCACGGATGACGATGCCCAGCAGCCGGTCCGCCTCGTCCACCACCGGTAGCCGCTTGACGTGCTGGGCCTCCATGAGCCGCGCGGCCTCGACCACGTTCCACTCCGGACGCGCGCACACCGCAGGGGCCGACATCAGTTCCTCGGCGCGGGAGCCCTCGGCCTTGGCCCGCTCCCAGGCCTCCAGGTTCGGTACCGCGGCCCTGCCTGACGGGTCCGCCTGGTCTGCGCTCTTGCGCAGCAGGTCGGCCTCGAAGACCACACCGATGGGGCGCTCCAGTTCGTCCACCACGGGTACGACGGTGACGTCGTTCTCCGCCAGCAGCCTGACGAGCTCCTTGAACGGCGTGTCACGCCGTGCCCGGACGACGTCCCGGGTCATGAGCTCCTCGACTGTTCGGTGGTGCATGTCGCCTCCCGGATACGGGCTCTCGTCCCATACGGCGGTGTGTCCCGCGCGGCAGGTTGGAATACAGCACCATTCTGAGCAGTGGGCGGCGATCATGCGAACTCACCTCGGCCACCACTCGTCATCGAAAGTCCGGCGACTGGCGGCGCCAAGCGCGACGGCGAGATCGTCGGGCGCCACCACGCGGGCGGGTCCCCGCCGTACGACGTGCGCTGGTCGGACACCGACGAGGTGACGCTCGTCTTCCCCGGGCCCGACGCGCACATCCGCCATCTCGAGCACGGACAGCCCGGAACCACCGTCGCCACTGAGCCGTGCCTCGACGGCCCCATGCCCTCCAGAGCACGGACCAGGCGCTCGGCGACCCGGATGAGCGAGGTGCCGGGGACGCGGCCGCGGAGCGTGACGACCCCGTCCTGCACGGACACGTGGATCGCTGTGGCCGACGGTGGGGAAGAGGTAGGAGAGCACGGTGCGGCGGACTTCCTCCTCGATGTCCTCGTCCGACCGCAGGAAGACCTTCAGCAGGTCGCCTCGGCTGACAATGCCCGAAAGCCTTTCCTCTTCATCGACCACGGGCAGCCGTTTGACGCGCTTCTTTGCCATGATCCGGGCTGCCTGGGCCGACGTGACGTCGGGGCGGACCGTAACGGCAGGCGTGCTCATGAGCCCCTCGGCAGTCAGCGCCTCGGCCTTGGCCGGGGCGGACCGGCGCCGGATCCGGCCACGGTGGGTGGGTGCGTCATCCCGGATCTCCTCCTTGGACAGCAGATCGGCCTCCGAGACGACACCGACCACACGCCCGTCGCCATCCACGACCGGCACAGCACTGACCTGCTGCTGCTCCATGACCCGCACGATCTCCTTGAACCGCGCATCGCGCCCGACGGCCACCACGGAATGGGTCACCACATCACTCACGATGTGCGGGGCGTCAGCCAGGTCGTGATCCTTCAGGGACCTGCGGGCGGGACGGCTTCGACCGTGCGGCTGGTGTCGGACGGTGCGACGGTAGTGACAGGTGAGTCTTTCGGCGGCCGGACGAAAGAGGCGGTGACGACGATGGAACTCCCGCTGGTCGTGGGCGTCGACGGGTCGGACTCCAGTCTGCTGGCGGTCGACTGGGCGGTGGACGAAGCGGCACTGCACGGGCTGCCACTGCGTCTGGTGCACGCCTCCCTCTGGGAGCGTTACGAAGGAGCCCGGCCGTCCCTGAGCACAGGCCGGCCTGCCGAGAAGGTCATGGCGCAGCACATCATCGCCTCCTGCACCGAGCGTGCCCGGCTGCGCAATCCCGAGGTGAAGGCATCGGGCGAGGTACTGCCCGACGACGCCGTGTCCGTGTTGCTGCGTGCGGGGCCCGAATCGTTCGCCCTGGTCACCGGCTCCCGTGGGCGTGGCGAGATCGCCGGGCTGCTGTTGGGCTCGGTCGGCCTCGCAGTGGCGGCCCGCGCCACTTGCCCGGTCGTCGTGGTCCGAGGCGCGGAACGGAACCGCCGCGGGACCGTCGGCCGGGTCGTGGTGGGGGTCGGGGATCCGAGCACCGGCACGGGCGCCGTACGGTTCGCCGTCCGCGAGGCCGAGGCGCGTGACTGCGCCCTGACGGCCGTCCGGGCGTGGCGCAGCCCGGCTCAAGAGCCCGTGGACCACATGATGATCGCGGACGACGCCGCCCGGCTGCGTGAGGAGCGGGCATCGACCGGTCTCGCCGAGGCACTCCGCGAGGCGGTTCGGGAGCACCCTCGGGTCGATGTCCACCGGAAGCCGGTCGAAGGCCCCGCCCACCGTGTTCTGCTGGAGGAATCGACCGAGGCCGATCTGGTCGTCGTCGGCGCTGTGCGTCGCCACGGTCACGTCGGTCTCCAGCTGGGCAGGACCGCCCACACTCTGCTGCACCACTCGCAGTGCCCGGTCGTCGTCGTCCCCCAGCCGATCTGAGTCCGGACCGGTGGGCCTGGGCGCGCGACGGCCCCAGAGGTGAGGTGAGACCGGCGGATGTCGGACTGGACGTGGGACTGGACGGGCTACGATCCCGCTGCCGAGCGATTGCGGGAATCGCTGTGCACGCTAGGAAACGGCTACTTCGCCACACGGGGCGCGGTGCCCGAGTGCCGGGCCGGCCTGACGCATTACCCGGGAACCTACGTGGCCGGGTGCTACAACCGCCTGGAGTCGACCGTGGCGGGACGGCAGGTGCTGAACGAGGACCTGGTCAACCTCCCGAACTGGCTGCTTCTACGGTTCCGTCTGCGCCGCGACGAGGGAGCGTGGGGCTCGTGGTTCTCCCCCGACACACACGCACTCCAGGACCATCGGCACATCCTGGATCTGCACCGTGCCACGCTCACCCGTACCTTCCGTCACCGCAGCGCCGTGGCGGGCGTGCTCGACGTCGAGCAGACCCGCCTGGTGCACATGCAGGATCCTCATCTGGCTGTGCTGCGGACAGTCTTCACCCCCGAGGACTGGTCGGGAGAGATCGAGATCGAGTCCTGTCTCGACGGGCAGGTGATCAACGGCAACGTGCACCGCTACCGGGCTCTCGACCGCCGCCATGTGACCCATGTGCGGACGGGGGCGCGGGAGCCTGACACGGTCTGGCTGGGCTGCCGGACCAGCGCATCCGACATCGCTGTCGCCCTGGCCGCCCGTACGACGGTCGCAGCCGACCGGGGTCCGGTGTCATCGGTGCTTCGCCCGGCCCGCCACCGCGCCGTCCACAGCCTGGTGGTTCCGATCGCTCCCCATCGGCCCGTCACCGTGGACAAGACCGTGGCGCTGCACACCTCGCGCGACATGGCGATCAGCGACCCGCTCGACGAAGCGGTCGAGCGGGTGTCCACAGCGGCGGCCTTCCCGGGCCTGCTGGCCTCCCACGTCGCCGCATGGGAGCGGTTGTGGCGACGCGCGGACATCCAGGTGCCCGGCGAAGCCGGTCGCATCCTGCGCTTCCACCTCTTCCACGTCCTCCAGACGCTGTCACCGCACAGCGCTGACCTGGACGTCGGCGTCCCCGCGCGAGGACTCCACGGCGAGGCGTATCGCGGTCATGTCTTCTGGGACGAGCTATTCGTCCTGCCGTATCTCAACCTGCACTTCCCGGAGGTCTCCCGAGGACTGCTGAACTACCGGTACCGGCGTCTGCCCCGGGCCTGCCGGGCGGCAGCCGCGCTCGGCCGGGCCGGGGCGATGTATCCCTGGCAGAGCGGCAGCAACGGCCGCGAGGAAACCCAGGAGTGGCACCTCAACCCCCACTCGGGCCATTGGCTGCCCGACCACTCCCGGCTCCAGCATCACGTGGGCTCGGCGATCGCCTACAACGTGTGGCAGTACTGCCAAGCCACCGGTGACACGGAGTACCTGCACACCAAGGGCGCGGAGTTGCTGCTGCAGATCGCCCGCTTCTGGGCCGGCCTCGCCGTCTTCGACCGCGACCTGGGACGCTACCGGATCCGCGGTGTCGTCGGCCCCGACGAGTATCACGACAGCTACCCGGGCGCCGCCACGCCGGGACTGGACGACAACGCGTACACCAACGTCACCGCAGCCTGGGTCCTCACCCGCACCTTGGGCCTCCTGCGACGCCTTCCCGTATGGCGCCGCGAGGAACTGTTCGAACGCGTTCAGCTGGACAGTGGTGAGCTCCCCACCTGGGAGGAGATCTCCCGCCGATTGCGGGTGCCGTTCCACCAGGGCGTCATCAGCCAGTTCGAGGGCTACGACGGCCTGGCCGAGCTCGACTGGGACGCCTATCGAACGCGCTACGGCAGCATCCGGCGACTGGACCGGATCCTCGAGGCCGAAGGTGACACGGTCAACCGCTACAAGGCGTCCAAGCAGGGCGACGTCCTCATGCTCGGCTACCTGTTCTCGCCCGCCGAACTGCGGCAGCTGTTCCTGCGTCTCGGGTACGACCTGGACGACGACGTCTGGCGCAGTACCGTCGACTACTACCTGCGGCGCACCAGTCACGGCTCCACACTCAGCGGACTCGTCCACGGGCTGGTCCTCGCCAGAGCCAGACGAACCGAGGCGTGGCAGTACGTCCAAGAGGCCCTGGAAGCCGACATCGCCGACATCCAGGGCGGCACCACCGGCGAGGGCATCCACCTCGGCGCCATGGCCGGCACCCTCGACCTGGTGCAGCGCGGCCTGACGGGACTGGAGCCACGCGAGGACGCGCTGCTGCTGGACCCCGTGCCGCTCCCTGCCCTCTCCGAGTACGGCTTCTCGCTGCGCTACCGCGGTCACTGGGGCGTCGGCGTGCGGCGTCGGAGCGGGCAGTTGGAGATAGGCGTGCCCGACTCGGAGGAGAAACCGATCCGCGTGGTGCTGGCCGACCGGGCGGTGACCATCGGCCCCGGGGAGACGTGCACGCTCGTGCTGTCAGAGACGCCGAGGCCCACCTGATCGTCGTCGGCGCTCAGTGCCGGCACGGGCACTTCGGCCTGCAGCCGGGCAGGGTCGCCCGCACCTGCTGCACAGCACCACAGACAGCGGACCAACCGCAACATCCGGCCTCGGGGTACCGCCCATTTGACTTACCGGATGCCAACCCGATCCCTCGTCCTGTTGTGCCCGACCAGCACCACCGATGGGGTCGGAAGGCCCCTGCCACGGCGCCAGGCATGGGTGTACGGATGGCAGTAGCAGAAAGAGAAGGTGCATGTGGTGTGTGAACTGCTGGTGCGGAAACAGACTCCATGCGCCTTCGTCTGCCGTACCGCCGGGCCACCCGACCGGGACGAATTCACGGAACAGGTGCGGCATCCGCCGGAGCGGCTTGCCGTGATCCGTCGCGAACTGAATGAGCCCCCGCAGGTCCAGCGGCGGCGAACACCCACGTCTGCGTACCCGGGAGAGACAATGACTGATCCGATCGTAGTCGGAGTCGACGGCTCCGGGCGAAGTCTGCGAGCCCTGGTGTGGGCCGCGCACGAAGCAACGCTGCGCCACTGCCCTTTGCGCATCATCCACGTCCTGCCGCCTGCTCACTCGTACGCGACCACCGAGGAGGGGCGCGTGCAGGAGGCGCGCAACTGGGACCAGGGCGTCGTGGCCGAGGCCATCGCCATCGTGCAGGAAGCCCATCCAAGTCTGGAAGTGACGTCCGACCTCCCCTCGGGTAACCCGGCAGCAGTACTGTTGGCCGAGGCTGAGCACGCCCACACCGTGGTGCTCGGTGCAAAGGGCACGGGCGGATTCGGAAGCCTGCTGCTAGGTTCGGTCGCCCTGCAGGTGGTCGGTCACGCTTCCAGCCCGGTGGTGATCGTCAACCACATCACCACGGGCCATGACCGCATCGTCGTCGGCGCAGACGGGTCGGCGCACTCCCGCGCCGCATTGTCGTACGCCTTCGATCAGGCGTCGCTGCGCGGCGCCGAGGTGCAGGCAGTGCATGCCTGGAGCCATCCGGAACCGCACGCGTACGTCAGCGCGGCCCAGGACGCCATGGCCAAGGAGCACCTGCAGGCCCTGGAGGAATGGCTGGCGCCATTGCGCGAGGAGCACCCCGGTGTCGAGGTGGTGGAGCAGGTACCCGACGAATCGCCGGTCATCGCTTTGGCCCGGGCCTCGGACCGCGCCGACCTCCTGGTTGTGGGCTCCCGTGGGCTCGGCGGTTTCCACGGGCTGGCCCTCGGCTCCGTCGGCCACCATCTGCTGCAGTTCTCCCAGTGCCCCCTGGCGGTCATTCGCCCACGCACTTGAGCTTCCCCCTCCGACGACCGCATACCGGCTGGGCCGCCCCGCCGGCGCCGAGTTCAGGCAGGTAACGCGTCGCGATCAGCACGGCGAGAGCGGAAACCCCCGGTGGGGCAGCCGGTTACAAGACTTCTGTGAGCCCGCGCGCATAGCCCCCGGTGGAACCGGGGCAGGTGCCCTCCCGGCGCGAATCCGCCTGTCGCAGGCCGCGCCGAGCGACGCCCCGACCGAGTCAAGTCCGCACCGCACGAGCAGCGACGACCGCCCGTGGCCGCCTCCACGCCGGTGAGCAACAGCCACAGACATCGCCGATGCCCGCGACCGGTTCTCCTCGGCGCAGGCTCGGGGTCACTGCGGAGCAGGCCCGTGCGCCGTGTCGTCCCGGTCGAAGCCGAGCCGGTTGACCACGTGCACCACACCGTCGATGCCTTCGCACAGCCGCACCGTGACCGGGACCAGGCTCCTGCGCTCCACGCTGCCGCTCAGCGTGACCCTGCCGTCGGTGACCTCGACCGTCAGCGCGGAGGGAGTCAGTCCGAGCGTGCGTACAACGACGTCCTCCAGGATCTCCTCCTCGATCGCACGATCCCTGCGGAGGAAGAGCTGTACCAAGTCGCTTCGGCTGATCACCCCGATAATCCGTCCGCCGTCGTCCACAACGGGCAGCCGTTTCACCCTGCGCCTCTCCATCGTCCGCGCGGCACGCACCGCGTTCCACCCCGGCTCCGCGACCACGGCGGGACTCGTCATCAGATCGCGGGCGGTGCTCCCGACATCGGCGGACGTCTGCTTGCGGAGCAGGTCCGCCCTGGATACGACCCCGACCGGCCTGGCCTCGTCGTCGACCACCGGAACAGCCGTGATGCCGTATTCGTCGAGAAGGTGTGCGATCTCCGTAAAGGGTGTACCCGGCTGCACGCTCACGACCGTGGGCGTCATCAGATCGCCCACACTGCGGTGTCTCATCGCCCAGCTCCTCCTCGGCATCACCGTCCGCGCAGCGAGGCTCTGCCTGCGGGCGCAGACTCATGCACCTTGCCTCATCTCGATGGGCTCGGCCTCGGCCCTTTCACAGTCCCACGCTGACGGTGAGCATGCCGTTGGTAGTCGGCCTTGGAATCGTCCGCGCGATGGCACGCAGGCTCGACGATTGACACGCCGAGATCCTCGGGGTACATGCCACAGACAAAACTGGAGGAGGACCACCCGCTTCTTGCGGACCCTCATTGCGCGGTGCACGGTTTCTCGTTCCGTTGCCCTTCGCGCCTCATGTCCTCCTCCATTTGTAAGAACGTTCACTGTGGCTGTGCTATTCCTGGCCCGTTCCGTGGCCAGCCCGGCGGAACCGAGGCCGTCTGCCCCGAGTACGGCCGCGTAGGCATCCCCGCTCTCGTGGGGTGACACCGGGGCGGTCCTGCCGAGTCAAGGGCGGATGCGCCTGCCCCGCGCTCTCCCATCCCAACCCTCGGGAGCGCCCGGCCATCGCCGATCGAGGCCTGAGCGGCACTCATCGAGCGGGCCGCCTCACGGGCGATGTCCCGCACCGGGGCGTGGCCGCCCACACCGTCGCGGAAACGAATGGGGCGGTTCCAGTCGGATGCCTCCGCGAACATCAGATCGGCGTTCGCCACCGCCGCCACCGCCCTGTCTTGATCCGGTATCCGCAGGTCGAGTGGGAAGCGGGCGCCGCCGGGAGCGCGGATTCGCAGGTCGCCGAGCTCGTGTCCGCCATACGGAGCGCCAACCCACGCTCGGCCGCGAGCCGCCGCAGGGACGAGCGCAGCTCGGCGTGCTCGCCGGTCACCCCCTCGGCATCGCAGTCAGCGGTCCTCACAGCAGATACCAACGGGTGACAGCAGGGACCGCACACTCCCGGCGCAGGGGGCGGATGGGACGGCCCGTGCCGGCCCTCGGGAAAAGAGCCGGCATGCACCGGCGCACCCATCGCGTGTCGCGAGGCCAGGCATCCGGCGGTGTACTGGAAACGGAAGCAGCGCCGAACGAGGGGAATGGCCGTGCCGTCGTCCGACATCCCTCTCCCGGTCAAGCCGCACAAGGTCTTCGACCGGGACGCCCAGTGGCAGGAACTCGCGGCTTTCGCCTGTGACGGCCGACCCGAGGCCCGCCTCGGAGTCGTCAGCGGGCGGCTTCGACAGGGCAAGACCTACCTGCTGGAGGCGCTCACTGGCGCCCTGGGAGGCTTCTACTTCGGGGCTCAGCAAGGGACGCAGACCGAGTCGCTGAGCCAGCTCGCCGACGAGCTCGCCCGATACACGAAGGCGTCTCCCCCACCTCACTGGCACGGCTGGGAAGATGCCGTCGACGCCCTCCTGGCACTCGGAGACCGACGTCCGACACCCATCGTGATCGACGAGTTCCCCGACCTGGTGCGGCAGAGTCCCTCGCTCCCCTCCATCCTCCACAGCGCCTACCGGCGCCACGACGGCGGCCGCCCCGGCCAGGCTCGCCTCCTGCTCAGCGGCAGCGCCCTGCCCCTCATGCACCGGCTCTTCGGCGCAGCCTCCCCGCTACACGAACTGAGCAGTCTGCACCTCACCATGCACCCGCTCGACCATCGGCAAGCGGCGCGGTTCTGGGGCATCGACGACCCTGGACTCGCCCTGCTCGTCCACGCCGTCGTCGGCGGCACCCCGGCCTACCGGCACGACTACCTCCAGGACGACGCACCTGCCGGACGGGAGGACTTCGACTCCTGGGTGGCCAGGAGCGTGCTCAACCCCGGCAATCCCCTGTTCCGCGAGGCGTACCACCTGCTCCAAGAGGAGATCGACCACAAGGACCGCGCCCTGTGCCACTCCGCTCTCTCCGCCGTGGCCACCGGGTGCTCGACCCAGGGGCAGGTTGCGGACTGCCTCGGCACGCCTCTGACCGACACCGCGCGTTGCCTCGGGCTGCTCAGGGAGCACGGGCTGCTGCACAGCGAGGCCGACGCTTTCCGGCCCAGCCTCATCAGGCTTCGCGTCGCCGAGCCACTGCTGGCCTTCGAACACGCGGCCGTACGACCCCATCGGTCGGCCCTGGCGCAGCAGGACCCCGTCACGGTCTGGAAGCACGCCCGTCCGGGCTTCGATTCCATGGTGGCCCGGTCCCACTTCGCTCAGATCTGCCGCGACTGGGCCCTCCACTTCAGCGACCCGGACGCCTTCGGTGGCCGCCCCAGGTCGGCGGCCCACGGCTCGGTGGCCAACGCGGCACACCCCGACGGTCCGGATGTGGCGGCGGAAGTGGTGGTTCGCGGCCACGGCGGCGTGCGCAACGGGACTCTGCTGTCGGTGGGTCTGGCACGGTGGGACGAGGTCATGGACGTGGACCAAGTGGAGCGACTTCACAGGCTCCTCGGCCTCCTCTCCGACCGCGGCGAGGACGTCACCCACACCCGGCCGGCTTGCTACAGCGGCGCCGGTTTCAGCCCGGCCCTGCGCGCCGCCGAAGCGCAGGGGCAGGTGGTACTCGTCGACCTCGACCGGCTGTACGGACGGACCTGACCCCGCCGCGCCGCTGCCTCGCGCCGCTTGTTCTCGATTCGCGTTCCTGTTTGCTGCCGTGGGACGCGTTCGCGAAGATTTCTCCGTTATGGGACGGTAGGGGGAGCCCCGCTTTTTCGCCTGTCCACGTCGTGGGCCAGCCTCCACATCGCACCGGCGCCGGGAGAGGAACCACCATGCTTGAAAGAGCCCAGGACGTGCCCTCCGGAATCGACGCCGTCAAAGCGATCGGCACAGTGTCGAAGGACGACTACAAAGCGGTTGTCGAGCCACTCGTCGACGAAGCACGCAGAGAAGGCCGCCGTATCCGGATACTGTCGGAGATCGGCCCGGAATTCCGGTCGTTCACCCCAGCAGCCGGGTGGGAGGACCTCAAGGTCGGGATCGGCGCGATGCGCCTGTTCGAGGGATGCGCGGTCGTAAGCGACATCCGCTGGATCCGGGAGTCGACCAGACTCGCGAGTTTCCTGATGCCCTGCCCAGTACGCGTCTTCGACGTGCAGGATCGCGAAGAGGCCCTGCGCTGGCTCGCCTCACTGCCCGAAGGGCCCGGTGTGTCCCACCGGCTCCTCCCCGAGCTCAACGTGCTCATGGTGGAGGTCGAACAGCCCCTGCGCACACAGGACTTCGACACGCTGGCCCAAACCGCTGACAGCTGGCTCGAAACCCACGACACACTGGCCGGTGTCGTGGTGCACGCCCGTGACTTCCCAGGATGGGAAAACATCGGAAGCCTCCTCCGGCATATACGTTTCGTCCGCGACCACCATCGCAGGGTGAGGAAGATCGCCCTGGCCGTCGACAGCAAGGTGGCCGAACTCGCGCCTCACTTCGCCAACCACTTCGTTCAAGCCGAAGTACGGCGGTTCGGATACGACGAACTCGACGACGCCGTCTCCTGGGTCTCGAATCCTCCCGACCGTGCCTCCGCCGATACGGGTTGATGTGTCGGCTGCTCTGCCGAGTACGCGGAACGCGAAGTGCTGCTGCAAAGCCGCGACGACATCGAGGCCCGCACCGAGTTCGTCTCGATGGAGACGCCGCCCGATCCCTTGGTCCGGACTCACTGACGCGACCCCGATGGCGCCCGGTTCACAGTGACTTCGCGTCCGCCGCTGACATCTGCTGTGACCGCCGCACCGCCATGGGTGCCCGGTCGGCGTAGGTGAAGACGCGGCTTGACCGTGGGTGCCAGGGACGTCCATGTCGCTGCCCGCAGTGCCCGCCACGGCAGTGACGGAGTCCCGGTCCGCTCCCTCGGACACAAGGGCGTCTCGGAGGTGCCGCCGACGCAGCTCTATGGCGGCATCGGGGCCGTCGAAGGCGGTGTCACGTTCGCGTGCGGCGGCTCGTCCAACTCCAGGATGAGCCCGCCTGACGAGCCGCGCCCGTCCTGCGGTAAAGGCCCGGGTGGCATCCGACGCGAACCTGCTCACGGGCCCCACAGCCCTCGGAGGTGCCCGAACGGCCCTCCGCACGAGCCGTCTCCCGGAGTCGTCCTGAACGAAGACAGTGATGACCGCAGAGAGCGAGGTGAGCCACGGTCTCCTCTGCATCGACGGCGTTCTTCGACACGCCGGTACACGGGTGATCGTGGACCCCCGTCTTCGGCGCTGGACGACCCAGTGTCCGAGGTCTCGGCAGTGGCTGGTCCGGGTGTGCTTCATGTCCCCGTTCCCTCTGGGGGGTTCTCGCCCCCGTGCCCGTGCGTGCCGCCGTCCGTGGGACCCTCCGGTACGGCACGGAAGGTCACGCCGAACCAACATGCCCAGCCCAGCGGTTGCAGCGCCCAGAAGCTGACAGCCCGGTACAAGAGCGTCGCCGCGATCGCAGCGCCCGGGCTCATGCCGTACAGGACGAGCAGCGCGGCCAGACTCGCCTCGACCACGCCCAGGCCGCCGGGAGTCAGGCGCAGGCTGCCGGAAATCTGCGTGAGCGTGTACGCGAGCAGCAATCCGTGCCAGGGCACACCGGTACCCAACGCCCACAGGCAGGCGGCCAGACACGCGGCGTCGAAAACCCAGTTCAGCAGTGCGAGAGACAACAGCCACAACCACGGCCGGAAACCGAGCTGCAATTCACGCGCCTGGTCGACCAGGCGGACCAGCGCCTGCTGCGCCTTCTGCAGACGCTCGGAGCGCAGCCCTGCCCTTGTCCACATCCGCCGCACCGCACTGCGGAAGCTCCTGAAGCGGAACAGACCGAAGGCCACCACCCCGCTCAGGAGCGCCGACGCCAGCACACCGACCACCAGGCGCACCACGGCGCTCGACCCGGCCGAGCCAACGGTGAACATGCCGACCACGAGCAGAACGAACAGGCTGACCGCCGACAGTGCACCGGCGACCACCAGTACCGTGGCCGCGAGCACCTGCTCGACACCCCGTCGGCACAGCTGCCGGAAGACCCAGGCGGTCGAGAAGACCGCCCCTCCGGGCAACGCGCCGGCTACGGCGTTGGCAGCCACCGTGATCGCAGTCACGCGCCGCAGGCGCCACCATGCGCCGCCCGCCCGCAGCAACTGCCACGGCACAGCGGCGAAACACGTGATCGACAGCGCCTCGAACACCACAGCGACGGCCATTTCGGGCAGGCGCACCCGGGCGATGAGGCGGGACGCCTCCACGAGTTCCTGCCGCCGCGAGACAGCGACCACGATCGCGGCTGACACAAGAAGTCCAGCACCCAGCCACCATCCTCGGCTCGGCCGGGTCAGACGCGCCGCCCCCCACCCCTCAAGACGTGCCGTCTCGCGCTCCTTGCGACCGGGCATCAGCCATCACCGTCGGAAGGCCGGGCGAGCCCGCGAGGGCCTGAGGACGGGGACCGGCTCATCAGACCCATGCGCCCGCACCGGGCAGGAACGCACCGCGCACACTGATCTCACCCGGGACCTGCAACGGTCCGCACTCAACACTGGCCTCCTGTACGTGTCGCTGCCCTGGGGCAGACAGTTGCGCCGGCCTTTGGTGCCAACAGGTATCGGCTCAGGACAGCAGACAGAGTTTCCGCCACCTCGGCTGTGTGAGCGCGTATCGAATCGTGGCTTTCAATGAGAGCTCTCACCGAGGTCCGCATGCCCAGGTGAACCTGGTTGCTCTCACGAAGGCGGATCCTCTCCGGCACCGGCAACCACCACCGCTGCCACACCGCACTCGGCGGCCGGCCACCCATCAGCCGTGTGAACAACGCTTCAGGTCAATACACCTAGGCGGCCTGGAGGGTCTCTTCCACGGTCCGGCGGCGTCCGGCCACCTTGACCAACGTGGACAGCGGGACCAGGTGGGGCGAGTAGCAGCGACGGAAGGCGAGTTCACTGGTGCGTCGGTTCCGTCGGGTGAGCAGTCACCGGTGGCCCGGACCGGCGGGCCGGCTGTCGACGTCGCCCTGGGCACAGTCGTGGATGCGGTGGCCTTTGGCGCCGGCTCTCGCTGACAGCTGCTGCCAGGCCCTCTTCGGTAGACCGTGGGCCGGTGCACCAGCCCGGAAGTCGCCCGCCGGGTGGGGATCGCCCGCTTGCGCGAGACGGCCAGGACGTAGCCGATCTGACGCCGCTCCAGTTCGGCGCTCAGGTGCGGGTCGCCGCCGTAGACCTCGTCGCCGGTGACCCACGCGGCCGGGACGTCGGCATCCAGGGCATGGCCGATCATCTCGGTGGCCAGGGCGGACTTGGTCGCGAACCCCAGCTTCTCGGGGATGCCTGCCGCCTGGGCTGCGGCTGCCAACGGGTGAGGGAGTGCCATCTTGCCCGGGACCAAAAAAGGGATCTGCAGGTCGCGCCACCGGGCGGCGTCTTCACCGAGTCCGCTGACCGCGGAATCGGACGCTCACGCGGCGGCCCGACCACCGAGATCCACCTCGCGGTCGAGCAATCCCGGAAGCCGATGCCGCTGGTGATCACGGCCGGGCAACGCGGTGACTTCCCGCCACGGTGCTGATCCCGGCCGTCAACGAGTGGCTGTGACCGCTACCGCTAGCGGGCCAGCAACTGCACCGCCTGCGACAGGTGGCCGTTCACCGTGGCGACCCCGATCCTGCGCTCATCCACCAGGTCGAAATCCGACAACAAAGCGCGCAGCTCCGCAATGTCGTGGTGCCGGCACTGTCGCTGATGTCGAAAGCTCCCCGAGGCGTCAATCAGGTCCGGTGGGGACTCCAGGACAGCGAGGCGCAGGTCAGAACCCAACTGACGGCCCCGTGTGTGCCACTCGCGCGGGGGATGTCCGTTGTGTGTCCGGGGCGCGGCCGTGTCAGTCGGGAGACCTCGCCGGCAGCCATGGTTCGTACCAGGGCGGATATCCGGCGACGAGCTTGCTCGCTTCCGCCGGTCCCCAGGTCCCCTGCCGGTAGCGCTCGGGGTCGCCGGGTACCTCCAGCAGTGGCTGGACGATTCGCCACGTCTCCTCCACCGAGTCCTCCCGGGTGAACAGGCTCGCGTTGCCTTGCATTGCATCACTGAGCAGGCGCTCGTACGGCTCGGGTGCCTCACCGAGCGCGGCCTCGAAGAGGAGGTCGAGGTCCACCAACTGCGTGTCCTGCTTGCCCGGCTGCTTGGCCTGGATACGGAAGTTCACGCCAGGACTCGGATCGATCCGCAGGATCCACTGGCCGGGCTCGGGCGCGAACCGTTCCGCGAACGCGAGCCGCGGCGGGCGCTTGAACACGATCCGGATCTCGGTCACTCGCTCGGGGAGCGACTTGCCGGCGCGGATGAAGAACGGCACCCCGGACCAGCGCCAGTTCTCGACCTCCAGCCGCAACCCGACGAAGGTCTCGGTGCGCGAGCGCGGCTGCACGCCGGGGACCTCCAGGTACCCCTCGTACTGCCCGCGGACGTAGTGGGCCGGATCGGCGTCGGGGATCGCCCGGAACACATCGACCCGGCGGTCCCGGAGCGCGTCCGCATCGGCGGCCGACGGCGGCTCGGACGCCACCAGGGCGAGCAGCTGCAGGAGATGGTTCTGCACGACGTCGCGGAGCGCGCCGACCGGGTCGTAGAAATGGCCGCGGTCCTCGACCCCGAAGTCCTCGGCCATGGTGATCTGCACGCAGGAGATGTGGTCGCGGTTCCACACCGGCTCGAACACGGAGTTGGCGAACCGCAGGAACTGGATGTCCATCGCCGGCTCCTTGCCGAGGAAGTGGTCGATCCTCAGCAGTTGGTCCTCATCGAGGAGCTGACGCAGCTCGGCGTTGAGGGCGCGCGCCGACGCGAGGTCGTGCCCGAACGGTTTCTCCACGACAACCCGGGCGCCCTTGGTCAGCCCGACGCCTGCCAGACCCTCGACCACCCGGGCGAACAGCGAGGGCGGGATCTCCAGATAGAAGACCGGGTGCTGCTTGCCGTCGACCGCCCGGGCGAGGCGATGGAACGTCTCCGGATCGGCGTAATCGCCCTGCACATAGCTGAGTCGGGCGGCGAACCGGGCCAGGACGCCTTCATCCAGCGGCTCGCCCGCTGCCTTGATCGCCGCGCGGGCGTGCTCACGCAGCGCGTCGTCGGACCAGTCGTCGCGCGCCACTCCGACGATCGGGCAGGTCAGCAGATTGCGCCGCTCAAGGCGATAGAGCGAGCGGAACGTCATCTTACGAGCGAGGTCGCCACTGATCCCGAAAATGACCAGCACGTCTGCGGGAACGTTCGACGAGTTCGAAGCCACCTCATCCTCCTTACGGAGCAGGCACGGCAATGGGGTCGGGCATCATGGTCCTGCCGGCGGCCGGGCGCCGACGCGAGCAGGATCCCGGCCGGCCGCCGCCGCGTCCGCGAGGACGAGCGACGCCGCCGCCTCGACCCGGCCGGCGGGAATCGACCGGTCTCCCGCAACGAGCCTCGAGAGCGGTTCGTGCTTGTCCGCTCCGGTGATGAGCCAGAGCACCTGCTGGGCGCGAGCCAGCGCAGGGTAGGTGAGTGTCATGCGCTGGTGGCCCAGGTAGGGCGCCGTCAGGGCCACCGGCCGGTCCGAGACTTCGAGCACCGGGTCCCGTGGCACCAGGGAGGCGGTGTGCCCGTCCGGGCCGAGGCCCAGGTGAACGAGGTCGAATCGCTCGGGCAGCGACCGTCCGTAGGCGGCGGCCGCCGCGTCGAGGTCGGTGTCGTTCACGGGCATCGCGATGACCTCGGCCGGGGCCGCACCGAGGCTCTCCCGCAGGTGGGTGAGGTTACGGTCCGGGTCGCCGTCGGGCGCGACCCGCTCGTCGACCTGGAACACCGCCACGTGCTCCCAGGGGACGTCCTCATGTGCGAGCCGCGCGAACATCGCCCAGGGTGTGTGTCCCCCGCTGACGGCGAACGTGAATCGGCCGTGGGCTTGTACGCGGGCCCGGGCCAGCCGCGCCACGAACGCCGCCGCGGTGCCGGCGACCGTGTCGGGGTCGGCGACGACCTCGAGTTCGTGATGCACGGCGGTCAGCCCTTCTTCTCGGCGTGCCCGCCGAACTCGGAGCGCATCGCCGAGAGGATCTTGTCGGTGAACTCCCCGGCCTGCCTGGACTCGAAGCGCTCGTAGAGCGAGGTGGTGATGACCGGTACCGGGACGCCTTCGTCCACCGCGGCGAGGACGGTCCAGCGGCCTTCCCCGGAGTCGGAGACCCGCCCGGCGAAGTCGTCGAGGGAGGGCGACCTGGCGAAGGCGTCGGCGATCAGGTCGACCAGCCACGAGCCGACGACCGAGCCGCGCCGCCAGACCTCGGCCACCTCACCGACGTCGATGTCGTACTGGTAGGCCCACGGATCGCGCAGCGGCGTCGTCTCCGCGTCGACCTCCTGCCGGCTCTGGCCGGCGTTCGCGCGCCTGATGATGGCGAGGCCCTCGGCGATCGCGGCCATCATCCCGTACTCGACCCCGTTGTGGACCATCTTCACGAAGTGCCCGGCACCGTTCGGCCCGCAGTGCAGGTACCCGAGCGGGGCGGTGCCGTCGGTCCGGGACCGGCTCGGCGTCGGCTCGGCGCTGCCCTCGCCGGGAGCGATCGTCTTGAAGATCGGGTCGAGATGGGCCACGACCTCGTCCTCGCCGCCGATCATCAGGCAGTAGCCGCGCTCCAGTCCCCAGACCCCACCACTGGTCCCGCAGTCGACGTAATGCAGCGATTTGTCGGCAAGACGCCTGGCGCGCGTGATGTCGTCGCGGTAGTAGGAATTACCGCCGTCGATGAGGATGTCGCCGGGCTCCAGCAACGGCCCGAGCTGGTCGAGGATGGAGTCGACGATCGCGGCCGGAAGCATGAGCCACACAGCCCGTGGCTTGTCCAGTTTCGCCACCAGATCCTGGAGTGAGTCTGCGCCCGTCGCACCCTCGCCGACCAGTTCGGCGACTGCGTCCGCGTTGACGTCGGACACGACGCAATGGTGGCCGTCTCGCATCAGCCGGCGCACCAGGTTCGCCCCCATCCGGCCGAGCCCGATCATCCCGAGCTGCATGGGCTTGTCTGTCGCCATGTGGTGCCTCCTAGTCCTTGAGCGTGCGGTAGTGCCGGATCAGCGCGTTCGTGGACGAGTCGTGGCCGAGCTCAGGCTCGGTCGCGCTCTCGAGTTCCGGGATGATCGCGACAGCAAGCACCTTGCCGAGCTCGACGCCCCACTGGTCGAAGGAGTCGATCCCCCAGATCGTCCCCTGGGTGAACACGCTGTGCTCGTAGAGCGCGACCAGCGTGCCGAGCCGGTACGGGGTGAGCACCTCGGCCAGCAGCACGTTCGTCGGGCGGTTGCCCTCCATCACCCGGTGCGGCGCCACATCCTCCGCCGTCCCCTCGGCGCGCACCTCGTCCTCGGTCTTGCCGAAGCCGAGCGCCTGCGCCTGGGCGAAGACGTTCGACGTGAGGATGTCGTGGTGGCTGCCGAGCGGGTTGAGCGACTTGCCGAAGCCGATCAGGTCCACCGGGATCAGCTTGGTGCCCTGGTGGATCAGCTGGTAGAAGCTGTGCTGCCCATTGGTCCCCGGCTCCCCCCAGTACACCGCGCCGGTCTGGTAGTCCACTGGCACGCCCTCAAGCGTCACGTGCTTGCCGTTGGACTCCATGGTGAGCTGCTGCAGGTAGGCCGGGAAGCGCTTCAGGTACTGGTCGTAGGGCATCACGCCGATGCTCTGGGCGCCGAAGAAGTCGCCGTACCAGACGGTGAGCAGTCCCATCAGGACCGGCAGGTTCTGTTCGAACGGCGCGGTGCGGAAGTGCGTGTCCATCGCGTGGAATCCGGCGAGGAGATCGCGGTATTTGTCGGGACCGACAGCGAGCATCGTCGAGAGACCGATCGCGGAGTCCATCGAGTAGCGCCCGCCGACCCAGTCCCAGAAGCCGAACATGTTCGCGGTGTCGATGCCGAACTCGGTGACCCGTTGCGCGTTCGTGGACACCGCCACGAAGTGCCGGGCGACCGCCGCCTCGTCACCGAGCTGCGCCAGGACCCAGTCACGCGCGGAGCGGGCATTGGTCATCGTCTCCAGCGTCCCGAACGTCTTCGAGGAAATGATGAACAGCGTCTCTTCGGCGGCCAGATCACGGGTCGCCTCGACGATGTCCGTCGAATCGACGTTGGACACGAACCTGAACGTGAGATCGCGCCGGCTGTAATGGCGCAGCGCCTCGTAGGCCATGACGGGCCCGAGGTCGGAGCCGCCGATGCCGACGTTGACGATGTTGCGGATCGGCTTGCCGGTGGCGCCTCTCCAGGCGCCCGAGCGGATCTGGTCCGCGAACGCCTCCATCCGGTCGAGCACCTCGTGCACCTGCGCGACGACGTCCACTCCGCCGACGACGAGCGAGGACTCCTTCGGCATCCGCAGCGCCACGTGCAGCACCGGCCGGTGCTCCGAGACGTTGATCCGATCGCCGGCGAACATCTGGTCGATGTGCTCGCGCAGTCCCGATTCCTCGGCGAGTCGGAGCAGCAGCCGCAAGGTGTCGTCGGTGATCCGGTTCTTCGAATAGTCCAGGTACAGGCCGGTGGCCTCGGCCGTCATCCGCTCGCCGCGTCCCGGGTCGGCGGCGAACAGCTCGCGCAGGTGGCGCCCGGCGATCTCGGAGTAATGGTCCGCGAGCGCCTTCCACGCAGAACGCTGGCGCAGCACTGTCGATGGCATGGCTCGCTCCTCTGATCTGATGGGTTCCGTCCGGCCGCTCAGCGCCGACGTCAGGCCACGGCCTTGCTCTGCACGTCGATTCGCTCCATGAGGTCGTTCCAGGCCGCGACAAAGGACTTGGCGCCTTCGCTCTGCAACTGGGCGGCAAGCGCCTTGACGTCGACGCCCGCGTCCGCGAAGCGGGCCAGCATTTCCTCGGATTCGCCCCCGTCCGACGGCAGCGTCTCTCCGATCTCGCCATGGTCGAAGAAGGCTTTCAGGGTGTCGTCGGGCATCGTGTTGACCGTGAACGGCGCGGCCAGACCGTGGACGTACAGCGTGTCGGAGGCGGCCGGGTCCTTCGTCCTCGTGCTGGCCCAGAGCAGCCGCTGCATGCGCGCGCCGGCATTCTCCAGCCGCTGGAAGTGCTGCGAGCTCATCACTTCGCGGTACGTGCGGTACACGTCGAGGCCGACGGCGAGGGCGAGGGAGTCGGCGAGGCCGGCCGGTGCGGTGTCCTTGACCGCCACGTCCCAGCGTGACATGAACACCGACGCGACCGAGCCGACAGCGGGGTCGTGGCCGGCCTGCACCCGGCGCTCGACGCCACGCAGGTAGGCGTCGACCGCGGCCCGGTAGTGGTCTGCCGAGAACAGCAGCGTCACGTTGACCGGAACGCCCGAGGCGATGGCTTCCTCGATCGCCGGCAGCCCCTCGGGCGTCCCGGGGATCTTGATGAAGAGGTTGCGCCGGTCGGCCCTGGCGTGCAGCGCCTTGGCAGCCGCCACCGTTCGCTGCGTGTCGTAGGCGAGCAGTGGCGAGACCTCCAGCGAGACCCAGCCGTCGACGCCGTCGGTGCGTTCGTGGATGGGCAGGAACAGGTCCGCGGCCCGCTGCAGGTCCTCGATGGCCAGTTCGAAGAACAGCTCCTCACCCCTGAGCCCGCCCGCCGCCTTCGTGCGGATCGCGTCGTCGTAGTCGCCGGAGCCGATCGCCTTGTCGAAGATCGAGGGGTTGGAGGTGAGCCCTGTCACCGAGTACTGGTCGATGTAGTGCTGGATCTGGCCCGTATCGAGCATCGAACGGGTGATGTTGTCCAGCCAGATGCTCTGGCCCTGCTCATGGAGCGCCTGGGTCACGTTCATGCCTGCTCCCTGCCGGCGGCCACGCACTCGCGGGCGACTTGGGTGACCTTCTCGGGGGTGAAGCCGAATTTGGTCAGCAGCATCTTGAGCGGCGCCGATGCCCCGAACGTGTGCATGCCGACGACCGCGCCGCCGTCACCGACGTAACGGTCCCAGCCGAGAGTCGCCGCCTGCTCGATGGCGACCCTGGCCCTGACCCCGGGCGGGATGACCGAGTCGCGGTATTCCTTGGACTGACGGTCGAACAGTTCCCAGCAGGGCATGCTGACCACGCGAGCCGCGAGGCCCTCGGCGGCGAGCTCGTCACGGGCCGCGAGCGCGAGTTGCACCTCCGACCCGGTGGCGAGCAGGATGACGTCGGGTTTGCGATCCGCCGCGTCGACCAGAACATAGGCTCCCCTGGCCACCCCGGATGCGGCCCCCATCTCGGAGCGGTCGAGGGTCGGCAGTGCCTGACGGGAAAGGACCAGCACCGCCGGCTCGTGCCTGAGCGCGGCGACGACCCGCCAGGTCTCGACGACCTCGTTCGCGTCGGCCGGGCGGAACACCAGCAGCCCCGGCATCGCGCGCAGCGACGCGAGCTGTTCGACCGGCTGGTGGGTGGGACCGTCCTCGCCGACCCCGATCGAGTCGTGGGTGAAAATGTGCACGACCGGGATCTCCATCAGCGCTGAAAGCCGTATCGCGCCGCGTGCGTAGTCCGAGAAGATCAGGAACCCCGACCAGTACGGGCGCAGCTTGGTCAGCGCCATCCCGTTCGTGATCGCGGTGGCGGCGTGCTCGCGGATCCCGAAGTGGAGGTTGCGCCCCGAGCGGTCATCGGCCTGGAAGTCGCCGGCGCCGGAGAACTTGAGGTCGGTCTTGGTCGACGGCGAGAGGTCCGCCGACCCGCCGAGCACCCACGGCACGGCTTGGGCAAGCGCGTTGAGCACCTGACCGCTGGAGTCACGGCCGGCGATGCCTTTGGGGTCGGCCGGGAATGTCGGCAGCGCCGACTCCCAGCCCTCCGGCAGTTCACGCCGCTGGATCCGCACCAGCTCGTCGGCGAGCTCGGGATGGGCGGTTCGGTAGGCCTCGATGCGAGCCTCCCAGCTCGTCCGGGCTTCGCGACCGCGCGCGCCGACTCCTGCGGCGAAGTGCTCGTAGACGCCGTCGGGAACGAAGAAGTCCTTGTCCTCCGGCATGCCGAGGAATCGCTTCGTCGACTTGACGCCCTCCACGCCGAACGGCGCGCCGTGCGCCTTCGGGGTGTCCTCGACCGGCGACCCGTAGCCGATGTGGCTGTGCACCACGATGAGCGTCGGGCGCTCGTCCTCGGACTTGAAGGTGTGCAGCGCGCGGGCCACGGCCTCGAGGTCGTTGGCGTCGGCCACGGTGGTGACGTTCCAGCCGTAGCCGATGAACCGGGCCGCCACGTCCTCGGTGAACGCGATGTCGGTGTGGCCCTCGATCGTCACCCGGTTGGAGTCGTAGATCCAGCAGAGGTTCGACAGTCGCTGGTGGGCCGCGAGCGAGGCGGCCTCCGAGGAGACCCCCTCCATCATGCAGCCGTCGCCGGCCATCGCGTACACGTCGAAGTCGAAGACGGTGAAGTCCTCACGGTTGTACCGGGCGGCGAGCCACTGCCCGGCGATCGCCATCCCGACCGAGGTCGCAACGCCCTGGCCGAGCGGGCCGGTCGTGGTCTCCACGCCGCTGGTCCACCGGTACTCCGGGTGCCCGGGGCAGTGCGAGCCGAGCTGGCGGAACGTCCTGAGGTCGTCGAGGGTGACGGCGGGTCGGCCGAGGACCTCGTAGTCGGGGTCGACGGTCTGCACGCCGGCGAGGTGCAGCAGCGACCAGAGCAACGCGGAGGCGTGTCCTTCCGACAGCACGAAGCGGTCGCGGTTGGGCCAGATCGGGTCGGCCGGGTCGAAGCGCAGGAAGCGTTGCCAGAGCGTGTACGCGACCGGGGCGATTCCCATCGGTGTCCCAGGATGGCCGGAGTCGGCCGCCTGGATGGCGTCCATGCACAGCGTGCGGATCGTGTTGACGGAAAGGGTTTCCAGGTCGTTGCTGCTCAATGCGAGCCTCCCTGAAGGTGCTGCCCCTGCGCTCAAATCGATCGCGGAAGACTAGGGTTGAGCTTTCCCGGCCGGGGCGAAGAGTGCCGCGCCGACAATGCCCGCATCGTTCAACAGCTGCGCCGGCACGATCTCGGTCCTGAGCTCGATGTGCGGCAGGAACTTGTCGGCCTTCTTGCTGACGCCGCCGCCGATGACGATCAGGTCGGGCCACAGCAGCCGCTGGACGAGCTCGAGATACGCCTCCAGACGGTGCGCCCATTTCTTCCAGGACAGGTCGTCGTGCTCGCGCACCGACTCCGCGGCCCAGTCCTCGGCATCCATGTGGTGCAGCGGCAGGTGTCCCAACTCGCTGTTGGGCACCAGGAACCCGTCGGAGAAGACGGCGCTGCCGATACCGGTGCCGAGCGTCACCATGACGACGACGCCCTTGCGTCCCTTGCCGGCGCCGAAACGCATCTCGGCGATCCCGGCCGCGTCGGCGTCGTTCACCACCTTCACGTCGCGGCCGGTCGCTTGCGCGAAGAGCTGGGCCGCGTCCGTCTCCATCCAGGCCGGATCGATATTGGCCGTCGTCTGGACTTTGCCGCCCCGGATGACGGCCGGGAGTGTCAGCCCGACCGGTCCTGGGACGCCTATCTGGGAGAGCACCTGCACGACCACGTCCGCGACTGCCTCCGGGGTCGCCGGATGCGGGGTCGGGATCCGGACCCGCTCACCGATGAGGCTGCCTTGTTCAAGGTCGACCGACGCTCCCTTGATACCGGTCCCGCCGATGTCGACGCCCAGCACGTGGGCCGTCTTGTCCGGACTTGCCTGCGCCACTGCCCGCTCCCCTCAGGGGCTGGCCCAAAATGTGTTGCGTGAATTTTGAACTTCTGGCCCCACAAGGACTTCATCAGACAAACATTAACAATAGCATATATGCCCTATATTCACCACATCACTGCTATCGGGGCATATCTAAATATGTGGGGCATATCCAAGGATTTCATGCACTCAAGGGCATTTGACTTCCTTTCTGTTCGAAAGGATGGCGACCGCGCCACTCACTGCGCCAAGCCGGCACCGTGTCGAGGACCTGCGCCTGTGGAATCCAGTGGAAGAGTCGATTCCCACATACCGTCAAGCGGCCGGTCGAACCCCGAACCACGACGTCAGAACTGACCGTTGCCGGAGCCCGGCCGTCTCCGATGCCGTCACCGGAGCAGGAGCACGCCCATGCGCCTTTACGCCCAGACCCCGGCACGTCGGAGCCGGCAGGTGCTCGCGGACCTGATCGCCGCGGCCCTGATCGCGGCCGCGGTGGAGTTCGCCCTGACCGTCCACGATGCGATCATGCTGCTGGCCGAGCCGGGACGGAAGGCGCAGAGCGCGGGCGACGACCTGGCCACCGGCCTCGACGACGCCGCCGACGCGGCTTCGAAAGTACCGCTCATCGGCGGCTCCCTGAAAAAGCCGCTCCAGTCCGCCGCCGGCGCCGGCACCGGTCTCGCCGACGCCGGACAGTCACTGCAGCACATCGTGGACCAGGTGGCCACCCTGACCGCAGTCGCTCTGATCGTCCTCCCTGTGGCCTTCGTACTGCTGCTGTGGCTTCCTCCGCGCCTGCGATGGATCCGGCACAGCGCCACCACCCGACGCCTCCTCGACACCCCCGGAGGCGCCGACCTGCTCGCCCTGCGCGCCCTCACCGGACCGCAGCGCGACCTCGCTGCGGTCCCCACCCCGCCGGGTGGCCTCGCCGACGCCTGGCGCCGCAAGGACCAGCGAGCCATCTCCGATTTGTCCGAGGTCGCACTCAGACGGGCGGGCCTGCGCCCCTGAGGATTCCGGTTGAAGAACGGCCGTCGGTGCCGGACCGGCAGTCCCTGTGCGGGATCCTGAAAAGCGAGTCGGGGCGCCGTTGTCAGTGCTGGATGACACCATCCGACCATGAGTGGCGAGTCTTTCAACTGGCATGATTTCCTTGGACGTTGGCAGGCGGAGTGGGTCCCGCGCGAGGACGAGGACGACGGGCAGACCCTCGTCCCGCTGGGCCGGCCCGGGGCGGACGAGGCGGCGATCGCCGCGGCCGAGGAGCGGCTGGGGCGGCGACTGCCGCCCTCGTACCGGGAGTTCCTGGCCGTGAGCGACGGGTGGCACGTGGACCAGTCGGCCGGGGTGTATCAGCTCGGCGGCGCCGCGGACATCGACTGGTTCCGGGATCCCTACGACCTGACCCCGCTGTACGAGGAGAACCTGGGCGACCACCCGCGCAGGGAGGACGTCCTGCTGGCCGGGATGTGGCAACGGGCGCTGCGGCTGGAGACGGACTCCGACATGTCGTCCGCTCTGCTCGACCCGGGCGACAGCGACCAGGACGGCGAGTGGGCGCTCTACGTCCACAAGGGCTGGAGCGGTGAATTTCCGGACCGTTACCCGTCGTTCCGCGCGTACATGGAGGCCATGTACCGCGGCTTCCACTCCGATCGGGCGGGGAGACCCGGCTTCGTGAACGCGACCACGCGCACCCAGGACGCCCATGTGGAGGAGGCCCGCCTGCTGGCCCTGCGCGGACGGTACGAGGAGGCCCTGCCCCTGTTCGAGGAAGCGCTGTCCTTCGGACGGCGACGGAGTGCCGTCCTGCTGAACCAGCTCCGGCATCTGCTGGCTCCGTACAACTCCCGGGACTACGGCGACCTGGTGGCCGACCCGCGCTACCTGCCCGAGCTTCTGCCCGTGGCGGCCATGACGCCGGCACGCGGCGAATGGCGGCTGGGCGGGGACGACCACTGGCTCGGGATGATGGCCGCACGCGGGGTCGCCCGGAAGACCGCCGAAGCCGTACTGGGCGTGATGCGGGACGGCACCCATCGCTACGCGCCTCCCGGTCCATGGGGCCGGGCCGTCGCCGAGGCCCGGGAGTCGGCCCGCTGGGGGGCGACCGACGCCGCGTGGCGGGTGCTGCGGGACGCGCTCCCGCTGTGGGAGGCGCCCGGGCCCTTGCTGATCGCCCCGATCGGCCTGCTCGCCGATCCGGTCCTGGGTTCGCTGATCACCCCGGAGCGTGGGCGGGAGATCCTCGCGACACCGCGGGCCGGGGAGACGGGGCCCGCTCCGGAGCCGGTGCCCGATCTCGACCCGCCGGGCCTCACCTGGCTGACGGAGCCTGCCGGGAACCGGCAGCCTCTCGACGGCTACCGGTGTGTCTGGGTCGAGGGGATCGACCCCGCCCGGCTGCCCGCCCTGATCGGCGAGGAGGGCGCCGAACTGAGCGCGCCCGCGGATGCGCGCATGGCCGCCTGGCAGGCACCCAGGCCCCACGAGCGGGAGGGTGTGGAACTCTGGGAGGACCGGGCCGTGGTCGCTGTCGGCCGCACCCCCGAAGGGTGGGCCTTCGCCTTCGACGGCCACTCCCACCGCCATCTGAGCAACCTGTTCCTGTCCCCCGCTCCGGCTGCCTCCTCGTCCGGCCGCGCGGTGGTGGTGTGGCGCGCCCCAGGGGGCTCGTCCCCGGGTGCCCACGCGGCCACGTTGCACCTGTCGGTGGCCGAACAGGGCGTGGAGCTCTACGCGTTCACCGTGCGGGGCACGGAGATCCAGCACTCCGGCGCGATACCCGAGGCTCTCGACCCCGCACGGCTGTTCCGCCCTGGAGATCCTGAACTGGATGACGAAATACGTCTGTTGGAGGCCTTGCACACCGAACTCGGGCTCTCGCTCCCCCGCTTCGCGCTGACGCAGGGCCGGCTCCGCACCTTCACCACACGGTCCTGGACCCGTGCGCCACGCGAGGGCGAGGGGTTCGCCTACCTCAGCTTCGTGCGGCACCGGCAGTGAACGCGGGCGGGCCACAGGGGCCGCTCGTGGACGCCTCCGGGGCGTGCTCGGCGGCGTCAGCGAGCGCAGGTCGTCGACGGTGATCGAACTGTCGTCGTGGACGATCTCGCACCCGATGTGCCCGAAGGTGGAGTATTCGGGTGCGGCCGAAGCCGTCGATGCCGACACGTACGGTCATGGTGTTGAACTCCGCTGCGCTCAGGGGTACGCAGGCGACATGGCCGGTAAGAAGGCGGCGAAGCTGCCGCGCGAGATGTACGAGAAGGAACTGCTGCGCCTGCAGACGGAGCTGGTCAAGCTCCAGGAGTGGGTGCGGACGGAGGGCGCCCGCCTGGTCGTGGTCTTCGAGGGGCGGGACGCGGCGGGCAAGGGCAGCACCATCAAACGGGTCACCGAGTACCTCAACCCGCGGGTGGCACGGATCGCGGCTCTGCCCAAGCCCACTGAGCGCGAGCGCACCCAGTGGTACTTCCAGCGGTACGTCGAGCACCTTCCCGCAGCGGGGGAGATCGTGCTGTTCGACCGCAGCTGGTACAACCGGGCCGGGGTCGAGCACGTGATGGGTTTCTGCACCAAGGAGGAGCACCAGCTCTTCCTGCGCCAGTGCCCGATCTTCGAGCGGATGCTGGTGGAGGACGGGATCCTGCTGCGCAAGTACTGGTTCTCGGTGAGCGACACCGAGCAGCAGGAGCGGTTCCGGCGCCGGCTGGACGATCCTCTGCGGCGCTGGAAGCTGTCGCCGATGGACCTGGATTCGATCACCCGCTGGGAGGCGTACTCGCGGGCCAAGGACGAGATGCTGGTGCACACCGACGTCCGCGAGGCGCCGTGGTACGTCGTGGAGAGCGACGACAAGCGGCGGGCGCGGCTGAACATGATCGCCCATCTGCTGAGCTCCCTGCCGTACCACGAGGTGCCGCCCCCGGTGCTGGAGCTCCCGGAGCGGCCGCCGTCCACCGGCTACGAGCGGCCGCCGCGCGACCTGCAGACCTATGTCCCCGACCACACGGCGAACCTCTGAAGGGTGATCGGTCGGCTGTGCGGGCGCACCGATCATGCATCACGGACCGCCGAGCTGTGCTAGGGTTTTAGCATTGCAGTTGTGGTACCCATGAACCTATGCGCGCCTGACGGATAATGTTTTTCCTCAGGCGCTTATTTGTTTTCCGGCATCTCCGGATGGGGCCTCTGCCTACTGAAGGAGAAGGTCATGGCACAGGGAACCGTGAAGTGGTTCAACTCTGAAAAGGGTTTCGGCTTCATCGCCCAGGACGGCGGCGGTCCGGACGTGTTCGCCCACTACTCGAACATCGCGTCCCAGGGCTTCCGTGAGCTCCAGGAGGGCCAGCGGGTCTCCTTCGACGTCACGCAGGGCCAGAAGGGCCCGCAGGCGGAGAACATCGTCCCCGCCTGATCGCCGGACGCGTATCCGCTCACCGGGGTCCGCACCGTCATGGTGCGGACCTCGGTTTGTGCTGTTTCCAGGAAGGCAGATAACCGCATGTCCCGCAGGTCCCAGAAGCCGAACCGGCGCGCCTCGACGTCGCCCCGACCGTCCACGTCGTCGCCGCAGGAATTCCGGCTGCCGGAAAGCACGACACCCGCGCTTCCCGCCGTCGAGGATTTCGCCGGTCTGGACATGCCGGCGGGGCTGCTGAAAACCCTCACCGCGCAGGGCGTGACCGCCCCTTTCCCCATCCAGGCCGCCACGCTGCCCAACTCGCTCGCCGGCCGTGATCTGCTGGGACGGGGACGCACCGGCTCCGGCAAAACCCTCGCGTTCGGGCTGGCGCTCCTGGCCCGCACGGCCGGGCTGCGTGCGGAGCCCAAGGCACCCCTCGCCCTCGTGCTGGTACCCACCCGTGAACTCGCCCAGCAGGTGGCGGACGCGCTGACGCCCTACGCGACGGCGGTGAACCTCCGGCTGGCCACCGTGGTCGGCGGGCTGTCCATCACCAAGCAGGCCGGTACGCTCCGGCGCGGTGCCGAGGTACTCGTGGCGACGCCCGGCAGACTCAACGACCTCGTGGAACGCGGGGACTGCGTGCTCGACCACGTCCGCATCACGGTGCTGGACGAAGCCGACCAGATGACCGACATGGGCTTCCTGCCGCAGATCACCAAGCTGATCCAGCAAGTGCGCCCCGACGGACAGCGCATGCTGTTCTCCGCCACCCTGGACCGCAACATCGACCGGCTGGTGCAACGGTTCCTGACCGACCCCGTGGTGCATTCCGTGGACCCGTCCGCGGGAGCGGTGACCACCATGGAGCACCATGTGCTCCACCTCCAGGACGAGACCGACAAGAAGGCCGTCACCACGCGCATCGCGGCCCGTGACGGCCGGGTCATCCTCTTCCTCGACACCAAGAGGTCCGCCGACCGGCTCGCCAAGCGGCTCCTGGCCGTCGGTGTCCGCGCCGCGGCACTGCACGGAGGCCGTTCCCAGCCCCAGCGCAACCGCACCCTGGAGCAGTTCAAGAACGGCCAGGTCACCGCCCTGGTGGCGACGAACGTCGCGGCCCGGGGCATACACGTCGACGACCTCGACCTCGTCGTGAACGTCGATCCCCCGACCGATCACAAGGACTACCTCCACCGGGGCGGCCGCACGGCTCGTGCCGGCGGTTCCGGGAGCGTGGTCACGCTGGTCCTGCCCGACCAGAAGCGGGACGTCACCCGGCTCATGTCGGACGCGGGCATCCGCCCCCGGACGGCCCGCGTCACGTCGAGCGACGCGGAACTGGCGACCATCACCGGCGCCCGTGAGCCGTCCGGCGTGGCCGTCACCATCGAGGTCCCCCAGCCGGCGACACCGCCGGCGTCCCGCCCGGACCGCAAGACCGACACCAAGCCCGGCACGCGATCCGGCCGCCGACGCCGGAACGGCGGCGGGGCCAAGGCGCCGACAGGTGCGGCCACCGGGACGGGAGGCCGCAGCTCCGACCGCCGGGCGGGATCGGGCGGTGCTGTCGCCGCGGGCGGCCGCAGCTCGGACCGCCGGTCCGCGGCCGGTGCAGCCACCGGCGC
Source organism: Streptomyces sp. NPDC101165 (assembly GCF_044768135.1). Lineage (NCBI taxonomy): Bacteria > Bacillati > Actinomycetota > Actinomycetes > Kitasatosporales > Streptomycetaceae > Streptomyces > Streptomyces sp. NPDC101165. The sequence continues at coordinate 41,036 of NZ_JBIWPG010000003.1, read as the reverse complement.
CGCCTCCGGCAAGGTCGTCCGCGGATCCGGCCGACGTACGGCGTCCGGCGGAGCCACGGGGGGCGCGGCCGGGACCGGAGGCCGCAGCTCCGACCGCCGAGGCGGCCGCCGCACCTCTGCCACCCGTGCCGCCTCAGGCAACGTCGGCTCCGGCGACGACTTCTCGTAGGCGTGCCGTCGAGAGCGAACCGGCCCGGGGAGGCGAACCGGGCCGGTTCGCTCGGGCCGAGCCAGGAGCTGTCGGCCGGGGTATGGGCGATCTCCACACATCCCGATCAGACGGTCGACGGGCCGAAGTGGCCGGAATCGGCGGTCAGTCGCGAGCAGTGGCGCGGCCGCGGGAGCGGTGGACGACATAGGGCCGGGCCGCATATCCGAGGGGCAGCGCGAAGGCGTGGACGAGGCGGCTGAACGGCCACAGGGCGAAGAGGGCCAGGGCGAGCAGCGCGTGCACCTGCTAGACGAGCGGGGCGTGCGCCATGGCGGTGACGTCGGGGTCGAGGGTGAACAGGCTGCGGAACCAGACGGCGGCCCCGAGCCGGTAGTCGTAGGGATGGTCGCCGACGAGACGGTGGCGGTGAGCCCGGCGAGCAGGACGAGGGCCAGGAGCGGGTGGGTGACGCGGTCGCTGCGACTGGTGGCGCGGCGTACAGCGGGCACGCGCAGGCGCAGGCGCCGGTACAGCAGCACGCCGAGAACGGTGACGGCGGCGACGCCTGCCGTGCCGCCCAGGGTCAGGGCCACGGTGTGGTACTGCTCCTCGCCGATCCCGAGGCGCCGGGTGAGCGCTTCGGGGACGAGCAGGCCCATGACGTGGCCGCCGATGACGAGGAACAGCGCGTAGTGGACGAGCGGGCCGCCGATGCTCAGCAGCCGACCTGGACCTCGGAGTGGACCCGGTCGGCGAAGTCGGCCGCCTGGCCGGCGTGGTCGGCGATCCGCTCAACCCCACGCCGCAGGACAACGGCGGCGGGATGCGTGTCGGTGGCTGTCCGAACCCGCAACCCGAGATCACATGATTCAGACCAGTTCGGGTTGTGGGTCCGGTTGCGGCGCCGGTACGGCCGTCGGTTCCCACACTTTGATGGTTCGCGCGTAGCCGTAGACCACTGAGCCCATCGCCAGGACGAGAAGTGGTCCGAACAGGTACGGGTGCTCGGCCATTTCCGTCGGCAGACAGCGATACGACAGCAGGAGCGCGGTGAAAACCGTTGTGCCGTACGCGACCAGCTGGAGTCCCGACCGGTCCCAGCCATGGTCGAACGCGCGGAGAGCCGTCTCGATCGTGAGCGTGAACACCACGCCGGCGATGAGGTCCGCACCGTAGTGGTAGCCGAAACCCAGCGTCGCGGTGAGCGTGGCAATCAGCCAGAACGCGCCTGCGTATCGCAGAACGCGTGGGCCCTTGCGGGAATGAATGAAGATCGCGGTGGCCCATGCCGTGTGCAGGCTGGGCATGCAGTTGCGAGGGGTGATCGAGTCGTACGGCACCGGGTGCGGGCTACTGATCGACGGCGGCGTGTCCGGCCACAGGTTGGCCACCGCCCACTGGACGCCGCCGGTGCCGGAGGCGCCCGGGCCGTAGGCGAAGACCGGTCCGACCACCGGGAAGAGCATGTAGATGCCCGGACCGAGGAGGCCGATCACCAGAAACGTGCGCAGCAGATGATGACGCGGAAAACGGCGCTCGGCCGCCACGTTGCGCAGCTGGTACAGCGCGACGACGACCGCGGCCACCGCAAGCTGGGCGTAGACCCAGTCGAGAACATGGGTGCCGATCGGGTCGGTGGCCCTGACGATCCGGCCCATCAGCCACGACGGATTGCCCAGCGCGTGATCGACGGTCGCCACGTACGGGTCGAGCACCAGGGGGCGGGTCTTCGCCGTGATGAGCAGCCAGGTGTCGCCGGTCTTGCGGGCGGCCACCAGCAGCAGGCCCAGCCCGACACCCTTCAGCAGCAGGACGCGCTCCCGGCCGGTGCGGCGCGTGACAGCTATGACCGCACAGCCCAACATCACCCACAACGCGCCGCTGCCAAAAGACTGACCGTCGGGCGCCCTGGCGTCGACCACCCACCGCACCAGCACGAAGAAGACGTCTATGCCGATCGCGACACCGGCCGCGATGAACCGTTGCCGCCAGGTGAGCACCACCATCATCAACGCCATACCGGCATAGAGCGGACCCGGTTTGGGGGCGAATATCACCCCTTTCACCTGGTTGGTGATCGGTCCCGGCAGGCCGTAGTGACGGGCGGCGATCTCCAGCGCGACGAGCAGTCCGAGGGCCCCCACACCCGCCGTGGCCCACAGCATCGCCCGCGGTTGACGCCATGCGGCGAACACGGTTCTGCCGTCTGTTCGCGAGAGCACCCGCGAGGATCTAGGTATCAATTGTTCGGCCGATTGTTAGATGTTGGTCATAGCGGTCGAGAGCCGATCATGCCATTGGAGCGGTGCCGGTGGCTGCGCCGGTCATGCGCGGGACGAAGGTCAGCCGAAAGATGCCCCTCGACGCCCGGCGGGCAGGGAGGGCGTCACTGCTTGCTCAGGCGCTCCGAGCGCCGCGTCCCGCCTCATCACAGCGGGTGACTCCAGCGGCTCTCTCCGCGGTCGTCGGCCGGGGAGGGTGGCACGTCATCGCGGAGCCGAAGCGGGTTCCACCGATCATTTACAGGCAGAAGCGCGCCCATGGCTGGGATTTCATCAACCGGTGGTGTAAATAAGTCAGTTGTTGCGGCTCCTAGATCGCAACAGGCGGTGATCGCGGTGGCTTCATTCGCTCTTCCTGCAATCGCCGACCCCCCTCATGCACAGCGAAAGGCACATGTATGGCGAACAACCGCAGGATGCGCTACAGCGGACGCATGCTGGCGCTCTCGGCGGCTGCCCTGGGCATGGTCGCGGCGATAGCCTCCCCGGCCTCGGCCGACGACCAGCCCACCCGGGCACAGCTCATAGCCGACTGCGACTCGGGGCAAGGGAAGTGCACCTTCAACGACCCGCAGTTGGGCGACGCGTACCTCGGGGACTTCCACCGGGTCTCCGACTCGCTCTACAACTGCAGCACCTCGCCTGCCACCCAGTCGATGACCTGGTCCGACACGGTCGGTTCCACGGACTCGGCGGGCGTGTCCGTGACCGTCGGCGGCAAGATCGCGGACATCATCGATGTCAGCGTGACGGCGACCTACAGCCACACCTGGTCGAGCTCGCACTCGGAGACCAGCTCCGTCAACATGACGGTGAAGCCCGGTGAGGTCGGCTGGCTCTCCCGTGCACAGGTGATGCAGACCGTCTCCGGCACCTGGCAGACCCACTACGACGACCGGAAGTGGGGCCACTACTTCTGGTTCGTCCCCGACGTCATCACGGGGCCTGCCCCGAACGGAACGGACGGCCAGAGCAACGCGGTGGTCGTCAAGTCCCGGAAGATGACCGCGAAGGAGAAGCAGTCCTGCTCCAGCCGCTCCGGCCGGGCCAAGACGTTCGTCGTCCAAGGCTGATCCGCCGACCGCGCGCCCGGCTGCCTCGCGGTCGGGTGCGCTGAGCCGGCAGTGGTGAAACGGGGTCGGCCCGGACGGACGGTGCATGCTGGGCAGCATGCACCGACTCCTCGTCGTCCGGGCCGGCTCCCGCGGATCAGGTGGTGGGTCGGTCAGTTGACGTTGACCGCGCTCCAGGCGGCGGCCACGGTGGCGTACTCGGGGCCGGTGGCGCCGTAGAGGTCCTTCGCCGCGTTCAGAGTCGCGGCGCGGGCGCCCTTGTAGTCCGTGGTGGAGGTCATGTAGACGGTCAGCGCCCGGTACCAGATGGCGGAGGCCTTCTTGTTGCCGATGCCGGTGACGGTGGAACCGTTGTACGTCGGGCTGTTGTAGGTGATGCCGTTGATCGTCTTGGTACCGCTGCCTTCGCTGGCGAGATAGAACCAGTGGTTGCCGACGCCCGAGGAGTTGTGCACGTCGAGCCGGCCGACGGACTTCGACCAGTAGTCGGCGGAGCGGCCGTCCAGGGACGGCTTGTCGAAGCGGCGCAGCCAGGGCGGGGTGGACTGGTCGCTGAAGAGGTAGTCGGGGGTGTCGACCGGGTTGTTGGCGTACCACTCGACCATCGTGCCGAGGATGTCGCTGGTGGCCTCGTTCAGGCCACCGGACTCACCGCTGTAGCGCAGGTTGGCGGTGGCCGAGGTGACGCCGTGGGTCATCTCGTGGCCCATGGTGTCGAGGTCGACCTGCTCGGGGTCGGTGGTGCCGTCGCCGTCGCCGGTCATCATGCAGAAGCAGGCGTCCGACCACTGGGCGTTGTCCCAGTTGGTACCGACGTGGACGAAGACGGTGGCGCCGCGGCCGTCGTTCTTGATGCCGTTGCGGCCGAAGGTCGCCTTGTAGTAGTCGAAGGTCTCCGCGGTGTTGGCGTGCGCGTCGACGGCGGCGGTGGCGCGGTCGGTGGAGAACTTCCGGCCGTCGCCCCAGATGTTGTCGGCGTCGGTGAACAGGGTGCCTGAGGTGCTCTTCAGGGACGAGGAGGAGATGTTGTGCGCGTCCCTGGTGATGTGGCCGCGCACCGGGTCGATCAGGGCGAAGGTGCCGTCGGCCTGCTGGGTGGTGTCGATGCCGACGTCACCGGTGTACTCGGAGTGGCCGGTACCGGTCGCCTCGTGCTCGACGTCGTAGTTCTCGATCGCCGCGCCGGTGGTGGCATCCGTGACGAAGACCTCGCCGTGCGGCTGGCCCTTGTCGCCCAGGCCCTGCGCGCTGGTGCGCCAGGCCAGGCGGGGGGTGCCGTCGGCGGCCCACACGATCAGTTCGGGGGTCGTCCTGGCGTCGCGCACCAGTCCGTGCGAGCGCTTCAGGGCGCCGGCCGCGGCGCCCCTGGCGTCGACGGCGGGAGTGACGGACTTGAGCGCCACCTTGTGGGCCTTGGCGCGGGTGGATCCCTTGAGCGAGCCGTCGGCTTTCTGGTGGACGACGAAGTCGCCGCCGACGACGGGGAGGCCGTGGTAGGTCCGTTCGAAGCGGACGTGCTGGGTGCCGTCGGCGTCGATGACGACGTCCTTGACGTGGAGTCTCTGGCCCGCGCCGAAACCGAAGGTGTCGGCGTGTCGGGTCACGTTCGCCTTGGCCTGGGATATCGCCGTGTCGCGGACGGAAATTCCGCCTCGCACCGCGTTGGTCTGCGAGTGCGCGGGTACGGCCATCGCTCCCGTGGTGATGACTCCGGCGGCGACCATCGCGGAAAGGGCAATGAGGGGACGGGGCATGACGGGGTGATTCCTTCGCTCGTCGTGGGGTGACGACGTCGTCGGACGTTCGCTCGTCGTGGGGTGACGGCGTCCTCGGACGTTGACGCGAAGTGTTCACCAGGTGACATGTTCCTGACGCGACTCCATCTGAGATATAGCCCCGGAGTTATAGGGCACCGGGAACCGTGGCCCGGCCGGTCACTTGCCCTGGCCGAGGGCGAACTCCTCTCCCCCGTCCTGCCACCAGGCCAGGTACTGCGGCCGCTGCCGCACCAGCGCCAGATAGGCGGCCAGAACACGCTCACCGGCCGCGTCGGCGAGTTCGGGCGGAACCGACTCCGTGTTCCAGGCCAGCAGCAGCCGCCGGTGGAACGGGACGTCCACGAGCGGCCGCTGGACGGTGCCCTGGGCGGGGACGTCGGCGGTCGGCCATACGCCGCAGACGGCGCGGCGGCCGGCGACCAGGATCTGCGCCACGGACAGATCCGGCGTCACGTGGGCGATGCGCGGAGTGAACCCCGCCGACCGACAGGTGAGATGAAGGTACGCGTGCACACCGCTCTCGTCGGCCTCCGGCATGACCCACTCCTCGCCCGCCAGCTCGTGGAGACTCACCTTCTCCTGGCATGCCAGCGGGTGGTCCTCGGCGAGCAGGACGAAGACCGGCTCGCGCAGCAGTGTGCGGGTCGCCACCGACTCGCCGACCGGCAGGGGGAAGCCCGGGAACTCGCCGAACACCGCGATGTCGCATTTCGACTGACTCAGCGACTTCACCAGGGTGTGCACGGAACGGCGGGCGTCTATGGTGAGCCGGCGTTCCGGTACGAGTTCGAACAGGGCGGAGACCAGCAGGGACACCAGAGGGCCGGCGGTTCCGCCCGCCCTCAGCGGCGCCGCGGCCTTTCGGTCCGCCTCGGCTGCCGATCGCGCGTACTCGCGCAGCCGGTCGAAGCCGACGACGAGGTCACGGGCGCAGCGCAGGACGTACTGACCGTTCTCGGTCGGTTTCACGCCGTCGGCACTGCGGATGAAGAGCGGTCCGCCCAGTTCGTGTTCGATCCGTTTCAGCTGGGCGCTCGTGGCCGGCTGGGAGAGCTGCAGCCGCGCGGCGGCCCTGCGGATGCTGCCGGCCTCGGCGACGGTGAGCAGGATACGGAGGTGCCGGAACTCGAGGTGCATGAACATTCCCCGCTCAGCGCGGGGGACCCATGCACCCCCGTGACCAGCAGAACCAGCTGCCCGACGGCATGGTGACCAAGAGTCTGACGGACCGGTGGGGGCGGCAACCATGGGTTGGCAAAACATCCGTGCGAACGCCACGACGCTCCACCGGCATAACGGTTCCGGTCCGCCAATATCGGCATGACTCACCGGGCTGCCCTTGCCCCTGACAGGCCGTCGAGCCGGAGCCCCGGATCGCAGCGGTCCGCCCGGCGGCAGAGGCTGCGCCGGGCGGACGGTGGGACGGAGACGGGAACGTCGGGTCAGGCGGTGCGCTGCGGCATGCAGGTGCCGACCCGGGCGCGTACCGCCTCGATGGCCTCCCACTGTTCGGTGTTCAGGAGCGCCAGTGCGGCGGGGAAGACGCCGTCCTGCTCCCTCAGAATGTGGTCACGCAGCAGATCGAGTGCCTCGATCAGCCGTCCGGGCCAGTGCGGGTCGGTCAGGAACGGTCCGTCCGCCTCGGCCAGCACTGCCTCGATGCGGCGGTGCTCGTCCTCCAGCGCGGCGATCTTCTCGGGGAAGTCGGCGGCCATCGCCGGGAACAGGCCGTGCTCCTCCACCTGGGTGTGGGGGGCCAGCACGGCGGTGATCTCCCGGGCCAGCTCCGCCATGTACGCGATCTTGCCGTCGCGGTGGGCGTCGCGCACCCGGCTGATGAGGTTCACCACCGTCTCGTGCTCCATGGTCAGCTGGTCGATGGACTCCAGTGCCTGGCAGCCGCAGTACTCGCACATCGTGTGCTCTCCTCCTGATCAGTGAGCCTGGACCGTGGGGACGCGCCGGGTGAGCGCGTGGCGCACGCCGGTGCCGGTGAAGACCAGGGCCGTGGCGGCCACCGCCGCGAGCAGGACCAGGCCGAGGGCGTAGGAGCCGTAGGCGCCGTACAGCGAGCCCATCACCAGCGGCGGCAGGAACCCGCCGAGGCCGCCCGCGGCGCCGACGACACCGGTCACGGAGCCGACCTTGTCCGCCGGGGCCAGCAGCACGACCAGGGCGAAGACGGCGCCGCTGCCCGCGCCGAGCGCGGCGGCCATCGCGAGGAACGCGATCGTGCCCACCGGCGCCAGATCCGGTGTGAACGCCTGGACGAAGGCTCCGGAGAAGACCACGGTCAGGGCCGCGGCCAGGACCCGCACCGGACCGATCCGGTCCGAGAGCCAGCCGCCGACCGGCCGCATCGCGACGGCCAGCAGCACGAAGCCGGCCATCCGGTTCGCGGCATCCGCCGTGGCCAGGCCGTATCCGGTCTTCAGGTAGGTGGGCAGGTAGACGGAGAAGGCGACGTAGCCGCCGAAGGCCACCGCGTAGAGGGCGGACGCCTGCCAGGTGATGCCGAGCTTCAGGGTCGCGGCCAGTCGGCGGGCCAGCGGTTCGGTGGGCACGTTCCGGCCGGGCGCGTCCCGCAGGACGAGGGCGGCCAGCACGGCGTAGATCGCGAGTACCGCGGCGGTGAGCAGGAACGGGTCGGCCATGCCGTGCGCCTTCACCAGCCTGACCGTGGTCAGGGCGCTGATCGCGGTGCCGCCCATACCGGCCCCGAAGACGCCGATGGCGAGGCCGCGCCGCGCCGGCGGGAACCAGGCATTGACGAAGGGCACTCCGACCGCGAATGCGGTGCCGCCGATGCCGAGGAAGAACCCGCCCACCAGCAGCGCCGTGAGCGAGGAGTGCCCGGCCAGACCGAGGTAGAGCACCGGCATGATGGTGGCCGCCGAGACCAGCGGGAACATGACGCGCCCGCCGAACCGGTCGGTCAGCGCGCCCACCGGAATCCGGCCCAGCGAGCCGACCACCACGGGCACCGCCACCAGCAGCGACTGCTGGAACGACGACAGCCCCAGGTCGTCCTTGAACCGCGGGCCGAGCGGGCTGAGCAGCGCCCAGGCCCAGAAGTTGACGGCGAAGCCCACCGTGGCCAGCGCCAGCATCAGCCAGGCCTGGCCGGACACGGGCGCAGCCGGTGCTGGTGCCGGTGTCTCGTTCTGCTTCCTCGACGGCTGGAGCATGCCGCCCGTCCCTTCGTTCGCAGTGGTACGGCCCCGGGTCGGATCCGGGAGCGCAGGACCTCCGGCCGCGTGGTGCGGCCGGCGGCTTACCGCCACTATTCGCGCAGGAGACTCTCCGCGGGGTGGGCCGTACGGCCTCATCCCCGGGCCCGGCAGTCCCCAGGTTTCCCCCCGCCGGACCACGGTCCCCGGTACGTGGCTGCCGGCATGCCCCGGCTGTGACGGCGGACGACGGGACAAGGGCCGTACGGCCCTAACGTGCCCCGCTCCCGCGAGAGACCATGGACGGATGATCCACCAAGACGGCTTCCGCGCGCTCGATCGGCAGGAGTGCCTACGCCTGCTGGCGAAGGCTCCGGTCGGTCGTGTCGTCTACACCCGGCAGGCACTGCCCGCCGTGCTCCCGGTCAACTTCTCCGTGGACCACGACTCCTCCGTACTCCTGCGCACCTCCGCGAGCTCGGACCTCGTCCGCGCCATCGACGGCGTCGTGGTGGCCTTCGAGGCCGACGACTTCGACGTCGCGACCCGATCGGGCTGGAGCGTGGTCGTCACCGGCCGGGCGGCCGTGGTGACCGACCCTGCCGAACAGGAACGGCTGGAACGGACCGGTCCGCGCTCCTGGGTGGTCACGGACGACGGGGTCTTCGTGCGCGTCGAGTCGGAGATGGTCACGGGCCGCGAGATCGCCGGCACGCGCGACACGGACTGACCACGGTGCGGGCGGCAGGCGCCCCGCACCGTGGCAGCGGGGAAGCGGTCCGCGAAGGCTGTCGGATTCAGGGCGTCGGCCCCGTAGCCGTCAGGGACGCGTTGCGTCGGGCTCGCCCACGAGCTCTGTCACCGCCTGCCCGCGGGCGCGGGGTGTACGGCCGCCGTCAGGGCCGTAGCCGAAGCGGATCAGCACCTGCGGGTGGCACCGCTTGCGGGAGAGGCTGGTGGCCTGGCGCAGATCCGGCCATTCCATCGCCTGGTGAAGGAGCGAGGTGCGCACCCCGTGCACCGTTGCCGTCAGCAGCACGTGCTGCAGGGCCTGGCCCGCGCCCAACCAGTCCTGCGGCCGGTCGTGGGAGGTCCACAACAGCGCGACCTGGGCGTGGCGTTCGAAGCGGAGCGCAGGCAGACGCGGCACCGGCAGCGGGCCGGTGAAGTCCCGCATCGGCATCCGCCCGCCCGCGTCCGACGGGCCGAGGGCGGTGACGGGGATGCCGTAGGGGGCGCCCGTTCCCGGGACGGTGATCCAGTGGCGGGTTTCGGCGGTGCGCGCCGCGCTGGCCTGGTTGCGGGCCTCGGCCACGGCGGTCAGACGCAGGAGCCGCCGGGTGCCGACGATCTCCGGCAGATACAGTTGCGCGCCCTGGGTGTGCGCAGCCGCGGTCATTTCCACCACGACCGGATCGGGTACCGGACGCCCGGTGAACGGCATCCGGCTGGTGTGCCGCCGGGCTATGGCCTCGTACAGGTCCGTGTCCCGCCCACGGTGGGCGTGCGGACCGGTCGGGTCGGCGAGCCACAGGGTGGCGAGCAGCTCGGGCTCGGCCGGATCCGGCAGCAGCCACACCTCCGGGCGCCGGCCCAGATGCTCGGCGGCCAGCCGAAGGTTGAACACGGCAGCGCCCACGGACAGATACTGCGCGCGGCTGTCGGGGTCGGCCAGCGGCAGCATCCGCTCCGGCACGGCGCGGATCTCCAGGCTCTGGTCGTGCGGGTCGACGCGGAAGCGCCAGGGTTGGGTGTTGTGGATGGACGGGGCCGCCACCGCTGCCGCGAGCAGCGTTTCCAGGCTTGCCGCATCGAGGTGAGGGGTACGCACCATGCTTCCTCTCTTGTCCGGGACCGCCGAAGCCCGAGGGGCGGGACCCGCACCGTCGGCGGTCATGTGACGGGCAGGGCGGTGGCGAGCAGGACGACGCCCAGCGAGCCGACGAGCGACACGACGGCCAGGGCTCGGGCCAGTTCGGCACGGCCCTTGGCGTACGCGATGCCGTGGCCGGCCGCGGCGAGCATCACCAGCACGAACAGCCCGAGTTTGGTGGCCAGCGTGCGCCCGTAGCCGGGCTCGGCGAGCGAGGCCCAGGTGACGCCCCGGTGCCAGGCCATGGCCCAGCCGGTGCCCAGCTGGACCGGGAGGAACACCGTCCCGGTCAGCAGTCCGAACCGGCGGCCCGCCGCGGCCGCGAAGCGGTCCCTGGCTTCCGCGGACAAACTGCGCCGCGCGAGCGGCAGCACCACCAGGGTCAGGGCCAGCTGTCCGCCGACCCACAGGACGGCACCGGTGACGTGGAGGAACCGCACCAGGGACCACAGGCCGACGGTGCCCACTACCCGTTCACCTCCACCGTGCCTGCCGCCCCGGCCTCGGCGTGCCGCATGTCGTGGTCCACGAAGGAGTAGTGGCCGGCCGCCGGGAACGTCGTCTCGACGAAGCCGCCCTGGGCCACGGCCAGGTCCAGGACCTGCGAACCGCCCGGCCGGCCGGGTTCGAGGAGGTAGGCGCCCTCCTTGTACACGGTGTCGAAGACGGTGCCGACGACATGGAAGGAGACGCCGTCGCTCGGTCCGGCGGCCACCACCCAGAAGCGGGCCCGCTCGCCGGCCTTCACCGACAGCGGCGCCTTGGCGTACTGGGCGGCGCTGCCGTTGAACACCCAGGCGTCCGGGATGTCCTGACGCATCTTCGCCACCTGGGCCGTGCTGCCGGGGGTGCCGAGGTAGAGCTCGGAGGCGACCAGTACGTACTCGTGGTCCACCTCGGGCAGGCCGGGCGGGTCGATGACAACGGCGCCGTACATGCCGTTGCCCATGTGCTGCAGCATCGGTGCCGTGCTGCAGTGGTACAGCCACGCGCCGGCCCTGTCGGCACGGAACCTGTAGACGAGACGCCGACCCGGCCGAAGGGTGCGCATCGCCCGGTCGGGAGCGAGAGAACCGGCGTGGAAGTCGATGCCGTGGCCCATGGTGGGGTCGTCGTTGACGAGGGTGACCTCAAAGGTGTCGCCCACCTTGCCGTGCAGGGTGGGGCCCGGCACGGTGCCGCCGAAGGTCCACATCTGCTGCTCGACGCCCGGGGCGACCTCGATGGTCCGGCGGACGGCGTGCAGCTCGATACGGTGCAGGGTTCCGGCCGCTGCGGGAGGCAGCGCGGCGTCGCGGGCCTTCCACCCGTGGGAGAAGTCGGCGGCGAGGTCCAGACCGCTGCCGTCCGTCATGGACATGTGGCCGTCGTGCGCCACGGTGTCCTCACCCGCGCTGTGCTGCACCACGATGCTCAGCGACATCCCGGCGGCACGGTGTCCGGGCAGCGTGCACCAGGCCGTGCGGTCCTTGGTGACCTGCCCGAGATCGAGCGTGCGGCTCTCGCCCGGGGAGAGGAGCGGGGTGGCGGGGCCGCCATCGACCTTGAGGTCGTGGCGTTGCCCGTCCCTGTTGGTGACGTTCAGCTTCAGGGCGGTTCCCTGGGTGACGTCGATCCTGCCGGGCCGGATGCGCATGTCGGCCAGGGTGACGTCGACGGTGCGTGTGACGGCGGCACCGCCCCTGCCCGTCCCGGCGGCGACGGCCGGGGCGTCGGTGCCGCCACCGCTGTCGGCCACCAGCACGGCCAGCACGATCAGCACGGCACCCGCCGCGGTACCCAGCAGGACCGGCCGTCGCGACGAACCGTCCTCCCGAGCACCGAGACCACCGCGGAGGAGCGCGGAGACCACGAGCGCGACGAATGCCACTCCGGATGCCGCGGCCAGCAGTGAACCCGCGGTCGCGGCGGGCCCGGGCAGCGGCAGCGCCAGCAGCGCGACGCCGGCGTTGAGGCTCACCAGCCGGGCCGGCCAACCGCGCTCCAGCACCGCCCGCAGCGCAGCCCGCTCCTTCGGACCGGCGGCGAGCACGATCGGCAGCAGATAGGTCAGGGCGCCGATGAGGACCTGTGCGACGAACCCGATGAGCAGGACCGGGACAAGGGAGCCGAGCGCCTCCCCCGCCTCGGCGAGCGGCCGGGCGGCCAGGATGCCCGCGTCCGCTGCCACACCGGCGCACAGCCACCCGGCCGCCGCGCCCAGCATCCAGGCGGCCGCCGCTGACACCGGGCGACGCCCGCGCACCGTACGGACGAACAGCTCCATCGCCACCGCCACGCCGATGGCGTACGCCGCGACACCGGTCAGTGTGGCCCAGCGCCGGCCGACCGCCGGCGCCGCCACCGTGATCAGCAGTCCACTCCCCGTCAGCCTCAGCACCCAGGGCGCGACCCGGGTGGTGCGTTCGGCCATGCGCACGCCGAGCACGGTGGGCCACAGCATGAACAGGGTGCCGAGCACCGGCAGTCCGATCCAGCCGAGCAGCATCACGTGGATGTGGGCCAGCCGCAGCCCGGCATAGTGCCGCGGATCTGCGTGACCGGTGGCGAGCAGGCCGCCCAGTACCACACCGGCGAGCATGGCCACGGCGGCCGCCCGGTAGAAGCCGACGACAGGGGTGAGGCGTCCGCCGAGCGCGCCACGGCCCATGCGCACCAGCACCACCAGGTGGGCGGTGATCGCTCCCACCAGCAGCGCGCACGCGGCGCCCGTCATGACGGGCTGATCCGCCCACACACCGGTGAGCACGCCTGCCACGGCGAGGTTCACCGCCATCAGCCGGGCATCGCTCCACCGCTGGTCAGGACGCCGGGCATGCAGCAGGGCGACAGCGAAGTGCTCGCTCCAGACCACGATGGCGGTGGTGGCGGCTCCGAGCAGGAACAGATGGATCGCCAGCCAGCGGGCGACGGGCAACGTCTGCTGGGCGGCAGCGGCCAGCAGTGCCAGGATCACCCACGCCACGACGACGATGTGGGCGCGCAGGTGACGGGCCTTCAGGCCGGACTGTCCGAACCTGCTGGGATACCGGCCTGCGGTGACTTCGGGGGGTTCGAGCCGGCCGGTCATGTGACGTCCTGTCGCTGTGCGCATGGCGCGGACGAGGCAGGGTGGACCGGCGGGTCGGGATGGACCGGCGGGTCGGCGGTATGCGCCACAGCGGCGTCGTCGGCCAACAGCACGGCCAGTTCTTGCTGGTGGGGGAAGGATCCGGGCCGGTAGCCGCACCAGGGCTCCTCGGCGTACGGATCGCCGGTGAGGCCGTAGGCGCGGGAGCGGGAGCCACCGCAGACGCGGCGGAACTCGCACGATCCGCACCGGCCGCCGAGCCGGTCGGCGTCCCGCAGACCGGTGAACAGCTCGGACGTGCGGTAGATCGCGGGCAGGGGCGTCTCGCGTACGGTGCCCGCGCCCAGCGGCAGGAAGCCGCTCGGGTGGACCGTGCCGGTGTGGGAGACGAAGACGAAGCCACGGCCTGCGTTGACATCCAGCGGCGGGCGGCGGGCCCGGCGTCCCCCGGCGTCCAGGCCCAACTCGAGGGCACGATCACGCAGGCGCCGGTACAGCGGCCCGAGTCCCAGCGCCGCGACAGGATCCTCGCCCGCCTGCGCCAGCACCTTTCTCTGGAGCGCCACGCGGCGGAAGTGGTGTGCCTCGGTCGTCTTGGCGGGCACGGTCAGCCCGACGTCGTACACGAAGTTCAGGACGTCCTCGGTCTCGGCCGCCGTGAGCACGCCGAGTGCGCGGCCACGGCCGGTGGGCACCAGGAAGAACGCGCTCCACAGCATGGCACCGTGTTCGGCGACCAGTCGGACGATGTCCGGCAGCTCGTCGAGGTTGTGCCGGGCGACCGTGGTGTTGATCTGCACCTTCATACCGAGTGCGCGGGCGGTGTCCCAGGCGTCGAGGGTCCAGCGGTACACCCCGGGCACACCCCGGAATCCGTCGTGCGACTCGGCTGTGGAACCGTCCAGGCTGAGCGAGAGCCCGACGGCGCCCGCCTCGTGTACGGCGCGCAGCCGGGCCGGGGTGAGCGTGGGGGTGCCAGAGGGGGACACGGCGACGCGGACGCCCGCCTCCTGGCCGTAAGCGATCAACTCCAGCAGATCGGGACGCTGGAACGGGTCTCCGCCAGTGATCACGAACAATGGAGCGGGCTGCCCGAACGCCGCCACCTGCCGCAGCAGTCCACGCGCGGCGGCGGTGTCCAGCTCGCGCGGGTCGCGGTCGGGCACGGCCTCGGCGCGGCAGTGCAGGCAGGCCAGCGGGCAGGCGCGGGTGCACTCCCAGATCACGATGAACGGCTTGTCCGCCACGTTCTGATGCTGTCGACGGATCGCTCGGGCGTCGTTCACCGGATCCTCCATGCCGGATCCGTCCGCATCGTGCGTCCGGCCGCCCGGGAGTCAGGGCAGACGTGGCGGGCGGCCGGACGGTGACCGGTCCGGCCCGTGCACGGCACCCGTCGCGGGGGACGACGGCGAAGACACCCGCGCGGGCGCTCGGTTCGGTCGTACACGGGATACCTCCGGATCGGTCGGCAGTCAGCATCCGGCATCCGACGGCCTCGGCGCGGCGGCCGATGGGCCCGTCGGCAGGGGCCGAGGGTCCCTGGTTCCGGCGATCAGGGCTGGGCCGTACGGACCGGCGGAACATGGATGCGTTCGGGGTGGGGGATCGACAGGGCGTGCGAGCTTCCCAGGTCTCGGGCGACTTGGGGCCCCGGCATGGGCGGCTCGCGAGGCTGAGTGGATCAGGGGAGCCGCGGATTCGCGCCCAGGGTGTTCGCCGTGGCCACCAGCGCCGCACCGAGGCCGGTCAGCGCACCCCCCAGGCCTGTGACCAGCGTGGTCAGGTGCCAGGCCTGATAGGCCGACAGCAGCGAGCCGCGCAGCGTTTCGCCCATGAAAGCGGTCTGACGCAGCTGGGCGAGCTTCTCGTCGTCGCCGGTGGCGTGCAGCTCTTCGGTGATCTCGGCGTAGGTGCGGCCACCGGTCGCCTGGACGACATGGTCCTTGATCAGTTCGGCGTAGGCGTGGGCCTGGGGCCCGGTCTCCACGCTCCGGCCGGCGAAGGCGGCGAGATGGGCCGGCAGCCCGTGATCGGGGAATGTGATCTTCTGCGCGGCGAGTTCGGTACGGATCTCCTTCCGGCCTTGTCGGCCGCGGGCCAGCATGACAGGTCCGGTGACCATCAGGGTCGCGCCGACCGTCCCGACCAGTGCGCCGATCCAGCGATGCGCTGCGTTCATGACGTGCCTTCCTTGTTGCGGGTTCAGCGGTGGCCGAGGCGGAGCCGCCAGGCCTCGGGGCCCCGCTGCAGGTACTCCACCGCGAAACGGCCGGGGTGGCGTTGCTCGATCTGCGCAAGCAGCGGCAGCGGGTCGTGCGGCGCGACGAGCACCATGGCGCTGCCCGCCGACACGGCGTCGAGCGCGCCGAAGACCGTGGCATGACGCAGGGCGTGGGGCACGGACCGCACATCCAGTTCGGGCACGGCTTCCTCTGCGTGACCGTCGCAGCCACAGCCCTCCTGGGCCATGTCGACCGTGAGATCCGCCTCTGCTCCGGATGCCTGGGAGCCGGACCTGCCGTCGGCGGGCGTGGCCGCCGAGGCCCGCTCGTGCAACTCCTTGAGCAGCGTGGCGAGACGTACGCCGGGTGCCACGGCGAGCAGCGGGAGGACGAGCCCGTTCTCCTTGGCCACGTGCTCTTCGAAGAGCACCTGAAGGGCGCGGGCGTCGGCCGCGGCACCGGTCGGCCCGGGCGCGGCACGCAGGGCGTCCACCAGCGCGGTCATGCAGCTGTTTTCCGCGATCAGGCTCTCGATGAGGAGCCGGCTGTCCGGCAGAGAGCGCGCGGCGGGGTAGAACACGGACTCCTCGGCGGTCGCATACGGCAGGAGTTCGCGGTCACAGAAGGCGACGAGGCCGGCGCGGATCTTCTCCGCGGCACCGGGATCGCGGTCCGCGGCGGTGAGCAGCATCGCCACCCGCCCGGCCAACTCGCCTGCCAGGCGGACATGATGCCGCTCTGCGGCTTCGAGAGCCTCGGCGTCCTCGGGGGCCGAGGCAAGGGTGAGAGCACTCATGAAGTGGCTCCAGCGGTTCAGAGCCGGACCAGCCGGCCAGTCGGGCAGAGGCGGCCGTCCGCCACGTCCCCTGAGCGACCGGCGCACCAGGCGGCCAGGCACAGAGACGCACGCCGGGGCGGGGTCGTGGCGGACGGCTGTCCGGCCGTGGCTCTGGCAGAGGCAGCGGGCCGGACGGTGACCGGACCGGGAGCGAGCCGCGCCTGCCCCGGCCTGTACACGAGGAGACGTGGCCGCGGACAGCGGGACCCGATGGTCCGTGGCCGCTCCTGGCCGGTCACAGCACAGCATCACCGTGCCGCAGCCGCCGACGCCTGGGCCGAGCGGTCCTCCGGCACCGCCCACCGGCCCCTGATCACGGTTCCGAGCAGGGCCGAACGGCCATCCGGAGCAGGGAACTTCGGCCCAGGTGCACGCTGCTCGCACATGCCTGGCGTCCGGTGGCCTCCACTGGACAGGCTCCGACGGGAAGGTTGGGCCGGAAGGCGGTCAGGACAGGGCCGTTCGGCCCCAGGACCGGGCCGGCGCCGGCGCCTAGCGTTCGTGACCATGGAGAACGACAGGACCGCAGGCCCCTCGCAGCAGCGCGCAGGCGAGGGCTGGCCGCTGGCCGCCCGCAGGTTGTTGACCCGTCGCGAGGTCTCGGCCGACGGACGCGCCGTCTTCGGTGCGGGCGACCCGAAGTGGGAAGGCTTCTACCGGGACCGCTGGGCGCACGACAAGGTGGTGCGTTCCACGCACGGCGTCAACTGCACGGGCTCCTGCTCGTGGATGGTGTACGTCAAGGACGGCATCATCACCTGGGAGCACCAGGCCACCGACTACCCGTCGATCGGCACCGACTGTCCCGAGTACGAGCCCCGCGGCTGCCCGCGCGGTGCCTCGTTCTCCTGGTACACCTACTCCCCCAGCCGCGTCCGCTACCCGTATGTGCGCGGCGCGCTGCTGAAGCTGTGGCGCGAGGCCCGGCGGCGGCTCGGGGACCCGGTGGCCGCATGGGCGGAGATCACCGGCGATCCGGCGAAGGCACGCGCCTACAAGCGGGCCCGCGGCAAGGGCGGACTGGTGCGCGCCGACTGGGACGAGGTGTCCGAGCTGGTCGCCGCCGCCCAGGTCCACACGGTCAAGACGTACGGCCCCGACCGCGTCGCCGGCTTCTCCCCGATACCCGCGATGTCGATGGCCTCGTTCGCGGCCGGTGCCCGTTACACGTCGCTGATCGGTGGCACGCTCCTCTCCTTCTACGACTGGTACGCCGACCTGCCGGTCGCCTCGCCGCAGGTCTTCGGCGACCAGACGGACGTGCCGGAGGCCGCCGACTGGTGGAACGCGGGCTATCTGATCATGTGGGGGTCCAACATCCCCGTCACCCGCACGCCCGACGCGCACTTCCTCACCGAGACCCGCTACAACGGCACGAAGGTCGTCGCGGTCAGTCCCGACTACGCGGACAACGTCAAGCACGCCGACGAGTGGCTGGCCCCGCACCCGGGCACGGACGGCGCGCTGGCGATGGCCATGGGGCACGTGATCCTGCGCGAGTTCCTCGTCGACCGCGAGGTGCCGTACTTCCAGGACTACCTGCGCAGGTTCACCGACGCCCCGTTCCTGGTGACGCTGCGCGAGCACGGACACGGTCTCGTCCCGGACGGTTTTCTGACCGCTGCCGACCTCGGCAGCAGCATGGAGCATGCCGATTCCAAGACCGTGCTTCTCGACTCGGCCACCGGCGAACCGGTCGTGCCGAACGGCTCGCTCGGCTTCCGCTGGGGGGAAGCCGAGCGAGGCCGCTGGAACCTCGACCTGGGCGACACCGTGCCCGAGTTGAGCCTGCTCGAGAGCGCTGAGGACACACTGGCCGTGGCGTTGCCCCGCTTCGACCAAGGCGGCACGGAGGGCGGCTCGGTCATGGTGCGCGGGGTGCCCGTGCGGCGGATCGGCGGGCACCTGGTGACGACGGTCTTCGATCTGATGCTGGCGCAGTACGGGGTGCAGCGGCCGGGTCTGCCAGGCAGTTGGCCGTCGTCCTACGACGACGCGTCGGAGCCCTACACCCCGGCCTGGCAGGAGACGGTGACGTCCGTCCCGGCCGAGCAGGCTGCCCGGATCGCCCGGGAGTTCGCCCGCAACGCGGAGCGGACGCAGGGACGTTCGATGATTGCCCTCGGCGCCGGCACCAACCACTGGTTCCACTCCGACACCATCTACCGCGCCTTCCTGGCGCTGCTCACCATGACCGGCTGCCAGGGCGTCAACGGCGGCGGCTGGGCGCACTACGTCGGCCAGGAGAAGGTCCGCCCGGTCACCGGTCAGCAGCACCTGTCGTTCGCCTTCGACTGGCAGCGGCCCACCCGGCACATGGCGGGCACCTCCTACTGGTATCTGAACTCCGACCAGTGGCGCTACGAGGCGTTCGGGCCCGAGGAGCTGGCCTCCCCGCTGGGGGAAGGGCGGTTCAAGGGCAAGGGCTTCGCGGACTGCCTGGCGCAGGCGGTGCGGCTGGGCTGGACACCCGGCCACCCCGGCTTCAACCGCAACCCGCTCGACCTGACGGACGAAGCGGCGCGGGCCGGGCGTCCGGTCGCCGAGCACATCGTCGACGAGCTGAAGTCCGGGCGGCTGCGGTTCGCGGTCGAGGATCCCGACGATCCGGCCAACTTCCCGCGCGTGCTGACCGTGTGGCGGGCCAACCTGCTGGGCTCCTCCGGCAAGGGCAACGAGTACTTCCTGCGCCACCTGCTGGGCACCGACGCGGCGGTCCGCTCCGAGGAGACCCCGCCCGAGGGCCGCCCGAAGGAGGTGGTGTGGCGGGAGGAGGCCCCCGAGGGCAAGCTGGACCTGCTGGTCTGCATGGACTTCCGGATGACGTCCACCGGTCTGCTGGCCGACGTGGTCCTGCCGGCGGCGACCTGGTACGAGAAGGACGATCTGTCGAGCACGGACATGCATCCCTTCGTGCACGCCTTCACGCCGGCCATCGCCCCGCCCTGGCAGGCCCGCACCGACTACGACACGTTCCTGACGATCGCCGACCGGTTCAGCGAGCTGGCCGCCGAGCACCTCGGCACCCGTACCGACGTGCTCGCGGTGCCGCTGCTGCACGACACCCCCGACGAACTCGCCCAGCCGGGCGGCGTGGTGCGGGACTGGAAGACCGGCGAGTGCGAGCCGGTTCCCGGGCGGACCATGCCGAAGCTGGTGGTCATCGAGCGGGACTACGCCGCGATCGCGCAGAAGATGCGCGCCGTCGGTCCGCTGCTCGACACGCTGGGCACGACCACCAAGGGCGTCACCGTCCACCCGGACCAGGAGATCGAAGACCTTCGGCACCGCAACGGCACCGTCAGGGACGGAGTCGCCGCCGGGCGGCCCTCGCTCGCCACCGCCAGCGACATGTGCGAGGCGATCCTCGCCCTGTCCGGCACCACCAACGGCCGTCTGGCCACCGAAGGCTTCCGCGAGCTGGAGCGGCAGACCGGCAGCAAGGGCCTGGTGGAACTCGCCGCCGAGCGTGAGGCGGACCGGATCACGTTCGCCGACACCCGCACCCAGCCCCGCTCGGTGATGACGTCGTACGAGTGGTCGGGCTCGGAGACCGGCGGGCGCCGCTACTCGCCCTTCGTCATCAACACCGAGCACAAGAAGCCCTGGCACACCCTCACCGGCCGGCAGCACTTCTTCGTCCAGCACGACTGGATGGCCGAACTGGGCGAGCAACTCCCCGTCTACCGGCCCCCGTTGAACACCCCCAGGCACTACGGCGACGAACACCTGCACGACAAGGACCGCGCTGAGGTCACCGTCCGCTATCTGACCCCGCACTCGAAGTGGTCCATCCACTCGAACTACCAGGACAACAAGTACATGCTCGACCTGTCCCGCGGCGGACCGACGGTCTGGATGTCCACCGCCGACGCCGACAGGATCGGGGTCAAGGACAACGAGTGGATCGAGGCGTACAACCGCAACGGTGTCGTCGCCGCCCGGGCCGTGGTCACCCACCGTATGCCCGAGGGCACGGTGTACATGTACCACGCCCAGGACCGCAACGTGAACGTGCCGAAGACCGAGGTCAGCGGCAAGCGCGGCGGCATCCACAACTCCCTGACCAGGCTGCTGCTCAAGCCGACCCATCTGGCGGGCGGCTATGCGCAGTTCACCTACGCCTTCAACTACTACGGACCGACCGGGAACCAGCGCGACGAGGTCACCGTGATCCGCCGTCGCTCGCAGGATGTGGAGTACTGAGATGCGCGTGCTCGCTCAAGTGGCGATGGTGATGAACCTCGACAAGTGCATCGGCTGCCACACCTGCTCGGTCACCTGCAAGCAGACGTGGTCCAACCGCACCGGCGTCGAGTACGCCTGGTTCAACAACGTCGAGACCAAGCCCGGCGTCGGCTACCCGCGCCGCTACGAGGACCAGGAGCACTGGAAGGGCGGCTGGATGCTCGACAAGCGCGGGCGTCTGGTCCTGCGCTCCGGCGGGAGGATCAAGCGGCTCCTGTCCCTCTTCGCCAACCCCGACCTGCCGTCCATCGAGGACTACTACGAGCCGGTCACCTACGACTACGACAACCTCGTCAACGCCCCCGCTCAGAAGGACATCCCGGTCGCCCGCCCCCGCTCCGTCCTCACCGGCAGGCCCACCGCCATCACCTGGGGCGCCAACTGGGAGGACGGCCTGGGCGGAGCGCCCGAGAACGCCGGCGGCGACCCCAACCTCAGCGGGGAATGGGCCCAGAAGGTGAAGTTCGAGTTCGAGCAGACCTTCCTCTTCCACCTGCCCCGCCTGTGCGAGCACTGCCTCAACCCGGCCTGCGTCTCCGCGTGCCCTTCCGGCGCGATGTACAAGCGGGTCGAGGACGGCATCGTCCTCGTCGACCAGGACCGCTGCCGGGGCTGGCGGATGTGCGTGACGGCGTGCCCGTACAAGAAGGTGTACGTCAACCACGCCACCGGCAAGGCCGAGAAGTGCACGTTCTGCTTCCCGCGCATCGAGGCCGGCCAGCCCACCGTCTGCTCCGAGACCTGCGTCGGACGGCTGCGCTACCTCGGCCTGCTCCTGTACGACGCCGACCGCGTCGGCGAGGCCGCCGCCACCCCCGACGAGCACGACCTGCTCGACGCCCAGCGCGGCGTCTTCCTCGACCCGCACGATCCCGAAGTCCGTGCGGCCGCACGGGAGTCGGGCATCCCCGAGGACTGGCTGGACGCCGCCCGCCGCTCCCCCGTGTACGACCTCGTCATGCGCTACAAGGTGGCGCTGCCGCTGCACCCGGAGTACCGGACGATGCCGATGGTCTGGTACGTGCCGCCGCTCTCCCCCGTCCTCGACGCCGTCGACGCGGCGGGCGGAAATCAGGACGACCCCGACCACGTCTTCGCCGCCGTCACCCGGCTGCGCATCCCGCTGGAGTACCTGGCGGAGCTGTTCACCGCCGGGGACACGGACGTCGTCGCCGGTGTGCTGATGAAACTCACCGCGCTGCGCTCGTACATGCGTGAACGCACCCTCGGCGAGACCGGCGACGAGGCCACGCTGAAGGCCGTGGGACTGACCCCGCGCGAGGCGGAGGACCTGCACCGGCTCCTCGCCGTCGCCAAGTACCAGGACCGGTACGTCGTCCCCGCCGCCCACAAGGAGGACGCCGCCGCGCTGACCGCGATGGAGAACCGCTGCCCGGTCGAGACGTCCGGCGAACCGGCGGACGCCGGTGGCCGGCGCGTGATGCTCGGCATCCCCACCCTGCGCCGCCGTACTCCCGAAGCTCCCGCCGGAGGCCGTCCGTGAGCCCGCTGCCCGCAACGATCCCCGCCATCGTCCGGACCCGCCTCCGCGCGGCCGTACGCCGCCCGGTCCGCCTCACCGCCGAGGAGGCCGAGGCACGCGCCCTGCTGCTGCGGCTGTGCTCGCTGCTGCTGCAGTACCCGGACGGCGAACTCGTCGCCTCCCGACCGGTGTTGAAGGACGGTGTCACCGCGCTGCCGGCCTCTGCTGCCGCCGGCCACCTGGCCGCCTTCACCGCGTGGATGGCCGCCCAGGAGCCCGACGGGCTGGAGCGCCACTACGTCGAGATGTTCGACCTGCGTCGCAGGAGCAGCCTCTACCTCACCTACTACCTGCACGGTGACACCCGTCGCCGGGGCATGGCCCTGCTCGCCCTGAACCAGCGGTACCGGGCCATGGGCTGGGACATCGACGGGGGTGAACTGCCCGACCACCTCCCGGTCGTCCTGGAGTTCGCGGCTCTGGCGGGTCCCCGGGGCGGCGAGGCACCCCTGCGCCAGCACCGGCGGGGACTGGAGTTGATCCACCGCGCCCTGGCCGACGCCGACTCCCCCTACCGGCACGTCCTGGCCGCCCTGCTCACCCTGCTGCCGCCGCCCACCGAGGCGGACCGCGCAGCGGTGGCCCGGCTCGTCGCCGAGGGACCGCCGAACGAGGAGGTCGGTCTCGACCCCTACGGGGCCTACGGCGACGGGGAGTTCGCCCCGCCCGACACCTTCGTGCCGCCGCCGGCCGCCCCGCCGACCCTCGTGCCGCCCGCCCCGACCAGCCGCCCGGAAGGCCCCCGATGAACACCCCGCTCTCCCCCTCGGCCGCCGCCTCGGCGGGCGGCGCCGATCTGCTCCTGTGGGTCGCCTTCCCCTACATCTGTCTCGCCGTGTTCGCCGTCGGACACGTCTGGCGCTACCGCCAGGACCAGTTCGGCTGGACCTCCCGCACCAGCCAGCTCCTCGAACACCGCTGGCTGCGCTGGGGCAGCCCGCTGTTCCACCTCGGCGCCTTCGCGGTGATCGCCGGACACGTGGTGGGCCTGGCCGTCCCGGCGTCCTGGACCGAGGCAGCGGGCATCAGTGAGCACGCCTACCACACCACGGCCGTCGCGCTGGGCTCCGTCGCCGGGGTCGCCATGGTCACCGGCCTGGGCATGCTGTGCGCCCGCCGGCTGCTCGCCCGCCGGATCCGCCTCACCACCGACCGCAGCGACAAGCTGCTGTTCCCGCTCCTGTCGGTCACGGTCCTGCTGGGCTTCAGCGCCACCGCCGTACACAACGTGTTCGGCGGAGGCTACGACTACCGGTCCACCGTCTCCGTCTGGTTCCGCGGCATCTTCACCCTCCACCCTCATCCGGAGGCGATCGCGGGAGCGCCGCTGCTCTTTCAGCTGCACGCCCTGAGTGCCTGCCTGCTCTTCGCCGCCTGGCCCTTCACCCGCCTCGTGCACGTCTGGAGCGCCCCGATCGGCTACCTCGCCCGGCCCTACCTGGTCTACCGGCGGCGCGCGGCCACACCGGCACCCGCCGTGCACGGCGTGCAGTCCCCAAAGCCGCGTACGCGGCGTGCCGCATGAGGCAGCCCCGCACGGCGCAGCCGGGCCGGCGCATCGGCTGGCTGCTGACCCTGACCGGGCTGATCGGCTGGCTCGCGTCCTTCGAGCTCACCGTGGACGACTGGCGGCTGCTGAAGAACCCGGCCTACCAGCCGCCGTGCAACATCAGCCCGGTCATCAGCTGCGGCAGCGTCATGGCCAGCCCCGAGGGCAGCGTCTTCGGCTTCCCCAACATGCTGCTCGGTCTCGGCGCCTTCGCCGCCGTCGCGGTCCTCGGCCTGGCCGTGCTCACCGGGGCGCGCCTGCACCGGGCGCTGTGGCTCACGCTGAACGCGGGGGCGGCCGCCGGTGTCCTGTTCGTGCACTGGCTGATCTACCAGTCCCTCTTCGGGCTGGGCCGGCTCTGCCCTTACTGCGCCGTCGTCTGGGCGGTCACCATCGCCCTGTTCTGGTACATCACGCTGCGCAACCTCGGACGCGGTCTCATCCCCGTACCGGCAACCGGCCGGAGCTGTCTCGCCCTGGTGCTGGAGACACACTGGATGCTTCTGGCGGCCTGGTACGGCCTGATCGCCGTCCTCGTCCTGACCCGGTTCTGGCCGTACTGGAGCAGCCTGCTCTGACGGGGCCGCCAGGTCCCGCGGATCGGGACGTTCGGCCCAAGCACACCTGGACCGCCGGAATTAGGCTCCCCTAAGTAGGTACGGAAAGGGCAGGTAGAGAGCGAGGCTTCACTCCATGGCGACGACAGACCGCAACCAGCCACTCCCCCAGGACATGCCGATACCCGGCGAAGGTCTCGACGCCTCCCGCATGCCCGGCCACTGGCTCCTCGCCCGCCTGGGCAAGCGCGTCCTGCGCCCCGGCGGTCTGGAACTGACCCGCTCGATGCTCGACGCACTCGCCATCGGTCCCGACGACCGCGTGGTGGAACTGGCCGCAGGACTCGGGGCGACCGCCCGGCTTGCGCTCGCGCGCACGCCCGCCACCTACACCGCCGTCGACCGCGACGCAGCCGCCGTGACGCGCCTGAGCGCCCTCACGGCTCCCGGACCGACCGAGGTCCGCGCGGTGCGGGCGGATGCGGCGGACACCGGTCTGCCGAGCGGGAGCGCCACCGTCGTGTACGGCGAGGCGATGCTCACCATGCAGCCCGAGCCCGCCAAGCGGCGCGTCGTACGAGAGGCACGCCGTCTCCTCGCCGACTCGTCCGGTCGCTACGCCATCCACGAGATGTGCCTCGTGCCCGACGACATCGATCCGGCCCTCGCCCGGCAGATCGCCGCCGACCTGCACGAGGCTATCCACGTCGGCGCCCGCCCGCTCACCCCGGCCGGCTGGAAGAACCTGCTCGCCGCGGAGGGCTTCACCGTCACCGCCCGCAGAACGGCACCGATGGCACTGCTGGAACCACACCGTGTCATCGCGGACGAAGGACTCATCCGTGCTCTCGGCATCGCCGGCCGCGCCCTGCGGTACCCGGCGGCTCGGCAGCGTGTGCTGCACATGCGCAGCGTCTTCCAACGTCACCGGGACCACCTGGGCGCGATCAGCCTGGTCGCCGTCCCCGACTCGTTCGCCCGGTGACCAGTAAGGAGAGCAAGGGTATGGAAACCCGCATGACCGCCACCCTGATCCAGGATCTGGCCGCCGAACTGCCCCTGTCGGAGGACGGCACCCTCAGCCGCGTCCTGTACCGCGACGACCGGCTGCGCGTGGTCGGCTTCGCGTTCGCGACCGGCCAGGAACTGACCGAGCACACCTCGGCCCTCCCCGTGGTCATCCAGGTCGTCCAGGGCCGCCTCGACCTCGTGCTCGGCGAGGAGAAGGCCGAGGCGACCCCCGGCACCTGGATCCACCTGCCCGCCCGGCTGCCGCACTCCGTCCGCGCCCTTGAGCCCACCGTCATGCTGCTGACCATGCTGCCCGCCCCGGCCGACAGCTCTGCGGACTCCTGACCGTCAGGGCCGGTCGGGTCGGCCGGCCGATCACTGGGCCGGGTCGCCCGGCGTGCGCAGGGCGAGGACGGCGACGTCGTCGTCGAACACCCGGCGACTTCGAGGGACGAGGGCGTCGCACAGGTCGTCCAGCGGTGCCCGGGCCAGGGCGGCGGCCTGCTCGGCCAGATCGCCCAGGCCGGCGTCGATGTCCTGGCCGCGGCGCTCCACCAGCCCGTCGGTGAACAGCAACAGGGTGCTCGCCGGCGGGAGCGGGTGCACGTGGCTGAACCGGGGGACGGACGCGTCGATGCCCACCGGAATCCCGTGCTGGGCGGGCGCCAGGTAGCGGGCGCTGCCGACCGCCCCGATCAGCAGCGGGGGCGGGTGCCCGGCGTTGCTCCAGCTGAAGGTGTGTCCATCAGGGCCGGATTCGATGCGACCGAACACGAGGGTGGCCATGGGCGGGTCCTCGAACATCGTCAGAGCGCGGTCGAGACGCGAAACGGTCGGGCCGGGCGGCTCGCACCGGTCGAAGGCGAGCGCCCGCAGCATGTTGCGCAACTGGCCCATCAGCGGGGCGGCCTCGACGTCGTGGCCGGTCACGTCGCCCACCACCACGCAGGTGGCACCGTCGGGCAGGACCATGGCGTCGTACCAGTCCCCGCCCAGCCTGGGCAGCTCGGAGGCGGGCTCATAGCGCACCGCGGCCTGCAGCGGCGACAGGTCCGGGAGGACGGGCAGCATGCGACGCTGGAAGTGTTCGGCGGCGCGTTTGAGGTGCTCGTACAGGCGGGCGTTTTCGATACTGATGCTCGCGGCACTGGCCAGCGTCGTCAGCAGGTTCTCGTCGTCATCGTCGAAGGGCGTGCCGTCCGTCTTGTCGGCGAGGTAGAGGTCGCCGTAGACGGTCCCGCGCACCGTCAGCGGTACGCCCAGCAGGGTGCGCATGACCGGGTGCCCGGCCGGGAATCCGGCGGAACGAGGGTGTGCTGCCACGTCCGACACCCGCAACGGCCTGCGGTCGGCCACCAGTGTGTGCAGCAAGCCGTGCCCCTGCGGCAGGCCCATGGCGGCGCACAGGTGCGGGTCGTCGATGCCCACGGTGATCAGGTCGGTGACGGCGCCGTCGTCCCCGAGCACGCCGAGTGCTCCGTAGCGCGCGCCGACGAGGTCGGTGGCCGCTTCCACGATGCGGTGCAGCACGGCACGGATGTCCATGTCGGCGCTGATCGCCGCGACCGCGCCCAGCAGCCGCCGCAGTCGCTGTGGACCGAGAACGAACGGCGACGCCGGCGCGGCCCCTTGCTGCGGCTCGTCGGCCGGTACGGCGCCGAACGGCGGGCTGTCGTAGGACCGCTGCCACGGATCGTGCGCCATGGTGCTTCCTCCCGACGCCTCCCGGCGCCGTCATCACCTCGCCCTGCCCTGTCACCCTACGGGCTCGGCCGACCGAACGCAGGGCCCCACGACACGGGGC
The DNA here is from genome assembly GCF_044768135.1 of Streptomyces sp. NPDC101165. Lineage (NCBI taxonomy): Bacteria > Bacillati > Actinomycetota > Actinomycetes > Kitasatosporales > Streptomycetaceae > Streptomyces > Streptomyces sp. NPDC101165. The sequence goes on along the minus strand of NZ_JBIWPG010000003.1, from coordinate 13,864 downwards.
GATCGGCAGGCCTTCGGCACCAGTTTTTACCCATCCCCAGGCAATGACTACTGCGGCATCCGCACAGCCCGGCCGGAGCCCTTCGCCGATGTCTCTCTGTGCCTGGCCCACCTCACACCCGTGGAACAGCACCAGCCGAGCCACACCGCCTGACGGGTGGGGGCGAGGGTCTCAGCCTTCGGCGGCGTGAGCCAGCCACAGGTCCGGGCCGAAGACCTCGTAGCGGATGTTGCGGGCGGGGATGCCGGCCTGGAGCAGCTGGGTGCGGACGGCACGCATGAAGGGCAGCGAGCCGCACAGGTAGACGTCGGCGTCGGTGGGCAGCCCCAGGCCGTCGAGGTCCATCAGTCCCGTGCGGGACCCCGGTTCCTCGGCCGCATCCTCTTCGTACCAGAACTCGGCCCTGGCGTCGGGCAGTTGCTCCACCAGGCGTCGGGTCTCCGCGCGCAGGGCGTGGTCGGCCGGGGTGCGGTCGGCGTGCAGGACCCGGACCGGCCGGGACGAACCGGTGGCAACGAGGTGTTCGAGCATTCCGGCCATCGGGGTGCAGCCGATGCCGGCGGAAACCAGCACGAGCGGGGTGTCGGCGTCGTCGAGGACCACGTCTCCGAACGGGGCCGACAGGGTCAGCTCGTCGCCGGCCCGTACCGTGCGGTGCAGTTGGTTGGAGACCTCGCCCTCGGGGGCGTCTGCGACGCTCGCCGCCCGTTTGACGGTGATGCGCCGCAGGCGGTCGCCGGGCGCGTTGGACAGGCTGTACTGGCGGGTCTGGTGGATGCCGTCGGGCATGAGCACCCGGACGCTGACGTACTGCCCGGCACAGGCCCGGGGCAGGGGGCCGTCGTCGGCCGGGCGCAGCAGGAAGGAGACCACGTCCGGGGTTTCCTCGCGCCGCTCCACGACGGTCCACCGCCGCCACGGCCTGCACGGGTCGACCTCTGCCTCTTGGTAGAGGCGGGCCTCCCGGGCTATGAGGGCGCCGGCCATCAGCCAGTACACCTCGTCCCAGGCGGCCGCGACCTCCGGGGTGACCGCTTCGCCCAGCACGTCTCCGATCGCGCGGAACAGGTACTTGTGGACGATCGTGTACTGGTCCGCGGTGACGCCGAGCGCGGCGTGCTTGTGGGCGATCCGGGCCAGGAGGGCGTCCGGCCGGGCGTCGGGGTCGGCCAGCAGGGCCTGGGCGAAGCCCGCGATGGATCCGGCCAGTGCCCGGCGCTGCTCGCCGCTGGCCTGGTTGCCGCGGTTGAACAAGCCGTCGAGCAGTTGGGGTTGCTCGGCGAACATGGTGCCGTAGAAGCGTGTGGTGATCTCGTCCAGGGCGCCGCCGACGGCGGGCAGGGTGGCGCGAACGACAGCGGCCGACTCGGGCGAAAGCATGGATCTCCTCTGGAGTGTGAGCAGGTGGAGGGACGGCGTTCACCGTCCCAGCCGGGATCCGTCGTGCGGGTCCGACCGGCACATCGATCATCCGGGTGACCCCGTCACCCGGAATAGGGCCGAACCGCCCTGGGGACAGGGCCCGTCGGTCCGCTCGCCGTGCCGGGCACGATGCCTGTCACAGGCATGCGGACCGGTGCGCCCGACGGCGGAACCGCGACCGTCGGTGTGGGGTCACGGACGGCGACCGCTCCCGTCGGCACGATGACGGCGAAACGCCCGCCCGGAGACGGCCGCGACACCGAGAAACAGCGCGACGATCATGGCCGGTACGGCGGCGACCGCCCATCCGGCCATGCAGTGCCCGGGCTGCACGACCACCATGACTGTTGCCGCGATCACGGCGAGAGCCAGCCCGCAGCCGACGAGCAGGGCGACGACGGCCGTTCGGACGGGTTCGGTGTCCGGCGGTTGCTGATCCTTGCGCAACTCCGCCCACTGGCGTGCGGTCTCGCGCGACTCGCGGCGGCGCTGCAGGGACGCCCGGACCCGAAGGCCCAGCGTGACGGCAACGCCGGCCACGGCCGCACCGGAGGGTACCCACCATGCTTCCGAGACGAGCAGCAGTACGGCGACAACCCCGACCGTGGTCCAGCCGCCGAGGCAGGCCGCGGCCGCCCTGCGACGGGACACCGGCCGGTCGGCTCCCGCCCGTAGGTCGGCGAGCGCCGGCAGGTACCAGACGCAGCCTGCCGCGGCCACCGTGGCGGCCCCCAGAGCGAGTACGGCTTGGGCCATGACCTACTGCGCCGCCTCGAGCGCGGCGATCTCAGGGTGGTGCAGGTCGAACGCCGGAGACTCGCTGCGGATGACAGGGAGGGAAACGAAGTTGTGGCGGGGCGGCGGGCAGGAGGTCGCCCACTCCAGCGAACGGCCGTAACCCCACGGGTCGTCGACCTCCACCCGCTCACCGTACTTCGCCGTCTTCCAGACGTTGTAGAAGAACGGCAGGATCGACAGGCCGAGCAGGAACGATCCGATCGTCGAGACGGTGTTGAGAGCCGTGAAACCGTCGGCGGCCAGGTAGTCGGCGTACCGGCGGGGCATGCCCTCGGCGCCCAGCCAGTGCTGCACCAGGAACGTGGTGTGGAAGCCGACCGTGAGGGTCCAGAACGTGATCTTCCCGAGGCGTTCGTCGAGCATCTTGCCGGTGAACTTGGGCCACCAGAAGTGGAATCCGGCGAACATCGCGTACACGACGGTTCCGAAGACCGTGTAGTGGAAGTGCGCCACGACGAAGTACGAGTCGGAGAGATGGAAGTCCATCGGCGGGGAGGCCAGGATCACCCCGGTGAGGCCGCCGAAGAGGAACGTGATCAGGAAGCCGGTGGTCCACAGCATCGGAGTCTCGAAGGACAGCGAGCCCTTCCACATGGTGCCGATCCAGTTGAAGAACTTCACCCCGGTCGGCACCGCGATCAAGAACGTCATGAAGGAGAAGAAGGGCAGCAGCACGCCGCCCGTGACGTACATGTGGTGCGCCCAGACCGTCACCGACAGACCGGCGATGGAGATCGTCGCCGCGATCAGTCCCAGGTATCCGAACATCGGCTTGCGGGCGAAGACCGGGACGACCTCGGAGACGATGCCGAAGAACGGCAGTGCCAGGATGTAGAAAGCGGCCCACCGGCCTTGCCGGTCCGGCCCCGGTCGGAGAGGCGGCAGGCGCCGGGGTCCGCCGACGAAGGTATAGCCGGCTACACCACAGGTCCGGGAGTGCACTCCCTCGTGCCGCGTCACGGCAAGCGGGATCGTTGACTTACGCAAGTTCAGCGACGCCCCGCAGGGGAGTCCGCGTCCGTCCCCGAAAGGAAGCTCCCGTGAAGCAACTGCTCTCCTCCCGCCCGGTCCTGTGGTTCCTGTTGCTGTTCAACCTCGCCGTCGCCGCGGTCGCACCCTTCGCCGTCGACGGCACCCAGGCGGTGATGACCAGCGTCGGCATGGGCGTCGTCTCGCTCGGCGCGGGCACCGCCCTGCTGCGCGGCCGGACACAGCGACAGCACGGCTGACCCTCCGCGAACTCACGGACCGGGGCGCCGGAGCGGAGGCGCCCCGCCGCCACTCCGCCCCTGGCGGCGCGGACGGTGATCAGCCCGTTCGGGTTCTCCTCCGTACGTCTTGTTCTGCGTACTCCGCGAGTTGTAGCAAGACCGCCCTGCAGAGGGATTCGCCGGCCTCCACGGACACGAAATGGTCGTACCTTCCCGGAAGTTGACGGAAAGGAACGACCATCGTGCGGATAGGACGCATTGCGCCCTTGCTCGCCGTGGGGGTCACGGCAACGCTGGTCCCCGCCCTCGCCCCGGCTCAGGCATCCGCGGCGGAACCGCTGAACAGATTCGAGAGCCAGAGGCCCGCGTGGCACAGATGCGACAGGTCGCTGCCCGCTGCGTACCAGTGCGCGACGCTCAAGGTCCCGCTCGACTACAGCCGCCCCGACGGCAAGACGATCAAGCTGGCCGTCTCCCGCATGAAGACCAGCGTCCCGGGCAAGCGGCACGGCGCCCTCCTCCTCAACCCCGGTGGTCCGGGCGGTGAGGGCCTGGACATGCCGGTCATGATGAAGGACGTGATGCCCAAGAAGGTCCGCGAGCAGTACGACCTCATCGGCTTCGACCCGCGCGGCGTGGGTCACAGCAGCCCGGTCACCTGCGGTCTCACGGGCAAGGAGCAGAACACCGAACACCCCTACCATCAGCGGACGTTCAGCCATGACGTCAAGTGGGCCCGGACCGTCGCCGACAAGTGCCGTGCCAGGAACGGTGACAAGCTCCCGTACATCACCACCCGCAACACCGCCCGCGACATGGACGTCATCCGCGGCGTTCTGGGCGAGAAGAAGATCTCTTACCTGGGCTACTCCTACGGCACGTACCTGGGCGCCGTCTACGCGCAGATGTTCCCCGAGCGGACCGATCGCTTCGTGCTGGACAGCGCGGTCGACCCGGCACGGGTCTGGCGGGGCATGATCCAGGTCTGGGCGGAGGGCACGGAGCCGGCGTTCGCCCGCTGGACGAAGTGGACCGCGCAGCACAACCGCACCTACCGGCTCGGCGACACCCCGGCCAAGGTGAAGAAGACCTTCTGGGACCTGGTCGCCCGGGCGGACCGCACGCCCATCGACAACGGTGGCGAGAAGGTCACCGGGGACGACATCCGCGCCTCTCTGCGTCCCACGTTCTTCAGCCCCAAGTACGCGGCCGAGGCGGTCGTCGAGCTCAAGAAGGCCGCCGACGGCCACGCGGTCTCCCACCGTTCCCCCGCGCCGGACGACCAGCGGGCACCGCGCCGGTCCGGGGCCACCGCCGCACAGCCGCCGGCCGACAACGGCGCCGTCGCCTTCTGGACCGTGGTCTGCGGCGACACCGCGGCATGGCCGCGCGACCCCGAGCAGTACCGGCGTGACGCGATCCAGGACAAGGCCAAGTACCCGCTCTACGGCGACTTCGGCTCCAACATCACGCCCTGCGCGTTCTGGGACAAGCCGGTCGAGCCCGTCACCACCGTCGACAACAACGTCGGCATACTCACCGTGCAGAACCAGTGGGACTCCCAGACGCCCCTGGTCAGCGGCCTCGGCATGCACCGCGCCCTGAAGGGCTCGCGGATGGTGTACGTCAAGGGCGGCGAGGGTCACGGCGTCTACGCCAGCGACCCGGGCTCCTGCGCCGAGCGCACCATCAACGCCTACCTGAGCAGCGGAAAGCTGCCGGCACAGGACGTCACCTGCAAGCCGTCCGGTCGACAGAGCCCCGGCGTGAACCAGCGCATCGTCCCGATGCCGCAGAACACACCGCAGGCACCCCGCTTCTGACACGCCTCGCCGAGGCGTGCTGCCACCGCACGGTGCCGGGTGGACCCCGGCACCAAGTGGCACACCTTGACTGCCGGCTGCGCGCCGGGCTCTGCGAGAAGCAGGGCCCGGCGCGCAGCCGTTGGTGGGCGCGACCCACGACCGGCCCGCACCGTGGTCACGTAGCAACATCCTATTGACATGACATTTGATGGACGGCATCGTACTGGCCTTGAGAGCGCGTACTTAAAGCGCTTCAAGCACTCGTCTGCCCCACCGCCTCCGGGGACGGTCGGAGCGAAGGGAAACCAGCCTGATGTCATTCGAAGTGCTGACCATGGGCCGTGTGGGAGTGGATGTGTATCCGCTCCAGACAGGTGTGGGGTTGGCGGAGGTCACGTCGTTCGGGAAGTACCTGGGTGGCAGCCCCACGAACGTGGCAGTGGCCGCCGCGCGGTACGGCCGCAGCTCGGCTGTGATCACGAAGACGGGGCGGGATCCGTTCGGTGCGTTCGTGCGGTCGGCGCTGGAGGGTTACGGCGTGGACGGCCGGTTCGTCGGTACGTCTGGGGTTGCGCCGACGCCTGTGACGTTCTGTGAGATCTTCCCGCCGGATGACTTTCCGTTGTACTTCTATCGGCTGCCCAAGGCGCCTGACCTGGACATTCAGCCGGGTGAGCTGGATCTGGAGGCGGTGCGGGGCGCGGGGATCTTCTGGATCACCGGGACGGGTCTGAGCGAGGAGCCGAGTCGTTCGGCGACCCTGGCCGCGCTCGCGCATCGGGCCGGGGCCGGGACGACGGTCTTCGACCTCGACTGGCGGCCGATGTTCTGGAAGGACCCGGCCGAGGCTCGTTCGTCCTACGCGGAGGCGCTGCGGCACACGACGGTCGCGGTCGGCAACCTCGACGAGTGCGAGGTGGCGACCGGCGAGCGTGAGCCGTACGCGGCGGCGAAGGCGCTGCTCGCCGCAGGGGTGGAGCTGGCCGTCGTGAAGCAGGGCCCGAAGGGTGTCCTTGCGGTGGATCGGGACGGCTCGGCGGTCGAGATCGCGCCGGTGCCGGTGGACGTGGTGAACGGCCTGGGTGCCGGTGACGCGTTCGGGGGCGCGCTGTGTCACGGGCTGCTGTCCGGCTGGGACACCCGCCGCACGGTCTCCTTCGCGAATGCCGCCGGCGCCATCGTCGCAGGCCGGCTGTCCTGCTCCGACGCCATGCCGACCGAGGCCGAGGTCGACGCCAAGCTCCGCGAGGCATCCCTCGTCCGCACCTCCACCGAACGAAAGGCGTGACGACGTGTCGTCCGACATCGCGAGCCGCATCATGTCCGCCCGGGTCACTGACCCCGGCGCCATAGCGGCAGCGGCCGCTCGCCGCGTCCGAGCGACCTCGCTGCTGGGTGAGCACGGCAAGGCGATGATCATCGCTGCGGACCATCCGGCGCGGGGTGCCAACGGCGTGGGCGACGACCCCACGGCCATGGCAGACCGCTTCGAGCTGCTGGAGCGGCTGTGCACCGCCCTGGAGCGCCCGGGGGTGACCGGGGTGCTGGGCACCGCCGACATCCTGGAGGACCTGCTGCTCCTCGGCGTCCTCGACAGCAAGAGCGTGTTCGGCTCGATGAACCGGGCCGGCCTCGCGGGTTCGGTGTTCGAGATCGACGACCGGTTCACCGGCTACGACGCCGAGACCATCGCCGCCATGGGCTTCGACGGCGGCAAGATGCTCACCCGTATCGCCCTGGACGATCCGGCCACTCCGTCCGCCCTGATGGACACCGCCCGCGCGGTGAATGAACTCAACGACCATCAACTCGTTGCCATGGTCGAGCCGTTCATCTCGTTCTGGCAGGACGGGAAGATCCGTAACGACCTCTCCCCCGAGGCCGTCGTCAAGTCGGTCACGATCGCGTCGGGGCTGGGCCGGCGTACCGCCTACACCTGGCTGAAGCTGCCTGTCGTCGACGACATGGAGCGCGTGCTCGCCTCCTCCACGCTGCCCACGCTGCTGCTCGGCGGCGAGGTCACCGACCCCGACACGGCCTTCGCCTCCTGGGGCCGCGCACTCAAGCTCCCCACCGCGCAGGGCCTGGTCGTCGGCCGCTCCCTGCTCTACCCCTCCGACGGCGATGTCGCCGGTGCCGTGGACCGGGCGGTGAGCCTGCTGTGACGAGCACGAGCAAGTACCACCTGCCGAAGGGAACTTCGGCCGACGGACCCTACGACCTCCTGGTCACGCCCAAGTCGGCGGGCTGGGGATACTCCGGCCTCAGGATCCTCACCCTGAAGCCGGGCGAGGCGCACACCCTGTCCACCGGCGACTCGGAGTTCCTGGTGCTGCCGCTGACGGGCGCGTGCACCGTCACCACGGACGGCCGCGGCTTCGAACTCCGGGGCCGTGGCAGCGTGTTCGCCTCGGCCTCCGACTTCGCGTATCTGCCGCGGGAGTCGGAGGCCCTCATCAGCAGCGTGTCCGGCGGGACGTTCGCGCTGCCCTCCGCCCGTACCGAGCGAGGTGGCCTCCCCGCTCGGTACGGGCCCAAGGAGGACGTCCCCGTCGAACTCCGGGGGGCCGGGGCCTGTTCCCGGCAGGTCAACAACTACTGCCTGCCCGGCACCTTCGACGCCGAACAACTGCTGGTGTGCGAAGTGCTGACCCCCGGCGGCAACTGGTCCTCCTATCCGCCCCACAAGCACGACGAGGCACGGCCGGGCGTCGAGTCGGAGCTGGAGGAGATCTACTACTTCCAGATCGCCGGCGAGAACGGCTTCGGCTACCAGCGTGTCCACGGCACCCCGGACCGCCCGATCGACGTGCTCGCCGAGGTGCGCGCAGGCGACACGGTGCTGATCCCGCACGGCTGGCACGGCCCCTCGATCGCCGCACCCGGCTACGACCTCTACTACCTCAACGTCATGGCCGGCCCCGGCCACGACCGCGCATGGCTGATCTGCGACGACCCCGCCCACGGCTGGGTGCGATCGACCTGGACCTCCCAGGACATCGACGACCGGCTGCCCTTCGGAGAGAACGAATGAACACCGTACGACTGACCACGGCCCAGGCTCTCGTCCGCTTCCTGGCCAACCAGTACAGCGAGCGGGACGGGCAGGAGCAGCGGCTGATCCCCGGTGTGTGGGGGATCTTCGGGCACGGCAACGTCGCCGGGATCGGGCAGGCGCTCCTTCAGGCGGCCGTCACGCAAGAAGCGGATCTTCCCTACTACCTGGCCCGCAACGAGCAGGGCATGGTGCACGCCTCGGTGGCGTACGCGAAGATGCGCGACCGGCTGGCGACCTTCGCCTGCACCGCCTCCACCGGCCCGGGCTCCACCAACATGATCACGGGTGCGGCCCTCGCGACGACCAACCGCATCCCGGTCCTGCTGCTGCCGTCCGACATGTTCGCCACCCGCTCCGCCGACCCGGTCCTGCAGCAGCTGGAGGACACCCGAGGCGGGGACGTCACCGTCAACGACGCCTTCCGCGCCGTGTCCAAGTACTTCGACCGCATCTCCCGCCCCGAGCAGCTCATCCCGGCCGCACTGGCCGCGATGCGTGTCCTCACCGACCCGGTCGAGACCGGCGCGGTGACGTTGGCCCTGCCGCAGGACGTGCAGGCCGAGGCCCACGACTGGCCGCTCTCCTTCTTCCGGCGCCGGGTCTGGCACGTAGGCCGCCCGGTGCCGGAACCCAGCGCCGTCGAGCGAGCCGCGCGGCTGCTGCGCAACGCCGAGAGGCCGCTCATCGTCGCGGGCGGTGGCGCCGTGTACTCCGGTGCCGAGACCGAATTGCGGGCGTTCGCCGAGGCCACGGGCATCCCGGTCGCCGACACACACGCCGGCAAGGGCGCGGTGCCGTGGGACCACCCCTACGCCGTCGGCGGCATCGGCTCCACGGGCTCGTACGCGGCGAACGAACTGGCCCGCGAGGCCGACGTCGTCCTCGGCATCGGCACCCGCTACAGCGACTTCACCACTGCCAGCCGCACCGTCTTCGCCCACCCCGACGTCACCTTCGTCAACCTCAACGTCACCCGTCTCGACGCCGTCAAGCACTCCGCCGAACCGCTGGTCGCCGACGCCCGCCTCGGCATCCAGGCCCTCGCGGGGGCGCTGGCGGACTGGGAGGTCTCCACGGACCACCGGACTCACACCCGCCGGCTCATCGCCCGCACACGGGAGATCGAGGACGAGTGCTTCGCTCCGGACCGCAGTACCGGTGAACTGCCCGCTCAGACCCAGATCCTCGGCGCGCTGGGCGGCGTACTCGGCGACCGTGACGTCGTGATCAACGCGGCCGGCTCCATGCCCGGCGATCTGCAACAGTTGTGGCGAGCCCGCGACCCGAAGGCCTACCACGTCGAATACGCCTACTCCTGCATGGGCTACGAGGTGGCCGCCGGTGTCGGCGCCAAAATGGCCGATCCCTCCCGTGAGGTCGTCGTCCTGGTCGGCGACGGCTCCTATCTCATGATGGCCCAGGAGATCGTCACGATGGTCTCCGAAGGACTCAAGGTCATCATCGTCCTCGTCCAGAACCACGGCTTCGCCTCCATCGGCGCCCTCTCCGAATCACTCGGCTCCCAGCGCTTCGGCACCAAATACCGCTACCGCGACGACGACTCGGGCCTCCTCGACGGCAGCGTCCTCCCCATCGACCTCGCCGCCAACGCCGCCAGCCTGGGCGCGGACGTCCTGCACGCCACCGGCGTCGAGGAGTTCCGCTCGGCGATGGAGAAGGCGAAGGCCGCCGACCGGACCACCGTCGTCCACGTCGAGACCGACCTCTACGGACCCAACCCGCCCGCGCACGGCTGGTGGGACGTCCCCGTCAGCGAAGTCTCCGCCCTCGACACCACTCGCGCCGCGTACGACATCTACGCGGCCCACAAGCAGACCCAGCGCCACTACCTGTAAGGAACCCGCTCCCGTGAACACCATTCCCCACTGGATCAGCGGCTCCCCCACCCAGGGCTCCGCCACCGCCACGCAGCCGGTCTTCAACCCCGCCACGGGGCAGGAGCAGGCCCGGGTCGTGCTCGGGGGCGCAGCCGACGTGGACGCCGCCGTCCAGGCCGCCACCGCCGCCTTCGCGGCCTGGTCGGAATCCTCGCTGACCCGGCGCACCCAGGTGATGTTCGCCTTCCGTCAACTCCTCGTGGAGCACGAGGAGGAGCTGGCCCGGATCATCTCCGCCGAGCACGGCAAGACCGTCGACGACGCACGCGGCGAAATCGTCCGCGGCCGCGAAGTCGTCGAATTCGCCTGCGGTCTCGGCGACGTGCTGAAGGGATCCTTCTCCGACCAGGTCTCCCGCGGCATCGACGTCCACAACTTCCGCCAGCCGCTCGGCGTCGTCGCCGGCATCACACCCTTCAACTTCCCGGCCATGGTGCCACTGTGGATGCACCCCATCGCCATCGCCACGGGCAACACCTTCATCCTGAAGCCCAGCGAACGCGATCCCTCCGCCGCCAACTTCGTCGCCGAGCTGTACAAGCGGGCCGGGCTGCCGGACGGCGTCTTCAACGTCATCCATGGCGGCAAGGATGCCGTGGACGCGATCCTGACGCACGCCGGCATCGAAGCGGTCTCCTTCGTCGGTTCCACGCCGATCGCCAAGTACGTCCATGAGAAGGGGACTTCTTCGGGCAAGCGCGTCCAGGCCCTCGGCGGCGCCAAGAACCACGCCGTCGTCCTCCCCGACGCCGACCTGGAATTCGCCGCCGACCACATCACCGCAGGCGCCTACGGTTCGGCAGGCGAGCGCTGCATGGCCGTCTCCGTAGCCGTGGCCGTGGGTGACGCGGCCGACGGACTGGTGGCGGTGCTGGAGCGCAAGGCCCGCGAGGTGAAGGTCGGCCCGGGCAACGCGCCCGGCACCGACATGGGCCCCCTGGTCACCAAGGCCGCGCGGGAACGCGTCGAGAACGCCGTCGGTACCGCCGCAGCCCAAGGCGCGACAGTCGTCGTGGACGGCCGCGGCCTGAAGATCGACGGGTACGAGGAAGGCTTCTTCACGGGCCCCTCCCTCCTCGACCACGTCACAGCGGAGATGGACGCCTACCAGGAAGAACTCTTCGGTCCCGTCCTCGCCGTCATCCGCGTCGACACGCTGGACGAGGCCATCGCGCTGATCAACGCCAACCCCTACGGCAACGGCACCGCCCTCTTCACCGCCTCCGGCGAAGCCGCCCGCCGATTCCAGCGCAACGTCAAGATCGGCATGATCGGCATCAACGTCCCCGTCCCGGTCCCGATGTCCTACTACTCCTTCGGCGGCTGGAAGGACTCCCTCATCGGCGACTCCCCCGTCCACGGCCCCGAAGGCATCCGCTTCTACACCCGCCCCAAGGTCGTCACCACCCGCTGGCCCCAGCAGACACAGCAGATCACCGCAGGCTTCACCTTCCCCACCTCCAGCTGACGATCCGGCAGCAGGTGCGGGAGGCCCGCTCGGACCGGTCCAGCACTTCAACGGCCACGGTGACCCCCCTCTTCCTGCCCACCCCGCACCGCACACCAGGACCCGTACCGTCGAGAAGTGGCCGAGGAACGACACGATGAGGCTCGGACTCCACAACGCGGTCCTGCACGACCGGCCGTTGCCGGAAGCGATCGAAGTCGTCGCCGGTCTGGGCCTGACCGGCATCGAGATCAACACCGGTGGCTTCCTGCCCGCCGTCCATGTCCCGGCCTTCGACGACATCCTCGTCAGCGACGCCGCCCGGGACGACTTCCTGGGCCTCTTCGAGGGCACCGGCGTCTCCGTCGCGGGCCTGAACGCCAACGGCAACCCGCTGCACCCGAACCCACGGATCGGCGCGAAACACGCCGAGGACATCCGCCGCTCCATCCGCCTGGCCGAGCGGCTCGGACAGCACCGCGTAGTGACCATGTCGGGCCTGCCCGGCGGCGAACCGGGCGCGTCCCGCCCGAACTGGATCGTGAACGCGTGGAACTCCGCGGCCCTGGACGTGCTCGACCACCAGTGGAGGATCGTCGCGGACTTCTGGCGCGAGACCGACCGCCTCGCCCGTGACCACGACGTCAAGATCGCCCTCGAACTGCACCCGCAGAATGTCGTGTTCAACTGCGCCGACGTGCACCGGCTCATCGACCTCACCGGGGCCACCCACGTGGGCGTCGAACTGGACGCCTCGCATCTGTTCTGGCAGCAGATGGACCCCGTCGAGGTCGTCCGCCACCTGGGCGAGCTGGTCTTCCACGCGGCCGCCAAGGACGTCCGGATCAATCGCGCACACGTCGTCCTCAACGGCGTGCTCGACAACAGCTTCCGCCGCCTGTCGCCCGACGAGCCGCGCACCGACCTCGGCGGCGACGAGTGGGCCAACGAGTGGCCCAAGGGGTCCTTCTGGGACTTCGTCGCGCTCGGCAAGGGCCATGACGTCGCCTACTGGACCGAGTTCCTGCGCGCCCTCCACGAGGTCGACCCGGACATGCTGGTCAACATCGAGCACGAGGACACCGAGCCGGGACCCGTCGAGGGCGTCGCCGTGGCCGCCGAAGTGCTCAAGGCCGCCGACGCGGCACTGCAGGGGTCGCTGCGGTCGTGACCGGGCGCTTCACAGGAGCGCCATAGTAGCCATGTACGGTATCCGTCATGAGCGAGACATCCGAAGGGGCCACCCCGGGATTCCTGGTGTGGCGGCTGTCGATGAAGTGGCGGGTGGCCGTCGACCGGGCGGTGGCCCCGCTGGGCCTCACCCACGCCCAGTACTCCCTGGTGGCGTCGCTGTACGGCATGCAGCGCTCCGGCGAGCGGCCCAGCCAGCGGCGCCTCGCCGACCACACCGGCCTGGAACCGCTGTACGTCTCCAAGCTCGCCCGCAGCCTGGAGTCCGCCGGGCTGCTGGAGCGCACCAAGGACCCGCGCGACCCGCGCGCGGTGCAGCTCGCGCTCACCGAGGAGGGTCTCGAGACCACCCGGCGGGCGATCGACGTCGTCCACGGCCTGCTGACCCAGCTGCTGGAGCCGCTCGGCGGGCTGGACGGCGCCCGGACCCGGGAACTGACCCGCGATCTGGCCACCCTGCTCGACACTCCTCTGGACCCGACGGCCACCGTCCCGCAGTAATGGAATATTGAACTACCGCGTTCCGTTGTGGCCGTCGAAGGAGGTCACGAGTGGAGACGCAAGTGGAGACCACGTACTACGACCACGGCACCCCCGCCGAGCGCTGGGAGCGCGCGCAGCAGTTCTTCGCCGCCCAGGACTACGCGGGCGCCGCACGGGTGCTGGCAGGCCTGGTCGAGGAGGCGCCGGAGCAGACCGGCCCCCGGCTGCTGCTGGCCCGCGCCTACTACCACTCGGCCCAACTGCGCCGCGCGGAGGCCGAGTTGCGGCTCATCGTGGAGCGCGACCCGGTGGAGCACTACGCCCGGCTGATGCTGGGCCGCACGCTCCAGCGGCAGGCGCGGCACGACGAGGCGGACCAGCACCTGCGGATCGCCTCGGCACTCGCGGGAGACTTCCCGGAGGACTGACACGACGCACGAAGGGCCCGGTTCCCTCCTTGAGTTCTAGCGGTCGTCGCAACATCCCAGTTCAAGGGGTGCGATGGACTTCGAGGTCCGAGGAGACCGGAAGCCGCAGGGAGCCAGGAAGCT
>NZ_JBIWPG010000002.1:456425-707530 GCF_044768135.1 Streptomyces sp. NPDC101165 | reverse complement strand
GCGGCCCGGGAAAGAGAACACGAGCCGTCAATCAGCCCACTACACTCACCCAAACCACCCCTGAACAGGGAAAACGTCAAAGCGCTGCTGGAGTACTAGTACTCCAGCCATGGATCGTGATCTTCACGTCCGGGATGCGACTTGTTGCCGGTGCTTCCTGGAGTGCATCCCTCACGGTCACTGACGCGGCCGACGGCCGGTGCTCCCCAACAGCCTGGCCTGCTCACTCTTCAACTGTGTGAACCGGTCGCGGGTGTACTCCCGCAATCCGCGGCCGGGGAACGGCACGACCGACAGATGCTCCCTGAAGTCGCCCTGCGCCCAGCGCGCGGCGGTGATCTCATAGCCGGAGACATGCGCGCAGAGCTCCAGCAGCGCCTCGGGCATCTCCTCCTCGATGAGCAGGTCCGCCCTGGTGACCACCACGTCCCGCATGGCCCGGATGTTGGGGATGAACACGCTCGTGGCCCATGTGCGCCACTGGGCGAGCTCCTCCTCGGTCGGCGGTATGTCGTGGTCGAACGGGTCCCGGCCGTCCTCGCGGACGTACATCGCCGAGAAGGTGTCGTAGACCCGGCTGTTGGACTCCATCAGCGCGAACAGAGGGCCGTAGAAGTCGTTCAACTGCCCGTTGACCCGGTCCAGTCGGGCCTGCCGTTGAGTGAGCCGCAGGCCGTTGACATACGTCGCCAGGTAGCCGAGGAACGCCAGCCCGACAGTGAGGATCATGGTGAGCATGGGAGGTGATGGTAAGGCGCTGCCGCCGTTACGGCACGACGCGGTAATGGGTCGTCAGGCGCCGCTCGTCGTCCAGGATGTGGAAGGCGATGCCGGGCGGCTGGTCCGCGACCTCGTCTCCGGCCTCCCAGGGCAGGCGCAGGTTCCAGGTGACCGCGGGAGCGACCAGGAGCGGGCGGCCGGCGAAGGTGGAGGCTGCCGCGGTGTGTGCGTGGCCGGTGAGGACGGCTACGACCTGGGGGTGCGCGGTCAGCAGTTCGGCCAGGTCCTCGGGCTGCTGCAGGCGGCTGTCGTCCGGGAGCGGATGGTGCAGACGGACCGGCGGCTGGTGGAAGGCGATCAGGGCCGGGACGTCGTCGGCCAGGCCGTCGAGCGTCGAGGCCAGCCACTCGACGGTCTCCGGGGCGAGGAGTCCTTCGTCCCGGCCCGGGATGGTGGCGTCGCACATGAGGATCGCCGTGCCGGCCACGTGGTGCAGACGGTTGACGGGTCCGTCCGACGCGGGCTCGCCCAGCAGGGCCTTCCGGTAGGCCTGGCGGACGTCGTGGTTTCCCGGGCAGGTGAGGACCGGGAACGGTCCGGTGAGAAGGCCCGCCGCCTGCTCGTACTCGCTCTCCGCGCCGTGGTCGGCGATGTCCCCGGTGACCAGCACCGCGTCCACGGGCTGCTCCCGGCCGGCGAGGTAGTCCATGACACGGGTGGCGCGCTCGGTCGCGCGCTCGGTGCCGTCGAGGTGGAGGTCGCTGATCTGAGCCAGAACAACCACGGTTCGTTCCCCTCCCGATGCTGACGAACGGAAAACGTGTCGTTTTCCGTTAGAGACCGTAGGGCAGGGAAGGTAATGTGATCAAGGGGCACCGGAGGAGGGAGGTCGCATGAAGCGTTGTCTGGCCCTGGAGTTGGCGAGCACGATCCGCCACGACGGACAGGGCGGAGTGACGGACGACCTGTCGACCGTGGACGGGCTCGCCGCATGGATCGACGCGCAGGGCGACCTGCTGGATCTCTACGGCGCCGGCACCGGGCCGGCCCCCGACGAAGCGGCCAGGCGTGAAGTCGTCGCCGTGCGCGAGGCCGTGCGCGCGCTGTTCGCCCGAGCGGTCAGCCCCGCACCCCCGAGCCCCGCCGACGCGCACCGGCTGCTGCCCGCCGATCAGGCCGTCGCCCGGCTCAACGCCGCCGCCTCCCGGCGAGGGGTCGTCCCGCACCTCGACTGGCCCGACGAGGGCCCCGCAGAGCTGCGCTTCCGGCCGGCCGAGCCGGACGCGCCGACCGCACTGGCGGCCGTGCTCGCGCACGCGGCCGTCGACTTCCTGGCCGGTCCGGAGCGCGCACACCTGAGGGCCTGTACGGCCCCGCGCTGCGTGCGGTACTTCCTCAGGACGCACGGCCGCCAGGAGTGGTGCAAGCCGTCCTGCGGCAACCGTGCCCGCGCCGCCCGGCACTACCAGCGCCACCGTCCCGCCGCCCCGGACACCTCCGGGACGCGCACGTGAGCACCGGCCGGGCGACGCGGTCACACGTCGGACCCGGCTACGAGCCCGGGCAGTGCTTCCACGCGAAGTGGTACACCGTGCTGATGTCCCCGTCGGTCGAGTCCATCGTCATGAAGCTCACCTTGCTCGGCGTGCTGCCCGCGGTCACCCGCAGCTCGGTGTTGATGTTGAAGTTGCGCAGTACTCCACAGGGAGCCCAGACCAACTGGGCCCAGTCAGTGCTGTCGGTGGCCTGCCAGTCGTCGTTGTAGGGGCCGCTGAAGGGGTGGCTCTTGGCCGCGGTGTTCGAGGAGCCCTGGAAGTAGTACGACGCCTTCTGCGTGCCCGTCGCGCCCGACTGGAGCGAGAGGAAGCCCCGGTAGTCCGCACTGGCGACGGCGTAGGTGAAGCCCTGCGGGACGTGCACGACGAGGTTGAGCTGGCAGTTCTTGCGGAAGGCCGTGGGGTCGGAGTTGCCGCCGGCCTGGGCGAGGTAGTTGCTGTAGGTCACCGTGAACGCGGTGTTGTCCGGGGAGACGGCCACGGCGGCCGTGCCCGCCGGACAGCCGGAGCCGTTCACCGTGGCGACGTCGATGACGATCTTGTCCGGGGGCGGGTCGTCGAAGACGGGAGAGGAGGTCGAAGCGGGTATCGCGGTGGTGAGGAGAGCGGCTACGGCACCGCTCAGGAGGAGTCCACCAGCCATGCTTTCTCCAGGTGTCGAGTGGGGGGTTTCGGCCTCCGACCCGTCCGTTCAACCTTGAAGAGACTGTGTGGAACCTGTGAAGGAGGGGGAGGCGAGGGAATCGTAGGAAGCCCCGCTCCGCCCCGGGAGGGTGAACTCCGGCCATTCACTTCGGGCCGTTCACACGCCGGCCGGCGGGCTACGGGTTCTCCCACGCCGCCGGCTCCGCCGCCAGGGCCCGTACCGGCTCGGGCAGCGCGTCCGCCGCGAGGTCGGCGATCGTGACGCCCTCCAGGATGCGGCGGACGTTGGCACGGAGGGCGATCCACAGCGGCAGCAGCGGCTGGGCGGTGCCCGTGTAGGACAGATCTGTCGGACGTTCTCCGCGTACCGACACGATCGGGCCGTCCACCGCCCGGATGACGTCCGCCACAGTGATCGCGGCCGCGGCCCGGGCCGGCCGGTAGCCGCCGCCTCCACCGCGCCGACTGTCGACGATTCCCGCACGCCGGAGATCACCCAGGATGCCCTCCAGGAACTTGTGCGGAATGTCCTGTACAGCGGCGATTTCCTCGGCCTTCATCGGGGTGTCACCCTCCCGTACGGCCAGCTCCAGTACCGCCCGTACCGCGTAATCCGCCCGCGCCGAGATCCTCATGGGTCCATTGTGGGGCGTATCTCCATGGAGAATGGCCGGACCGCGCCCCCGTAAGATCGCCCGGGAGGATCCACCTTGGCGCTCAGCAGACGTACCTTCAGTGCCCTGGCCGGCTCGGCCGCGCTCGGCTTCGCCCTGGGCGGCAGCGGCGGCCCCGGGGCGCCTTCGGCGTACGCGGCGCGCAGCGTGCCGACCGGTCCTGCGCCCGCCCCGCCACGCGCCGACGGAGAACGTCACACCATCGGGTACGACCACTACTCGCTGCTGGTCGACGGCCGGCGACTCGTCGTGTGGTCCGGCGAGATGCACCCCTTCCGGCTGCCGAGCCCGTCCCTGTGGCGGGACGTGCTGCAGAAGATGCGGGCGCACGGGTACAACGCCGTGAGCATCTACGTGTCGTGGAACTACCACTCCCCCGCGCCCGGCCGGTACGACTTCTCCGGGGTCCGGGATCTCGACCTCTTCCTGCGGACGGCCGCCGAGACCGGGCTGTACGTCATCCTGCGGCCCGGACCGTACATCAACGCCGAGATCGACGGCGGCGGCTTCCCGGGCTGGCTGACGGCGACGAAGGGCACGGCCCGCACCGCCGACCCGACCTATCTGTCGCACGTCGACGAGTGGCTGACCCAGGTGAACCGGATCGCCCGTCGGCACCTGTTCACCCAGGGCAAGGGCACGATCCTGCTCTACCAGATCGAGAACGAGTACGACTCCCACGTCGACGAGGCGACCGGCCGGGACTACATGTCCCACCTGTACAAGAAGGTCAGGGACGACGGCATCGACGTCCCGCTCTTCCACAACGACAAGGGCAGGAACGGCCACTGGGTCCCGGGCGCGTTCGACACCGGCGGGGAGAAGGGCGGCTGGCTGTACGGGTTCGACGGGTATCCGTCGCCGTCCCAGACGCCGCCCGACTGGGGCACCTTCGGGTCCGGCGGGACGACCGGCGGGTCCACCGCCTCGCCGCGCACGCCCGGGTTCATGCCCGAGTTCGGGGGCGGCTGGTTCGACCCTTGGGGCGGGTCCTGGTTCGACGGCAAGGGGTACGCCGAGTCGCGGCGCACCCGGGACGCGGCCTACGAGCGCCGCTTCTACCTCACCAACCTCGCCAACGGCATCACCCTGCACAACGTGTACATGACGTTCGGCGGGACGTCGTGGGGCTGGCTGCCCGCACCGGTCGTCTACACGTCGTACGACTACGGGGCCGCGATCGACGAGGCGCGCAACGTCACCGACAAGATCGCCCCGATGCACCAGCTCGGGCATCTGCTGCAGCGTGTGCCCGACTTCGCCCGGCTGGACCGGGCGGCGGAGGTCAAGGCCGAGGGGCTGAAGGTCTACCACCTCTCCAACCCGGACACCGGCACCCACGTGTACGTGGCCCGCAACGACGGGACCGAGCCGGTCACCACCGACCTGCCCACCAACGCGGGCGATCTGAAGATCACCGTGCCCGCGCGCGACGCCCGCATGCTGACCACCGGACTCCGTCTGGGCCACCGGACGCTGAAGCACTCCACCGCCCAGCCCATGCTGTGCGTGACGGCCGGGCGGCAGGACATCGCCGTGTTCGCGGGCCGCCGCGACGACATGGCGGACCTGGTCCTGAAGTGCCCGGAGGAGCCGTTCGTCACCCGGCTCGACCCGGAGGGCGCCTGGGCGTACGACAGCAACGAACTGCACGTCAACGCGCCCCTCGGGCAGGGCGGTCTCACCCGGGTGCTGGTCGCCAAGGGCGAGAGCGACATCCCGCTGCTGCTGCTCTTCGCCGACGACGCCACCGCCGTGCGGATCTTCCCGTACGACACCCCGTCCGGCACCCTGCTGGTGTACGGCCCGTCGCTGCTGCGCCACGCCGAGGTGCGCGGTTCCGAGGTCCACCTGACCGGTGACGTCACCGGGGAGACCAGCGTGGAGGTGTGGGGGCCGCGCGGGATCACGAGCCTGGTGTGGAACGGGCGCAAGGTGCCGACCCGGATCACCATGTCCCAGAGCGTGATGACGACCGGGATGCTGCCCTCCGTGCCGGAGGTGGTGCTGCCCCGGCTGGGCCGCTGGCGGATGCGGACCGAGAACCCGGAGGCGGGGCCCAACTTCGACGACTCGTCCTGGAAGAAGGCGGACAGGACGTCGTCGTACAGCGTCACCCCGGTCCCGGACGGCCGGCCGGTGCTGTTCGCGGACGACTACGGCTTCCACTACGGAGACGTCTGGTACCGGGGCACGTTCGGCGACTCCTCCGGCCTCGAGGAGGTCTCGCTCGCCTACACCACGGGCACGCAGGGCCTGCTGATGGCGTGGCTGGACGGGGAGCCGCTGGGCACCCACCGGATGCCGGTGCCCGACAAGAACACCACGGTCAGGAAGGGCAGTTGGGACGCCACCGCGGTCTTCCCGGTGGACGAACGGCTGCGCTCGCCCGGCCGGCACGTGCTGTCGGTCCTGGTCCGGCGCATGCAGCACGACCAGGACGGCAAGGCGCAGGACACCCACAAGGTGGCCCGCGGCCTCACCGCCGCCCTCTTCAAGGGAGCCTCGCCGAAGGTGACCTGGCGGATCCAGGGCGAGGCGAAGCCGGACCCGGTGCGCGGACCGCAGAACAACGGCGGCCTGTACGGCGAGCGGGAGGGCTGGCACCTGCCCGGCTTCCGCGACCGCGGCTGGAAGGCGGTGACCTTCCCGCGGGCCGAGCGGCGCCAGGGCGTGACCTGGTACCGGACCACGTTCCGGCTGTCGGTGCCGGCCGACATCGACGCCTCGATCGGTCTGACCCTGGAGGACGACCCGTACCGGGCCTACCGGGCGCAGATCTTCCTCAACGGCTGGAACATGGGCCAGTACATCAACAACGTCGGCCCGCAGCACACCTTCGTCCTGCCGAACGGCATCCTGCGCACCCGGGGCTCCAACACCCTGGCGCTGGCGGTCCTCTCGGAGTTCACCACGGAGTCCGGCCCGGGGAACGTCCAGCTGACCCTGCTGGGCCGGGCGACCGGGGGGACACCGGTGACCCCGGTGCTCTCCCCCGGCCGCTGAGACCGCTCAGGCGAGCCTGATCACGTTCCAGGACAGGGGCTCCAGCACGGCGGTGAGGGTGCCGTCCCGCAGGGCGGTGCCCTCGACCGGGTGCGGGGCGACCCGCTCGGGGTCGTCCAGGGTGTTGCGGGCGTCGGGGTCGGCGTCCGCGAGCGCGCCGTGCTCGGTGACGTGCGTCAACTCCAGCCCCTTCACGGCAACTTCGAGGGGCAGCGCGTCCGTACGGCTGCGGTTCACGGCGAACACCGTGACCGTGCCGTCGGCCGCACGCACGGCCGTGGCGTGCAGCAGGTCCGTCTCGCCGTACTTCTTCGTCTCGTACGTCGGCGAGTCCACCCGCACGTCCAGCACCTCGCCCCGGCCGTACTTCGAGGCCTGCGCGAACGGGAAGAACGTCGTCTGCCGCCAGGCCGGGCCGCCCGGCTCGGTCATGATCGGCGCGATCACGTTGACCAGCTGGGCGAGGCAGGCGACGGTGACGCGGTCGGCGTGCCGGAGCAGGGCGATGAGGAGAGAGCCGAAGACGACGGCGTCGGTGACGCTGTAGTTGTCCTCCAGGAGGCGGGGGGCCTCCGGCCAGCCGGTCCGGTCGAGGGTCTTCGCGTACTCCTCCCAGCGCGAGAGGTACCAGACGTTCCACTCGTCGAAGGAGAGGTTGATCTTCTTCTTGGACTTGAGCCGGGCGCCCACGTGGTCGGCCGTGGCCACCACGTTCTCGATGAAGGACTCCATGTCGACGGCGGAGGCGAGGAAGGAGTCCAGGTCGCCGTCGACCGGCTCGTAGTAGGCGTGCAGGGAGATGTGGTCGACCAGCTCGTACGTCTCCTGCAGGACGGTCGCCTCCCATGCGGCGAAGGTGGGCATGGACCGGCTGGAGGAGCCGCACGCGACCAGTTCCACGGAGGGGTCGATCTGGCGCATGGCACGGGCCGTCTCGGCGGCGACACGGCCGTACTCCTCGGCCGTCTTGTGGCCGGTCTGCCAGGGGCCGTCCATCTCGTTGCCGAGGCACCAGAGTCGGATGCCGAAGGGGTCCTTGTCGCCGTGGGAGACACGCAGGTCCGACAGGGCGGTCCCTTCGGCGTGGTTGGCGTACTCCTGGAGTTCGAGGGCCTCGGCGACTGAGCGGGTGCCCAGGTTGACGGCCATCATGGGTTCGGCCTGGGGGCCGAGCTTCTTCAGGAACGCGATGTACTCGGAGAGGCCGAAGCGGTTGGTCTCGGTGGAGTGCCAGGCGAGGTCGAGGCGGCGGGGGCGGTCCTCCACGGGGCCGACGGAGTCCTCCCACTTGTAGCCGGAGACGAAGTTGCCGCCGGGGTAGCGGATCGTGGTGACTCCGAGTTCGCGGACCAGGTCGAGGACGTCGGTACGGAGTCCTTCGGAATCGGCCGTGGGGTGGGTCGGTTCGTAGATGCCCGTGTAGACGCAGCGGCCGAGGTGTTCCACGAAGGAGCCGAAGAGGCGGGGGTTCACTTCGCCGACGGTGAAGGCGGGGTCCAGCGTGAAGCGGGCGGTGCTCTTGCTCATGGGTGCCTTTCGTGTCACTGAAAAACAGGCCAACCTGCACGCCAGCCGAGCTTGTTCAGCCCCAGCTTCGGGGTGCCGTTGTCGGTCGCGTCGTAGTAGTGGTAGGCCAGCCAGGTCTTGCCGTGGGTGCGGAACCTCGACTCGCCGCCTGGGCCGATGTAGCGGCCGTGGCCGGACAGGAGCAGGTCGCCGCCGCCTGCGCCATCGGGGTGCCCGTGCTGTCGGCGTACGGGCCGGTGATCGACGTCGAGCGGCCCACTCTGATCTTGTACGTCGAGTTCACGCCCGCGCAGCAGGCGTCGTACGACGCGAAGAGGTAGTAGTAGGCGCCGTAATGGAGGATCGACGCGCCCTCCACCGCGTAGGGGGCGTCCGGGGTGGAGGCCCTGACCGCGACGTCCGGGTAGGCGCGATGGAAGGCGTCCACCATCGCGACCATGTTGCCGCCGTCGCCGCCGCTGAAGAGGTTCCAGTAGCGCACCCGGGTGCGGGCGCCGGAGGCGAGCGCGTCGGCTCCGCTGCCGAGGGCGGCGAAGCCGAAGCCGGCGGCCACCGCCAACCCTCCGGCCGCCCCTAGAAGTTGCCTGCGATTCAGGCCAGGTTGCCCCATACCTTGCCCCATCGTTCGGGATATCGAATGATGCCCGTAACTTCGAACGGGACCGTAGAATCGAAGCGCCTGCGCGTCAATGGGTTGGACGCGGGCTTTCGCTCGCCGCGGGAGCGGAGGCGGTCGTTCCGCGTTGAACAACGGTCGTCCGATCACCTGACGCGGACACATCCAGGCGCGTACGCTCGGACGAACCGCACACCGGCGGTGAGAAGGGGGACCGATGACCATCGCGGGTGCGCGGCAGCGGGCGGCGCGGCTCGCCGCATGGCTGTGCGGCCCCCGCCCGGGCCCGGCGATGCGCACCCTGGCCGCCGACCTCGCCACCGCCGTCCGCGCGCGACCACAACCACCCGACGGTGTAAGCGAGTTGTGCCAGGCGCTGTGCGAGGCGATGACCGCACGGCGGGCCGGACGGCCGGTGGAGCTGCGCTTCGAGCGCTTCCCGGACGAGATCGAGGTCACCGGCCTGTGGGTGGAGTTCCAGGACTTCGACCTGGTCATCGTGGAGGAGCGCGCCGAGGCCGTGCAGCAACTGGTCATCCTCGGACACGAGTTGTGGCATCTGCACGCCGGGAACCGGCACCACCACCAGGCCGGGGCCGCGGCGGCGCACGCACTCGCGGGCGAGCCCCGCTGGCGCGACATGGCCCTGACGGTGGCCGCCCGCAACGGCTCCCGCGAGGTGGACGAGGCCGAGGCCGACGACTTCGGCCACCGCCTGGCCACGCTGTTCCGGCCCTACCTCACCGGTCCGGGTCCCGGCACACCCCTCGACCCGGTCCAGCGCTCCCTCGGCTACCGCGGACGCGACCGAGCGAGTGAGCCGAAGGGGCGCGCCGGTGTCGAGAGGCCATGGGGGTCCCCCCGCTCGAGCGAAGTCGAGAATGGGGGAGCGCGGAGGCGCGAAGCGCCGAGCACGATCGGGCTCTCGACACCGGCATCCAGCGCCCCGGAGGCGAACCGAGCGACCAAAAAGGGGAGAGCCGCACGGTGACCCTGCTGGCACTCGACCCCTCGGACTTCCTCAGCGAGTTCTACATCTCCTTCTGGATCCCCACCGCTGTGCTCACCGCGGCCCTGGTGATCAAGCTGCCCACGATCATCCGGCTGTGGCGGGACCCGCTGCTGCGCGCGGTCGGCGGACTGCTGCTGCTCGCCTGCGGGGTGTTCGTGTTCTGCACCCCGTCCACGATCGCCGCCGTCAACCGGTTCACCGGCGTCCCCAACATCTCGGCGCCCTGGTGCTATTCGCTGATCACCGCGTTCTGCGGGTCCTGTCTGCTGCTGATCATCACCTGGCGCAACGGCCTGTCCGACCGCTCGGCCGCCACCCGGCGCGCGATGCGCTGGGTCGTCTCGGTCTACTCCGGGGTGGTCGTTGCGCTGTGGGTGCTGTTCCTGCTCGCCGACGCGCCCGTGGAGCGGCTGCGGGACCTGGACACGTACTACGCCACCACCCCGTTCATGCGTGAGGAGATCCTGCTCTATCTCGTCGCGCACGCCGTGGCCTGCCTGATCACCTCCAGGCTGATCTGGAACTGGGTACGCACCGAGGGCCTGGACGCGTGGCTGCGCTGGGGGCTGAAGCTGCTGGGGGCCGGCTACGTACTGAACCTGATCTTCGACGCGAGCAAGCTGGTCGCCGTCGTCGCGTGCTGGTTCGGGCAGGACCTGGACTGGCTGAGCACCAACCTCGCCCCGCCGGTCGCCGCCCTGTCCGCCATCCTGATCGCCGTCGGCTTCATCCTGCCGCACGCCGGCCAGTACCTGCACGACCGCTGGCGGGTCCGGCTCGCCCACCGCGAACTGCGGCCCCTGTACCAGCTGATGCGGTCCACGAGCGGGGAGGGCGTGCCGTTCGTGCTGCGGGCCACGCCCGAGCTGCGGCTGACCCGGCGCGAGACGTTCATCCGGGACGTGCTGCTGCCACTGGCCCGGCACATCGACACCGGCCTGAACCGGCGGTCGTACGATGCCGCGCTCGACCTCGGGCATCCGCCGGCCCGGGCCCGGGCGCTGGCGGCCGCGGTGAGCATCCGCGACGCGATCGAGGCGAAGGCCCGTGACCCCGAGCCGCCCGAGTCGGCCGCCGGGCCCGACACCACCCACCTGCTCCAGGAGATCGCGGCCGTCTCCCGGGTCCTGCGCCGTCCCGACGACATCGAGGCGGTCCGCGCGCATGCGGCCGCCCCAGCAGAGAGCGTTGCCGTACATGACTGAACGCAAGCCCGCCGCCGTCGTGCTCGGCGGCTCTCTCGCCGGGCTGCTCGCGGCCCGCGCCCTGGCCTCGACGGGTGCCCGGGTGACCGTGGTCGAGCGCGACGCGCTGCCCGCGGGGCCCGAGCCGCGCAAGGGGCTGCCGCAGGCCCGACACGTGCACCAGCTGTGGTCGGGCGGGGCGCGGGCGCTGGAGCAGCTGCTGCCCGGGGCGATCGGTCGGCTGCGGGCGGCCGGGGTGAGCCGGGTGCCGATGACCACGGACATGGTGGCCCTGTCACCGCACGGCTGGTACCGGCGGTGGGCCGAGTCGGCGTTCATGCTGCCGGCCAGCCGGGACCTGTTGGACTGGGTGGTACGACAACTCGTGCTGGCCGACCGGGACATCGAGCTGGTGGAGCGGGCCGAGGCGATCGCCCTGACGGGCACGGACACGGCGGTGACCGGGGTACGGATCCGGGCCCACGACAACGCCGAGCGCACCCTGTCGGCCGGCCTCGTCGTGGACGCCACCGGCCGTGGCTCCCGGGCCTCCCACTGGCTGGCCGAACTGGGACTGCCCCGGCCGGAGCGGCGGGAGGTCGACTCCGGGCTGGTGTACGCCAGCCGGCTGTTCCGGGCACCCGAGCAGGCGGCACGGGACGGATTCCCGATCGTCAACATCGAACCCGATCCACGGGGCGCGGGTACCGGGCGCGGCGGCGCGCTGATGCCGGTCGAGGACGGCAAGTGGATCGTCACGCTGTTCGGGGGCAGGGGCGACGACATGCCCACGACCGCCGACGGCTTCGCCCGGTACGCCCGCGAGCAGCTTCGCCATCCGATCATCGGCGAGCTGCTGGCGAACGCGGAGCCCCTGACCGAGGTGGCGCTGACCCGGACCACCGCGAACCGGCGCCACTTCTTCGAGCGGATGCCGCTGTGGCCGGAGAACTTCGTGGTGCTCGGGGATGCGGTGTGTGCGCTGAATCCCCTGTACGGCCACGGGATGGCGGTCTCGGCCCAATCGGCCCTGGCGTTGCGGGACGTGATCCGCCGCCAGGGAACCGCTCTGGACACCCCCGGCCTCTCCCGTCACATCCAGAAGGCGGTGGGGCGCACGGTTCGGGCGGCCTGGGACCTGGCCATCGGGGCGGATGTCTTCTACCCGGGTGCGACCGCGACGGGCCCCACGCTCCGGGACCGCCTCCTGTCCGCCTACGTCGGACGCCTCCTGTACACCGCGACGGGCAACGGTCGCATCGCCCGCCGGGTCACGGACGTGACGGCTCTGCAGCGGGGGGCGGAGTCATTGCTGGCCCCGAGCATGCTGATCGCTGCCGCGGTGGGGCCGCTGAAGCCTCCGCTCACGGCTCCGCCGCTGACGGTGGAGGAGCGGAAGGCTGCGGGGGTTTCGTAGGCGCGGGTCGGCTGGGGCTGGGCGGGGGTGGGCCGCACGGCCCGGCGCCGGCGGGGTGCCGCTGCGCCCACCCGTGCCGCCCAGCGGCACGACTGCCCGCAGCTACGCAGGGTGCGTATGCGGCCGACGAGGCTGCAACTCCCCAGGGGCGCGGGGCTGTATCGACATGCGGCTCCGCCGCGTGGGCGCGACCAGCCCCCACGCACCCGCAGCCGACGACGAAACCGGTTCCGCTCAGCCGGCGAACGCAGGTTGCGGCAACCCCTTGCCCACACCGGGTACCACCAGTACCGAGCCCGACAACGGATGCGGTGCCGGCAGCCCCGTGCGGGCCGTCGTGATGTACAGGTCGGTCAGGTCCGGGCCGCCGAACGTGCAGGCCGTTGTGCGCGGGGTGGGCAAGGTGAGCACGCGGTCCAAGCCGCCGGACGGCGTGTAGCGGCGGACCGCTCCCCCGTCCCACAGCGCCACCCATACACAGCCCTCCGCGTCGACCGTCAGGCCGTCGGGGAAGCCGGCGCCCTGCTCGATCTCGACCAGCGTGCGCCGGTTGCGGATGCCCTCGGTGTCGTGGTCGAAGACGTCCACGCGCCGGGTCGGGGTGTCGGCGTAGTACATGAGGCGGCCGTCGGGGCTCCAGCCGATGCCGTTGCTGACGGTGACGTCGGGGAGGGCGAGCCGTATCTCCCCGTCGCCGGTGAGGCGGGTCAGCGTGCCGCCGCCCGTCGCCTCGTCGTAGCGCATCGTGCCCGCCCATAGGGACCCGTCGGGAGCGACGGCCGCGTCGTTCGCGCGGCGGCCGGGGACCGGCTCGTGGTGGAGCCAGCGGAAGGTGCCGTCGGGGTCGAGGAGCCCGACGCCGTCGCGCAGGTTCAGGGCCAGGCCGCCGCCGGCGCGGGGCTTGGCCGCGCCGACGTGCTGTTCCGTCGTACGGATCGTGCGGCGGCCGGAGGAGGGGTCGTAGGTGTGGACGCGCATGCCCAGGACGTCGAGCCAGCTGAGGCGGCCGGTTGCCGGGTCCCAGGTCGGGCCCTCGCCGAGCGCCGCCTCCGCCTGCACGGCGACCTCGTACGACGTCATGCCACGCCCCGGTGGCCGAGCCGCTCCGACAGCTCCGCCGCGCCCTTCACGACCAGCTGCTCCAGCTCGGCCATCCGCTCGTCGCTCCAGCGGATCATGGGGACCGAGATGGAGAGGGCCGCGACCACGTGGCCCGCGCGGTCGCGCACGGGGGCGGCCACGCACGACACGTCCGGGTTGGACTCGCGGCTCTCCACCGCGATGCCCCGCTGACGGATCTCCGCCAGGGTCTCGCGCAGCGCGGCCGGATCGGTGATGCTGTTGGGCGTCATCGCGGTCAGCTCGGCGCCGTCCGGGATCCGCGCCGCCAGCTCCTGCTCCGGCAGCGAGGCCAGCAGCATCTTGCCGACGGAGGTGCAGTGGGCGGGCAGCCGACGGCCGGCGGCCGAGACCATGCGCACGGCGTGCGTGGAGTCGACCTTGGCGATGTAGATGACGTCGGTGCCCTCGAGGATGGCCACGTGGACCGTCTCGTCGCAGGTCTCCGCGACCGAGCGGGCCACCTGCTGCCCCTCGGCCGCGAGGTCGAGCTGCTCGGCGTAGCGGCTGCCGAGCTGGTACGGGCGTACGCCGAGCCGGTACCGTCCGGGCTGTCCCGGCACCTGCACGATGTACGAGCGTGCGGCGAGCGTGGTGACCAGCTCGTGCACGGTGGTGCGCGGCAGCTGCAGCTTGCGCACGATGTCGGGGGCGGAGAGCGTCCCGTCCCCGTCCAGGAACAGCTCAAGAATGTCGAGAGCCCGGGTCACGGCAGGCACGAGGCGTCCCACGTCCGGCCCCCTCCCTTGGGTTTAAGTGTCTGTGTTCGAGATTTCAACAGACGATCGGCATGACGAACACAGGCTAGTCACCGCCGGGTGCGCGGGCAATGGGCGGGAGCGAGCCGGGCACCATGGGTTCATGCAACTCGACTTCCAGCTGGTGCTGCTGCGCCGCATGGCGGACCACAACCCGGACCTGGTCGAGGACGCCCGGCGCACGATCGGCGCGTCGCTCGCGGACATGCGGGAGGCCAACAAGCGGTGGCAGGCGATGGTCCGGTCGCCCAGGTCGCGGTCCGCGGCCGCCCGCTATCGCTCGGTCCTCGGGGAGCCCGAGGCCGTCGTCCGGCGCCGCCTCGGCGACGTCGCCTGCGAGGCCCGGCAGTGGGCGCTGCCCCTCTGGCCCGGTCTGCGCTTCGAGGTGCTGGTCTCCCCCGACGGCGCGGTCTGGAACGAGTGGCTGGTACGCACGCCGGGCGCCCCGGCCCCGGCGCTGCGCACCCTGGACGACCTCACCCCGTGGTCCTGCACGGTGGACGAGGCCGCCCGCGCCTTCGCCCCGGCCCGCCCGCTGGAGGGCACGGCCCCCACCCGCTGGGGGCTGGCCTTCACCGCCCCGGACCGGGACGGTGTGCGGCACGAGGTCGTCGCCGAGTTCACCTGGGGGCTGCTCCAGCGGACCGCGATCCGCCCGTAGAGAGCCCCAAGGGTCCTACGCGTCGAAGGCCGTCGCCCTGGCCTGCTTCTCCCAGGCCGTGACGTCCTCGCGGACCTGGTCGAGGTGGGTCAGGACCGCGCTCACCCCGTCGTCGCCGAGCGGCAGCCGCAGCGGGGTCCGCTCCGCCTCCAGCGCAGCCAGGATGAGCGCCGCCGCCTTGGCCGGGTCACCGGGCTGCGTACCGTCGCCGCCCGCGACGAACCCGCGGGTCTCGCTCACCCTGGCGTACAGCCCGCTGTCGGCGCTGACCCCGGCCCGGGCGGGCTCCATCAGCGAGGTCCGGAACCCTCCCGGCTCCACGATCAGCACCTTGACGCCGAACTCCCGCACCTCGTCCGCGAGCGCCTCGGACATGCCCTCCAGCGCGAACTTCGTGCCGCTGTACGCCCCGAAGCCCGCGAAGGACATCTGGCCGCCCATGCTGCTCATCTGCACGATCGCGCCCGAGCGGCGCTCCCGCATGTGCGGCAGGACCGCCCGCACCAGGGCCGCGGGTCCGAAGACATGCAGGTCGAACAGGTCCCGCAGCTCCTGGTCCGTGGTCTCCTCGACGGCGCCGACGTGGGTGCGGCCCGCGTTGTTCACCAGCACGTCGATCCGCCCGTGCCGGGCCACCACGTCCCCTACGGCCTCCTCGATCGCGGCCGCGTCGGTGACGTCCAGGCGCAGCGCCTCCACCTGGTCAGGGTGCGCGGCCACCAGGTCGTCCAGTGCCTCGGGTCGCCGGGCCGCGCCGACCACCACATCGCCCGCGGCGACCGCCGCCTCCGTGATCGCCCGCCCGAAACCGCTGCTCGCACCGGTCACCAGCCATACCTTGTTCACGGCAACTCCCCGTAGTTCCTGCTGTCTCCTGACAGGAACCAGCCTGCCGCCGAATGCCGTTGCCCGTCCAAGACCCTCGGTGATAGCCAATGGTTATGACGATGGACGTCCATGCCCGGGATCTGCGCTACTTCGTCGCGGTCGCCGAGGAGCTGCATTTCACGCGTGCCGCCATGGGGGTCCCCCCTGTTCGAGCGTAGCCGAGAACTTGGGGGAAGCTGTACGTGTCGCAGCCCGCGCTCAGCAAGCAGATCCGGGCGCTGGAGCGCCAGTTGGGTGCCGAGCTGCTGCACCGCGATCAGCACGGGGTGGCGCTGACGGCCGCGGGCGAGGCGCTGTTGCCGCACGCCCGGCGGGTGCTGGCGGCGTGGGAGGAGGGCGCGGCCGCGGTGGAGGCGGCCAAGGCGGCGCAGCGCAGCACGCTCGTGGTGGGCATGAGCACCAGTCCCGGCCGGGGCGGGCTGCTGCCGGCCATCCGCTCCCGTTTCACCGCCGCGCATCCCGAGGCCGGCGCCCGGCTGCGCCAGGTGAGCTGGGACGACCCGACGGCGGGCCTCGCGGACGGCAGCGCGGACGTCGCCTTCGTGTGGCTGCCGCTGCCGGACGAGGAGCGCTACGCCTGGACGGTGCTGGCCGAGGAGCCCCGCCTGGTCGCCCTTCCCGACACGCACCCCCTCGCGACCCGTGCCGAGATCGGCTTCGCGGACCTGCTCGACGAACCGTTCCTCGCCCTGCCGCGGAGCGCGGGCCCGCTGCGCGACTACTGGCTCGCCCTGGACGCCCGGGCGGGCCGCCCGCCGCGCATCGGCGCGGAGATCGCCGGGGCGGAGGAGACGTACGAGGCACTGGTGGCCGTCCTCGGCGTCTGCCTGCTCGCCGAGGGCAACGCCCCGCTGATCACCCTGGGCGGCGTCACCACCCGCCCCGTCCGCGGCATCGGCCCGAGCCGCTACGCCCTGGCCTGGCGCCGCGCGGACGGGGGACGGCCCCTGGTCCGGGCGTACGCCGAGGCCTGCCGGGCCACGGTCGGGTCGGCCTAGGTCCTCATGCGCCGGTCAGGGCCTAGTCCCCCGCGGCCGCCGCCAGGATGGCTTCCGTGACGCGCGGCAGCGAGACCGGGTGCAGGAACAGGAACAGGTTGGGCTCGACCAGCTCCAGCTCCATCACGCACGGTTGGCCGTCCTCCCCGTCCACGAGGTCCACGCGCGCGTACAGCAGCCCCGGTGCGCCGCCGGGTACGGACGTCAACGCCTTCTCGGCCACGGCGAGTTCGGCGTCCGTGGGCTGCCAGGACTCCAGGTCCGGGTGGGCGACCTTGTCGGCGTCGTACGGGGTGCCGGAGGAGAGGACGGCGCCCTTGCGGCTGGCGTGCAGCAGGCCGCCGCCGAAGAACTGCAGCGCCCGTTCACCGCTGACGTCGATGTCCCGCACGTACGGCTGCACCATCGCGGTGAAGCCCTCCGCATGCATCCGCGCCAGCTGTCGTACGGCCGTCTCGTGCTCGGCGGGGGTGTAACGGGCGGCGAACCGGGCGCCCGCGCCGGAGGTCGGCTTGATCACGTACTCGTGGTCCGCGGGCAGGTCGGCGGGCTCGCCGGGAGCGATGTAGCGCGTGGGCACGGTCGGCACACCGGCCGCCGCCAGCTCGCCGAGGTAGCACTTGTCGGAGTTCCAGCGCACCACGGCGGGCGGATTGGCCAGACGCGTCACGGCGCCGACCCGCTCCACCCACGCCCCGAACTCCTCGGCGCGCCAGCTGTAGTCCCAGGTCGACCGGATGACGACGAGGTCGTAAGCGCCCCAGTCGGCGTCCGGGTCGTCCCAGTGCCGGGCCTCCGCCTCGGCCCCGGCGTCCGTCAGCGCCCGCACCAGCACCGGCAGGTCGCTGTCCTTGCTCGGCTCGGCTCCGGGATCGTAGGTGGCGAGCGCTATTCGGGGCACGGCGGGCTCCCTGTCGTACGACGGTTCGATCGGCTGTGAGGCTAACAAGCACCGAAGGAACCACGACAGCGCATTTGACCTTCACCTTTGGTGAAGCCCCAGCATCGGTGGCGGACGACGAGGAGCGCGAGGAGCCTCATGGAATTGCTGACGATCGGTGCCTTCGCCAGGGCCGGCCGGCTGTCGCCGAAGGCGCTGCGGCTGTACGACCAGCTGGAGCTGCTGCGGCCGGCCCGGGTGGACCCCGACACCGGGTACCGGTACTACGCCGTCGGGCAGCTTCGGCAGGCCCGGCTCGTGGCCTGGCTGCGGCGGCTGGGTATGCCGCTGGCCGAGATCCGCGCCGTGTGCGCGCTGGACCCGCCGGATGCCGCGGCGGAGATCCGGGCGTACTGGGCGCGGGTCGAGGCGGAGACGGCCGTACGGCGGGATCTCGCCGCGTTCCTCGTCGACCAGCTGACCGGTGAGTCGAGAAGGGATCACACCACCATGCTGGAACTGCGTTATTCCGCCCGCTCCGACCGTGGGCAGGTCCGCCCGGCCAACCAGGACACGGTGTACGCGGGCCGCAGGCTGCTAGCCGTGGCCGACGGGTTCGGGCCGGCGGGGGCGACCGCGAGCGGCGCCGCCGTGGAAGCTCTCAGGTTCCTGGACGAGGGCGAGGAACCGACGGCGGGGAGTGTCCTGAACCTGCTGGACGACGCGGTGCGCGGCGCGAGCGAGGCCGTACGGGACCTCCCGGAGGGCGCCGAGGAGAACGGCACCACGCTGACCGCGCTGCTGTGGACGGGGTCGCAGCTGGCGCTCGTCCACATCGGGGACTCGCGGGCGTATCTGCTGCGGGACGGGGAGCTGTTCCGGATCACCCACGACCACAGCGTCGTGCAGTCCCTGATCGACGAGGGGCGGCTGACGCCGGAGGAGGCGGTGAGTCATCCGCAGCGGGCGCTGCTGGCGAAGGCCCTGACCGGGGACGCGGCGCCGGCCCCGGACCTCCGGCTGCACGAGGCTCGGGCCGGTGACCGGTATCTGCTGTGCTCCGACGGGCTGACCGGTGTCGTCCCGGACGAGCGGATCAAGGAGTTGCTCGCCGGCGAGGAGCCGGGGCAGGCGCTGATCGACGAGGCCAACGCGGCGGGCGGGCCCGACAACGTGAGCTGTGTGGTCGCTGATGTGGTGCTGCCCACCCAGGCACCCGTGTCCGTCGGGTAGAAGTGGCCGTATGGCGACTCTCGGCACCGACTCGTACACCGGCGTGGACGGGCTCCCGCCCCTCGTGCGGCAAGCCCTCACCGCCGCCCGCGCCTCCGGCTTCCCCTACTCCTGTCGCCCCGAACAGGGCCGCCTGCTGCACGCCTTGGCGGGCGGTGCCCGTACTCGCATCGGGGAGACGGGGACGGGGCTGGGCGTAGGCCTGGCCTGGCTGGCATCGGGCGCGGGGCCGGGCGTGCGGCTGTACAGCGTGGAACGGGATCCGGAGCGGGCGCGGTCGGCGGCCGAGGTGTTCGCCGACCGCCCCGACGTCCGTGTGCTGAGCGGCGACTGGCGGCGCATCGAGGAGCACGGCCCCTTCGACCTGCTCGTGCTCGACGGCGGCGGGCAGGGCAAGGTGCCCGGGGACGCGCCCGCCGACGTCGAGCGGCTGCTCGCGCCTGGCGGGACGGTCGTCGTCGACGACTTCACCCCGGCGACCGGCCGGCCGCCGCTGCACGAGGGCGTGCCGGACCTCGCCCGGCTGCACTGGTTGGAGCATCCCGCCCTCCGCGCGACGGAACTGCGGCTGGCACCCGACCTGAGCACGCTCGTGGGGACGAGACTCCTGGTGTAGGAAGGGTGCCGAGAGCCTTTCCGACAGCCAAGGAGTGCGCCGCGTGTCCTCCCTCTTTCCTGCCCTGGCGGGCGGTCCCGGCGAGCGAAGCGAGATGGGGGTCCCCCCGGACGAAGTCTGGGGGAGGGTCGCCCTGCGGTTCGGCGCACGGTCGTTGACGTACGGCGGGCTCGCGGGCGCGGCGGGCGCGCTCGCCACGCGGATCCGCGGCGCCGGCCGGGTGGCCGTGTGGGCGACCCCGGAGCTGGAGACCGCCGTGGCGGTGACGGGCGCGTTGCTCGCCGGGGTGGCCGCGGTGCCGCTCAACCCCAAGTCGGGCGAGAAGGAGCTGGCGCACATCGTCCACGACAGCGCGCCGGAACTGATCCTGGCGGCGCCGGGCGCGGAACTTCCCGCCGTCCTCTGGGAGTTGGCCCGGCTCGACGTGGACGCGTCCGAGGTGGGCACCGTCCCGGAGGAGCGGGCCGGCGACGGTGACCCGGCGCTGGTCGTCTACACCTCCGGCACCACCGGCCCGCCCAAGGGTGCGGTCATTCCGCGCCGGGCGCTCGCCGCGACCCTGGACGCGCTCGCCGACGCCTGGCAGTGGACCGGGGACGACGTGCTGGTGCACGGGCTGCCCCTGTTCCATGTGCACGGGCTCGTGCTGGGCGTCCTCGGCCCGCTGCGGCGCGGCGGTTCGGTGCGGCACCTGGGGCGGTTCGACACCGAGGGCGTGGCCCGGGAGCTGAACGGCGGCGCGACCATGCTGTTCGGGGTGCCGACGATGTACCACCGCATCGCCGAGGCCCTGCCGGACGACCCGGAGCTGGCCAAGGCCCTGGCCGGGGCCCGGCTGCTGGTCTCCGGCTCTGCCGCGCTGCCCGTGCACGACCACGAGCGGATCGCGGCCGTGACGGGCCGGCGGGTGATCGAGCGCTACGGCATGACGGAGACGCTCATGAACACCAGCGTGCGGGCCGACGGGGAGGCCCGCGCGGGGACCGTCGGTGTGCCGCTGCCCGGGGTCGAGCTGCGGCTGGTGGAGGAGGACGGCACGGAGGTGGCCTCGCTGGACGGGGAGACCGTCGGCGAGATCCAGGTGCGCGGCCCGAACCTGTTCACCGAGTACCTCAACCGGCCCGACGCGACCGCCGCCGCCTTCACCGCCGACGGCTGGTTCCGCACCGGCGACATGGCGGTGCGGGAGAGCGACGGATACGTCCGGATCGTCGGGCGCAAGGCCACCGACCTGATCAAGAGCGGCGGCTACAAGATCGGGGCGGGCGAGATCGAGAACGCGCTGCTGGAGTATCCGGGGGTGCGGGAGGCCGCGGTCACCGGGGAGCCGGACGCGGACCTGGGCGAGCGGATCGTGGCGTGGATCGTCCCGGCGGACCCCCAGGCACCGCCCGCCGCCGAGGAGTTGGCCGGCCATGTGGCCCGTCGGCTGGCGCCGCACAAGCGGCCGCGCGTGGTCCACTACCTGGACACGCTTCCTCGCAACGACATGGGGAAGATCATGAAGCGGGCGCTGGTGGCCGATGCCTGAGCGACTGTCGGCGCGGGAGATCCTGACCCTGGTCACGGACGAGGGGACCTTCGGCGAACTCCCGGGCCTGATAAGGCCACCACAGGCGGACGGCCCGCTCGGCTGGGAGGGTTACGACGCCTCGCGCGCCTGTGCCGCCGAGCGCACCGGCGAGGAGGAGTCCGTCGTCTGCGGCACCGCGAGCGTCGGAGGCACCCGGGCCGTGCTGATCGCGTTCGAGTTCGGCTTCCTCGGCGGTTCCCTGAGCGAACGCACCGGCGACCGCCTGGAGGCGGCGTACCACCACGCCCGTGCCCACCGGCTCCCGGTCGTGCCGTTGGTCGCCACCGGCGGCAGCCGGATGCAGGAGGGCATGCTGGCGCTCACCCAACTGCAGCGCGTGGCCCGTGAGTCGGCGCTCACCCGGGAGGCGGGTCTGCCGCAGATCGCGGTGTTGCGGGACCCCACGACCGGCGGCGGCTGGGCCACCCTCGGTGCCGGAGCCGATGTGATCCTGGCGCTCCCGGGCGCCCAGGTGGGCTTCGCGGGTTCCCGGGTCCGGCCCCCGGACGCGGACCCCGCCGCCTACACGGCCGAGGCGCAGGTGGCGGTGGGGTCGGCGGACGCGGTGGTACGCCCCGAGGAGCTGCGGGAGACACTGGGGCGCTGGCTGCGGCTGCTCACGACCCCGGCGGCGCAGGCCCCGGCACCCCAGGCCCTCGGCACCCCGGACCTCCCGGCCACCGGCTGGGAAGCGGTCCGCCGCGCCCGCTCCCCCGAACGCCCCCGCGCACAGACCTACTTGGACGCCTACTTCACCCACCGGGTCTCCCTCAGCGGCGACCGCTGCGGCGGTACGGATCCCGACGGCATGCTGTGCGGGTTCGGTGAGCGGGACGGCCGTACCGTGGCGTACGCGGCGCAGACGGGGGCGGCCACCCGCCCCGCCGGATACCGCACCGCGGCCCGGCTGATCCGGCTCGCGGACCGGCTCGACATCCCGGTGCTGACGCTCGTGGACACACCGGGTGCGGCCAATGACGCCGAGGCGGAGCGGCAGGGTGCCGGGGCCGCGATCGCCGACGTGTTCGTGGCGGTGGCCGCAGTCCGGGTGCCGGTCACCACGCTGGTGATCGGCGAGGGCGGCTCCGGCGGGGCGCTCGCGCTGGCCGCTCCCGGCAACACCTGGGCCACGCCGGACAGTTACTTCTCGGTGATCGCTCCGGAACTCGCGGCGGCGATCCTCAAGCGCCCGCCCGAGGAGGTGGAGGCGACCGCGGGGCAGCTGCGCATCCGGCCCCAGGACCTGGTGGAGCTGGGGGTGGTCCGCGGCATCGTCGACATCACCGCCACCGCGGACCACCCCCGGCCCTGAGCTACCTCACGGCCACCGCCCGGATGATCTCCTGGGTCACCGAGCCGCCCTTGTCGTCGTGGGCCGAGGCCCGCAGGGAGACATGGGCGGCGCCGCGCGGCACGGTCAGCGTGCCGCGCCAGGAGGCGCCCGGGCCGGTGGTCAGGGGGACCGTCCGCCAGGTCGCGCCGTCGTCGTACGACACCTCCAGCCAGCCGCCGCCGAGGGTTCCGGTGCCGGCCGCCCTCGCCACGTACTCGGCGCCGATCCCGACCGGGACGCGCTGTCCGCCGCGCACCGTGCCCGCGAGGTCGGTGTCGACGTCGAAGGCGAGGTTGATCAGCGGCAGGTAGGTCCAGCGGTCCTCCGGGGTGGCCGCGGACCGGAAGGTCCACTCGGTGTGGCCCTGGGTGGCGGGCTGCCACTGGCCGGCGTCCAGGGCGGTGTCGGTGACCACCTTGTAGGTGTGCTCGTCGGCGGGCGCGTCCCACACATGGACACCGGAGCTCTTGCGGCGGTCGACCAGTGTGCCGTCCAGGTAGACGGCGGTGGTCTGGCGCAGCCCGCTGCCGTCGCTCCACACGTCGCCGAAGCCGGTGTGGTCGGGCCCGGAGTCGCCCCAGCCCGGGGTGTTCACCTGGATCTGGTTCCCGGCCCGTTGCTGCCCCCAGCCCAGGCCGGTGCCCAGCCACGGGTGCCACACCGGACGGAACCAGTTCAGCTCCGGCCGCGACCCGCCGTCGTACCGCACCAGACCGCTGCGCTCCTCCAGTGCCCCGTCGCGGGCGGTGACGGACTCGTGCCACAGCTGGCCGGGCCCGGTGGACACGTAGTCGGTCCGCTCGGCGGGCAGGTCGACGCGCTCCTGGAAGCCGAGGCCGATCGGGAAGGTGCCGGTGATCGAGTACCGGAACTCACCGCCGCTCACCGGCTGGGCCGCGTGGAACTTCACGTGCACGGCGGCAAGTCGGCGCCCGGAGGGGGCGTAGGTGAGGTCCCGGTCCGGAATCGCGCCCCGGTGCCCCTCAGACAGGTCGTACACGTACGGCGAGTTACGGGTGCCGACCATGTCGACGCGTCCCGCCGCCCGCAGCCGCGCCGCGTCGGCGCTGTTCACCGTGGCGATCTGCAGCGGCCGGTCGGCGTTGTCGTCCGTGCCCCACCAGGCCATCAGTCGGCCGGGCGCGTCGTCCGTCACGAACAGCGCCTCGGCGCCCGCGTCCTGGGCGGCCTGGGCCAGCGCTGCCGGGTCGGCGCCGTCGGCGAGGCGGGCGAGCACCGCCTTGCCCGCCACCCCGGTGAACGGCCCGTCCCCGACGTCGACCAGCGGCAGCCTGGTGCGTCCCTCGATCAGCGTGCCGCCCGGCTGCACGGTCGCCTCGCCGACCCCGTCGACCTGCAGCAGCGGCTTGGCCAGCCGCCACACGGTCCGGTACTCGAAGCCGCCCTGGGCGACCTTCGCGGTGGGCGCGGCGAAGACGCTGTCGTAGGTCAGCGGAACCTGGACCGCGCCGAACAGGTCGGCGCCGTTCGCGGTCCGGTCGTACTCCATGAGCAGCTGATGTGTCTCGGTGCGCCGGTCGACATCGGCCCGGATCTCCCGCAGCTTCCTTCCGTCCAGGGTGACGTCGCGGTCCCGGTCGAGGGTGATCTCGGGGGCGGCGAGGAAGCCGAGTCCGAGCGAGTCGGCGCCGTGGCTGCCGCGCACGTCGAGGAAGGAGGCCAGGCTGTACGTGCCCGGCTTCAGGCGCAGTTTCAGGGTGCCGGAGTCGCCGACGTGCGCGGGCTGGGCGTCCTCGCCCTCGGCGAGCCGCTGCACGGCGAGGTCGGCGGCGGTGGGCGCGCCGTCGCGGTTCTTCACACGGACGGTGAGCGTGTACCGCTCCTCCTCCTTGACCAGCCCGAACACGGTGTGCGCGAGCACGGTCCCGTCCGGCCCGGTGGCCACGACCTGCCCGCTGCTCTCCCCGACCGGCGCCTTCGACCCGTCACCGGTGACGGTGGTGGAGGCGGTGCCGTGCGCGGGCACGGTCAGCGCGGAGTCGGCCAGGACGGCGACCCCGTCCGGTCCGCCCTGCACGGACAGCTTCAAACGGACGTCCTGGTCGGACGAGTTGCGGTAGGTGAGGGTCCGGGTGACCGGCTGGTTCGCCTCGTAGGGCCAGCTGTAGAAGCCGAGGTCGGCACTGCCGGTGGCAGTGACGTCGGCCTTCACGGCGTCGGGCACACTCACCCGCCCCGCACCCAATTGATAGGCGGAGGAGTCGAGTTGCCTGCTGCTGGACATGAGGGCGTCCTTCAACTGCGCGCCGGTCCAGTCGGGATGTTCCTCGGCGAGCAGGGCGGCCACTCCCGCGACGTGCGGGGTCGCCATGGACGTACCGCTCATGGAGGTGTAGTAGCCGCTGCCGGAGACGAGCTGGGAGCGGGCGGCGAGGATGTCGACGCCGGGCGCCGAGAGGTCCGGCTTCAGGGCGTTGTCGCCGTACCGGGGTCCGGCGCTGGTGAAGTAGGCGGCCTGGTCGGCGGAGTCCACCGCGCCGACGGTGAGGGCCGCGTCGGCGGCGCCGGGCGAGCCGATGGAGGACGGGGCGCCGGTGTTGCCGGCGGCGACGACGAAGAGGGCGCCGGTCTCCTTCGAGAGGGTGTTCACCGCCTGGGCCATGGGGTCGGTGCCGTCGCTGGCCTCGGTCGAGCCCAGGCTCATGGAGATCACCCGGGCGTGCACGTCCCGCGCCGCCCACTCCATGCCCGCGATGATCTGGGACTCGCTGCCCGAGCCCTGGTCGCTGAGCACCTTGCCGACGGCGAGAGTGGCACCGGGCGCGACCCCCTTCTCCTTGCCGTCGGAGGCGGCCCCGCTGCCGCCGACGGTGGAGGTGACATGGGTGCCGTGCCCGTTGCGGTCGGCGACCTCCTGCCCGTCGATGAAGCTCTTGGTGGCGGTGACCCGGTCCGTCAGGTCGGGGTGGCTCAGGTCGACACCGGTGTCGAGGACGGCGACCGTGACGCCCTTGCCGGTGAGCCCCGCGTCCCAGGCGGCCCTGGTGCCGATCTGCGCGTTGCTCTCGGCCATGTCGGCCTTGACGCGTCCGTCGAGCCAGACCTTGCCGACAGTGTGGTGGTGTGTGAAGGACCGCCAGAAGGCGCGCCCCCGCTCCGCCTCGACGGCGGCGCCCCGCAGGCTGGGCAGCGTCCGGGTCCGCTCCGCCCCGCCCGGGGTGACGGCTCGCGCACCCTTGCCATAGGTCACGATCAACGGCAGCGCGTCGGCCTTGGCGTCCGTGAGCCCCTGCCGGATCAGCCCGCTCACGTCGAACAGCCGCCGGTCCAGGGTGCCGGCCCGCAGATAGGGCTGCGCCTCGTCCGGTACGACGCTGATGCCGCCGTTGCTCACCTGCGTCCGTACGGCACCCGTGGCCCCTCGGGGCCGCTGCACGGCGACCGTTCTCCTCCCCTGTCCGAGGTCGGTGACGGTCACCCGGTCGCCGGTGACGAGGGTGACGGTGGTGGCGGCGTCCGGGGTGCGCAGGTCCGCGGTGACGGCCTGCTGCGCGACCGCCGGGGCCGTTGGCGACAGGGCGATCACGAGCCCCGTCGCGAGCAGCGCCGCCCCGCGTCCGACTGGTCCTCTGGTCATCCACGCCTCTTCTCGTGTCGAGCGCGTCGAGTGCTGGGACGAGTGTCATGTGCCGTGTGTTGCCGGGGTGTTGACCGTCAGTGGCGGAAAGGCGTCCTGGCGGTTTCCCGCCACCGGCGGCGCGCGGCACGGGTCGAACCGGGGACAGCCTCACTCCCCGTCCGTAACAATGGACTTGGCCGTCGATCAGGAACACGGGGGTAAGACGCCATGAACAGGCTGATGGAGTTCACCACGGAGGACGGCGCCGTCGTCGTGGTGGAGGCCACGGACGGCGCGAGCGGCACCCGGCTCGTGTCCCGCGGCGAGAACAGCGGCCCGGCGGCCCAGGCCGCCCGCACCTTCGAGGGCACCCTGGACGGCGTCCGCTCGGCGGCCCAGTCCGCCCTCCGTGTCTTCCGCGACGGCACGCTGCGGCCCGACTCCGTGGAGCTGGAGTTCGGCGTGAAGCTGAGCGCGGAGGCGGGGGCGGTCATCGCCAAGGGGGCGGCGGAGGGGCAGCTGGTGGTGAAGTTGAGCTGGTCCTCGAAGGACGCGAGACCGGCTGCCGCCGCCGACACGGATCCGGAGCCGGCCTCCGGGTCATGAGCAGGGATGCCTGGCACGCCCGGATCGAGTACGGCGGCGCGGTCGCGGGGGCGGGTTTTCTGGTGGCTCCCCGTACGGTGCTGACCTGCGCGCATGTCGTGCGGGACAGCGAGCCGGGGCTGCTGACGGTGTCGTTCCCGAACCGGCCGGACCTGGGCGTGTTACCGGCGGCGGTGTCGGCGCACGGCGGCTGGGCGGGCGGCGTGACCGACCCGGGTGACCTCGCCGTACTCGAACTGGCCGACGACGTGCCGCTGAGCGTCGCCCGGTTCGCTCCCCCGGGCATCGAACTCGGCCTCGCCACCCAGGTCCTGGTCGCCTACGGGTTCCCGGACGGGTACGACGAGGGCCAGCTGGCCGAGTACCGGGCCGTGTCCGCCACGCGGATCGCCGACGAGTGGGTGCAGCTGGAGGCCGTCACGGCACACGGGCAGCCGCTGACGCACGGCTTCAGCGGGGCCGCGGCCACCCTCCCGGACGGCAGGGTGGTCGGCATGATCGCGCAGGTGGCCGGCGAGCACGGCGTACGGGTCGCCCGGATGCTGCCCACGGAGGTGCTGGCCCGTCACTGGCCGGGCTTCGGCGAGCTGGTCCCGGCCCACGGTGACTCCCCCGACGCGGCGAGACGGCTGTACGGGCTGGTGCGACGGGCGGCGGACGCCGGTCTGGACTGCGACCCGAACCGGCTGTACATGGACGCCGTGGGCCCCTTCGGCCCGCCCCTGCCGCCGGACGGCTTCACCTCGCTGCGGTCGGCGGCCGGGTACGTGCACTGGGAGGTCGAGGACCCGGACGCGGTGGCGAGGTTCGCCGACCGGCTGGAGGAGCTGCTGTCCGCATCCCCCGCCTGCGCCGCTGTCTCCTGGTCCCCCATCCTGGTCGAGCTGGACCGCAGCGGCGCCGGCGCCGACCAGGTCACGGTCGAGGTGTCCGCGTATCGCGACGGACTGCGCCGGCCCGTGGGCGCGGTCCGGCTGCCCCGAGCCCGCGTGCGGGCCTACGTCCAGGAGTGTGTGGACGAGGCGTTCACCCACCTGGCGCCCGGGGCCGACGAGTTGATCACGTTCGTACTGCCGCGTGAGTGGCTGAACGAGCCGGTGGCCGGGTGGGAGTGCGGTCCCGACGACTCCACGCCCCTGGGGTGCGCCCACCCCCTGGTCGTCGCGGACCGGTCCCGCCACCACAGCGCCCGCCTGCGCCACCAACTGGGCAAGAAGTGGCAGAGGTCGGGGAGCGGATTCACGTCCCCGACCGTGCACCGCGTCGACTGCGGCAACCGGGAACGCCCGGCCGGCCTGCGCAAGCGGCTCCGCGACAAGGAGGCCGAGCTGGCGCTGTACGCCACCCCGCCCGTCGCCGCGCCGGACCACTTCGAGGCGGGTCTGAACACCCCCGTACCGGTCCTCCTGTGGCCGCGCTCGGGCTGCCCCGGCGCCGACCACGGGACGCCCTGCGCGGGTACCGCCTTCCTCGACGGACTCGTCCCGTACCTCCACGGCGCCTCGCCCGCCGAACTTCCCCGTCTCATCCAGACGTTGCGGGAGGAGGTGGAGGCCGCCGACGACCCGGACCGGCACTGGGCCCGGGACGTCCAGCTCCTGTGGGACGACCCGCGCTGCTTCCCCGAACCCCCGGCCAGCCTGCACACCCCTGTCGCCTGACCCCCCCCACGGAGAACGAACCCATGCCCCTGTGGCCCGTGTACACCGGCACGAAGGAGCCGCACGACGGCATCACCGAGCTGCCCGCGCCCCCGCCCTGGCGGGCCTTCGACGGCGGCCCCGAACTGGACACGCCCGCCGACGCCGCCGACACCGCGGCCACCTCCCCCGACCGCGCCCACCGTGCCGCGACCTACCGGGCCACCGCGCAGACCGTCCAGCTGGTCAACGCGGCCCTCTATCTGCGCCGCCCCCTCCTCGTCACCGGCCCGCCCGGCACCGGCAAGTCCTCCCTGGCCTACGCGGTGGCCCGCGAGCTGAAACTCGGCCCGGTCCTGCGCTGGAACATCACCAGCCGCAGCACCCTGCACGACGGCCTGTACCAGTACGACCCCCTCTCCCGCCTGTACGCGGCCCGCCAGGCGGCGGCCACCCGGACCCCCGGCGCCACAGCACCCGAGTCCGGTATCGAGGACCACCTGCGCCTCGGCCCCCTCGGCACCGCCCTCCTCCCGTACGCCCGCCCCCGCGCCCTGCTCATCGACGAGATCGACAAGAGCGACCTGGACCTGCCCAACGATCTCCTGAACGTCCTCGAGGAAGGCCAGTACGAGATCCCGGAGCTGGTCCGGTCGTCCGGGTCCGGGGACGAGGACCCGCAGGCCACGGTCATGGTCGACGGCACCCACGAACGCGTGCCGGTCGAACGCGGCCGGGTCCGCTGCCGGGCCTTCCCCTTCGTCGTCCTCACCAGCAACGGCGAGCGTGAGTTCCCGCCCGCCTTCCTGCGCCGCTGCGTCACCCTGCGGCTGCGCCAGCCCGACGACTCCCACCTCGCCGACATCGTCCGCGCCCACTTCGACGGCGAACCCGACGGCTACGCGCAGGACCTGATCGACCGGTTCCTGTCCCGCGCGAGCGGCGGCGACCTGGCCACCGACCAGTTGCTCAACGCGATCTACCTGGCCCGCTCCTCCGACCTGCCGGCCGACTCCCTGGACGACCTGGCGGAACAGCTCATGCCGTACCTCGGCGAGGCCCAGCGCTCCGATGCGTTCTGACCGTCCCGGGTCCCCGGACCCGCTCGCCCGGCTGGCCGACGTCCTGGCCGCGGCGGCGGACGGCGTGCGCCCGGCCCCGCTGGAGCTGGCGGAACTGCTGTGGCTGGCCCGACAGCTGGAGCCGGGCGACGAGGAGCGGCGGACCTCAGCCCCGGAGCCGGCCCCGGAGCCCGCCCCGGACACACCGCGGGAGCAGCCCCGGCCCCCGCAGGAGGAACCCCCGGCCGCCCCGGCGGCACCCGATCCCGCCCCGACCGCACCCCCCGATCCACCCCGCGTCCCGCTCCACCTGCCGTCCCGCACCCCCTCCGCACCCGGCACGCACGCCTCCCTGCTGGCACCGGCACCCCCGATGCTCCGCCACCCGCTGGGTCTGCAACGCGCCCTCCGCCCCCTCAAACGCCGTACCGACGCCCCCTCCGGTCACCGGCTGGACGAGCGGGCGACGGCCGACCGCATCGCCCGCATCGGTGCGGCCCCCGAGTTCTGGCTGCCGGTGCTGCGCCCCGCCCAGGAGCGCTGGCTGCGGCTGAACCTGGTGTACGACACCGGGCCGACGATGCCCGTCTGGCGGCCCCTCGTCCACGAACTGCACACGGCGCTCGCCCAGTCGGGCATCTTCCGCACCGTGACGCTGCTGCGCGCCGCACCGGACGGCACGGTCCACGGCCACGGCGCGCACGCCCCCGCGGACGGCCGCACGGTCACCCTCGTGATCAGCGACTGCATGGGCCCGCAGTGGCGGGAGGGTCCCGCCGGCACCCTCTGGTACGACACCCTGCTCCGCTGGGCGCGCCGGATGCCCCTGGCCGTCGTACAGCCCCTCCCGGAACACCTGTGGCGGGACACGGCCCTGCCGACGACGCCGGGCCGTCTGTCGGCACCGCACCCTGCGGCCGCCGCGGCGACGCTCACGTTCACGCCGTACGAACGGCCGGAGCAGCACGAGCACCACGAGCCCGACGACTCCACGGTGCCGTACGGGCCGAGGGGCCTCCCTGAGCGCTACGACGCCGTCCCCCTCCCCGTGCTGGAGTCCGAGCCGGCGTGGCTGGCGCACTGGGCCGCGCTGCTCACGACCGCCGGCGGGGCGGAGTTCCCGGCCGCGGTCGCGGAGTTGGGCCGCCCACTGCCGGCCCGCTCCGGTGACCGTACGGACGTCGGCCTGCTGTCCGCCGAGGAGCTGGTCCTGCGGTTCCGCGCGACCGCCTCCCCCGAGGCGTTCCGGCTGGCCGGCCATCTCGCGGTGGGCCGCCCCGACCTGCCCGTCATGCGCCTGGTCCAGGCCGCCCTCGAACCGGATCCGCGGCCCCAGCACCTGGCCGAGGTCATCCTCAGCGGCATGCTCGCCACCGTCCCCGGCGGCCCGCCCGGCTCCTACGCCTTCCGGGACGGCGTGCGGGACCTGCTCCTGCTCAGCCTGCCGCGCTCCGCCCGCCATCGCACCACCGAACTCCTG
Source organism: Streptomyces sp. NPDC101165 (assembly GCF_044768135.1). Classification (NCBI taxonomy): domain Bacteria; kingdom Bacillati; phylum Actinomycetota; class Actinomycetes; order Kitasatosporales; family Streptomycetaceae; genus Streptomyces; species Streptomyces sp. NPDC101165. Next base: position 676,747 of record NZ_JBIWPG010000002.1, on the reverse strand, counting down.
GACCGCATCGGCGAACTGATCGACCGGCGGGCGGGGCGGGCGCCGGGCGAGTTCCGGGCCTCGACGGCGGCGCCGTCCGGCACCGGCACCGGCGTGGACGGCGAGGCGTTCGCGACGGTCAGCCAGGACAGCCTGCGGCGGCTGTCCGATTCCGCCGGGCGGGGCGGGCTGTTCGCGGGGCGGTACCTGCTGGTCCGACCGACAGGATCGCAGGGCACGGACTGGGTCGCTCAGGACACCCGGCAGGGGGGCGAGACGGTCCTGGTGCGGCTGTACCTGCGTCCGCCGGACTGGCTCCGCATCGGCTTCGCGGACATCGCCCAGCGGCTCAGCCACGTCGACCATCCGGGGATCGCGGCCATCAGGGATTGCGGCACGGAGGGCGATGTGCCCTACCTGGTCCGGGAGTTCCTCGACGGCCGGAGTCTGTACCAGCGGCTCAAGAGCGCACCGCACGGCCTGCCCGCAGGCGAACTCGTCGCCCTCGTCCCTTCTCTCGTCGAGGCCGTGAACGCCCTGCACGCGCAGGCGGGGCCGCATGGGGGGCTGGTCGCGTCGCACGTCGTCCTCACACCGCGCGGGCCGGTCCTGGACGTCAGTTCCTTCGGCATCGGAGGCCGCGGGGACGATCTACGGGCGTTGGGGCACATCGTGCGCGCCATGCACCGAGGCCTGTCCGGCGACCAGCAACTCCCGCTATTTCCAGGGAGCCTGTCCCTTCCCCGAGGGCTCGAGGAGGAACTGGACACGGCCGTCACGGAACTCCTCTCCGACAGCCTGGAGACCCAGCTGCGCGGCGCCGACCGGCTCCTCCGTCTGCCCCCGCACCGGGAGCGCACCCTCGGCTTCTCCCTCCTCGGCCCGCTCCGCGTCACCCGGGACGGCGTGCCCCTCGCCCTCGACCACCCCGAAGAACAGGCGCTGCTGTGTGTGCTGCTGCTCCACCACGGCGAGCCCGCCACGCACGACGAGCTGGCCACCGGACTCTGGGGACCGCCCGACCGCCACGGCTCACGTGACCTCCTGGACACGTACCTCAGCCGGCTGCGTCACCTGCTCGGGCCGGACGCGGTGACCACCGAGGGCGGATACGCCCTGCGGCTGGACCGCGTGTCCGGCCGTGACGACTACGACGTCTTCCGCGTCCGCCGCCTGGCCGACGAGGCCGAGCGGTCCCGCACCGCCGGAGACCTGGCACGCAGCCGCCGACTGGCGCAGGAGGCCCTGGGGCTGTGGCGCGGCGAGCCGCTCGACGGCGTTCCGGGACCGGTCGCCCGGCACACCCGGGACGACCTCAACGCCCTGCGCCGTACGCTCGGCGCCCTGGCCGAAGAGCCCATCGACAACCACCCCGAGATCTACTTCAGGACCGACGAACTCGCCGGCCGCCCCGAAGCCCGCATCACCCTCGAAGCCACGGTGCATGAGATCCTCGCGCGCGGCTCCCTCACTCCCCGCCAGTACGCGGTGCTCGTCCGCCCGGACGGCTACCTGGTGCGTATCGAGCACGGCGTCTTTCTGCTCCCCGTCCTGGTGGCCGTCCTGCGCGAACTCCCGCATGCGCTGGCCCGGCTGACCGATCCGCCACGCCTCCACGTGACGTTCGGGCAGTCGCCCGCCCAACCGCCGGATGCACCCACGGACGTCATGGTCGTCGTACCGCCCGCGCTGTACGAGGCCTTCGCCGCCAGTTCCGCCGCCCAGGGTTCCGTGCGCTTCAGGCCGCTGTTCCCCGACGACGCCACGGACACCCCGCCGAGCGGCTGGTACTGCTTCCTTCTGCCGGCATCCGCCGAACCGGCGGAACACGACCTGGTCCAGGGCCCCTTCATCACCCACGACCTGCACCAGCTCGGCATTCCCACCCCGGGCCGCACAGCCATCGTCCACACACAGCCGGACGGCCCGTTCACGCTGCTCAACCCGGTCCAGCCGTACGGCACCCGGCCGCCCCGCCCGGAGACCTGCTACTCGGTCGACCTCACCCCGCGGCAGGCCCGTCACACGGTGCCTCTGCCCAGCTCCGGCAAGGGCGCGTTCACCGCCGCGGTGGAGCTGTCCTGGCATGTCGACGATCCGGTCGCCTTCGTCCGCGGGGGGACCGACGGCATCTCCGGGCTTCTGCTGGAGCATCTGCGCGACGCGGCGGTCCGCATCACCCGCCGTCATCCGCTGCGCCGTGCCGGCGCGGCCCAGCGGGCGGTGAACGCCGGAGTGTCCAGCTGGCCGGTGCCGGGGCTTTCGGTGTCGTACTCCGTGCATCTGACCCCGGAAGGGCTGCCCGCGCCGGTGCCGGAGCAGTCGACCCCGTCGCGGCGCCGGCTGTCGTCCGTGCTCGCCGACGCCGAAACCGTGCTGATCGGCTTCGACGGTCCCCTCGCCCGGCTGTTCTCCGCGCAGACGGCACGTGAGGCGGCCCTCGACCTGCTGTCCGTCGTCGCCGAGCACCGCGACCCCGAAGCCGCGCTGCGGGGCCGGCCACTGGCCGTCACGGGCGCCGCGGGCCGGGAGGCGTTCGTGCATCCGCTGGACCTGCTGCGCGCCTTCGCCCACGACCCGCTCGGCCCCCAGCTGCGGGCACGCCTCGACGACCTCGAACTGGATGCCGTTCCCGACGCGCCCACGACGCACCGCTCCGTCGCGCTCGTCCGCGCCCTGCACCGTTCCGGTCGTCGCGTCGGCGTGGTGACGGACGTGTGCGCACAGGCCGTCCACCGCTACCTGGAGCCCTACCGTCTGCCCCTGACGGGGATCCACAGCCGCCACGACGACCTCGGGCTGCTGATGCCCCACCCCGACTGCCTTCAGCGCGCACTGAACTCCCAGGGCACGCCGGTCGCCGCGGGCGTGCTGGTCAGCTCCTCGATCGCCGAACTCACCGCCGCCCAGCAGCTCGGCCTCCCCTTCGTCGGATACGCCCCCACCTCCGCCGGGCGGCAGCGCCTGCGCGAGGAGGGCAGCGACGTCACCGTCTCGTCCCTCGAGCCTCTCCTGGAAGCCGCCCGCTCCCTCTGAAACCCCCCATTCAGCCGCTCCCCACCCGGCCCCCTCCCGCAGGCGCGCCGTCGGAATCCCCCAGAGGATGCGAAAGAAGCCGCCGTCCGGCCGCAAAGCCTGCGCACTCGGGAGGACCTGCCGTGACCGTCAGTCTGGACCAGCTGCGCCGTTGCCACTTCGCCGTCGATCTGGGTGCGGCCCGTACCCGGGTGTATGTGAAGGGTGCCGGTCTCGTCGTCGACCAGCCCTCGGTCGCGGCCGTGAACACGCGTACCGGTTCCCTCATCGCGGTGGGCGAGTTCGCGGAGAAGATGACCGGGAAGACGCCGGCTTACATCAGGGTCGAACGGCCCGTCTCCGGCGGCACGGTCGTCGACATCGAGATGGCCCAGCGCATGCTGCGCCACCTGCTCGGCGACAAGATGCGCAGGACGCTGCGCCGCAAGCCCCGGCTGCGCGCGGCGGCCTGCACCCCGCACGGCGCGGACCCGCTGGCCCAGCGGGCGACGATCGAGACGCTGGTCGGGCTGGGTGCGCGTCGGGTGGAGCTGGTGGACACGCTGATCGCGGCCGCGGTGGGGTGCGGACTGCCCGTGGAGCTGCCCGAGGCCAACATGATCATGGTGTGCGGGGCGGCGGCCACGCAGGTGGCCGTGCTGTCGCTGGGGTCCATCGTGGTCGCCGAGCGGGTCCCGGTGGGCGGGGAGGCCGTGGACCACGCGATCGTGCAGCATCTGCGGCACGAGCACGAGCTGATGCTGCCCAGCCAGGCCGTACGGCCGCTGCAGCTCGCCCTGTCCGGCAACGGGCTCACCCCGCACGGGCCGGCCTCGACGGAGATCCACGGGCGGGACGTGGCCACGGGGCTCGCGCGCAGCGTGCGCGTCGACACCGCCGCCGTGCGCGACGCGATCCAGACCCCGCTGACGGCGGTCCTGGACGGGATCGGCAGGGTGCTGCGCGACTGCCCGCCCGACCTGGTGGCCGACGTCGCCGACCGCGGGATCATGATGGTGGGCGGCTCCGCGCTGCTGCCCGGCCTGGACCAGATGCTGCGCGAGGCCACCGGCATCCCGGTGCACATCGCCGAACGGCCCGACGTATGTGCCGTACAGGGTCTCGGGGCCATGATGGAGGGCCGGATCGCGCCGCTGCTCCTCGACCCGCTGGCCGCCTGAGGCGGCCGTTCCTCAGGTCGTCAGTACGGCAGGATGCGCCCCGAGGGCGTCCTGCGGTCGATCTCCTGCCCGCGCGGGGCGGAGGGCCGACGAATGACACGTACTCGGATCCGACGGTCCATGACGCCCTCCTTCTGCCGGCACCGCCCCTTCGGCAGCTTCCGTAGGAGGTGCGTGCCCAGGACAGAGCATCTCCAAGCCAAGTACAGGCCATGTATTGGTTCTTGAACGGCTACCGGCCGGCCAGGTAGCGGCCGAGGACGTGGTCGAGGTGGGCGATCCATTCGGCGAGCCGGGCCGAGCGGCGGGCGTTCAGCTCGCAGGAGTACACGCCGCCGTCCCACAACCGCACCGTCACGGTGAGCCGGCTGCCGCGCGGGGAGGGTGTACGTACGACACCGGCGATCTCCGCCCACTCGAAGTCCGCCGCGGCACCGCCGACTTCGAGGATCACGCCGGTCGCGTTCACGACGACCCGGGAATCGCGGTCGGCGAACTCGACCTCCGGTGCGCCGTACGGAAGCGGCGGTCCGAAGCCGTACGGGACCTGCGGCGGGGTCGCGGGCTGCGGGGGGAGGTGCGGGGACATCGGGGGTGTGGCCGGCGTGGCCGCTTGGTGCGGGGGCGTCCAGGACGACGCGGGCGGTGCCGCCCGGTGACGGGGCGTCGTGGGTGCGGCGACCGTCGGGGTGTACGGCGTCTCGGCCGGCGGGGTCCGCTCCTGCGGTTCCCCGGTCAGCCGGTCCAGCAGGTCGGTGGGCGTCGGCCGGTCCGCGGGGTCCTTGGCCAGGCATGACGACACCAGGTCGACCAGCCCGGCGGGTACGGCGGACATGTTCGGCGGCTCGTGCACGGAGCGGTACATCAGCCCCATGGGCGTGCCCTCGCCCCAGGCGCTGCCGCCGGCCGCGGCGACCAGGACGGCGCCGAGGGCGAACACGTCGGCGGCGCCGGTCACATCGTTGCCGAGGGCCTGTTCGGGGGCGAGGAAGCCGGGCGTGCCGAAGGCGGTGCCGGTGGCGGTGAGGCGGGTGGACTCGACGGCCCGGGCGATGCCGAAGTCGAGGACGCGCGGCCCGTCCTCGGCCATGATGATGTTGCCCGGCTTGAGATCGCGGTGCACCAGACCGCAGGAGTGGATGGACTCCAGCGCCTCGGCGAGGGCGGCGGCCAGCGACCGCAACTGCTGTTCGTCCATGGCGCCTTGGGCGGCGAGCCGGGCCGCGAGGGTGGGGCCGGGGATGTAGGCGGTCGCCAGCCAGAGCGGATCACCGTCGACGTCCGCGTCCACCACCGGCGCCGTGTGGAAGCCGCCGACCGTACGGGCCGCCTCGACCTCGCTGCGGAACCGCTCGCGGAAGACCGGGTCCGCCGCCAGCTCGGTCCTGGCGACCTTCAGCGCGACCGCCCGACCGCCCCGCGTCCGCGCGAGAAAGACGGTCCCCATCCCTCCCTCACCGAGCTTCCGCTCGACGAGGTAGCCCCCTATGCGTTCCATGCGCACAGTATGCCGCCGGGTGCGGGCGGCCGATCAGCCCGCTGGTTCCCGGGAGTTCGGCGAGACGGTCCAACTGCTCAGCAGGGTCAGCGCCTGGGCGTGTCGGAACCAGGTTCGACGGTGTGGACGCACAGGGTCCGGTCGGCGTCTCCGGGGACCTGGAAGGACTCGTGGGCGAGTGCAGATCGCCGACCCGACGGCGGGCCCCGGGGTCCGGCAGGTAGGAGCGGGCCGGGTGGTTGGAGGCCACGACGGCGGTGCGCCGGCCGAGGATGAAGGCGGGCACGTGGTCGAGGGTCCGCAGCATGAGGTGCAGACCCGGACGGACCCGCTGCGGGGCGGCCGGGGCGCGGCGGACCGGTGCGGGCCGGGCCGGCAGGTCGGTGAGGTGTCCCGCTCCGCAGCGTCGAGCTGCAGGCTGCGCACCAGGGCTTCCAGGACCTCGGGCGAGGGCAGCCCGGCCCGGTCCGGGGTGATCCGGGCACGGCGGGTGCGCAGGGCGTCGACCAGCTCGCGACTGCGGCCGCCACCGGCGCCTCCAGCGGCTGGACGACCTGGTCGCCCGGCGGGCATTCTCATCCCTTCTTCGCCGATTTCCGCTTTCCGCGCGCTCCGGAATTGGGTGCGACGTCAGTGCCGGGTGACGGCGTCTAAAGGTTCTGCTCACGTTCCGAGAACAGAAAGCTTTCCTTTTCGGGCACGAGTTTCGAGCACGAGCAACCGCCCGAGGCCGCGCGCCGGCCGAGGACGGCCGCAGCGGCCGCACCACCCCCGACGAGCCACTGCAGCGGCCTGCACGGTGCCCCACCGGCACCGGGCGGGGCCAGTCGCCCCGTCCGCGGCCTCGGGCGGCGCGGGCCGGCGCCGGAACCGGACATGGGAAGCCGCGAATAATGCGTGATCAATTCGGCAGATATTGACCGCCGCGGGGCAATTCCCGAACCCACACACATCCGCGCATCGAAAAGGGAGAAAGGATTTCCTGCGAAGGAGGTATCCCGACTACGGCGGCCTCGCGGATCTGGCCCGGGCGGGTGAACGGTGATCGCCGCGTCGGCGTGTCGACCACCGTCCTGACGTCAGGAGACGTCACATCGTTTCTGCGCCTACGGCGCCTGGTGGGGCGGGTGGGACTCGAACCCACGGCCGACGGATTATGAGTCCGCTGCTCTAACCGGCTGAGCTACCGCCCCATAGCGGCGTGTCGCGTACATGTGTGCGCGCCGTCTGCCGCAGCATAGCCGCTCATACGATCTCCTGCTTCGGATGGTCGGCTTCTGCGCTGCTTCCTGACCTTGAGGACTTCGACGCGCGCGCCGTGGTTCCCGCGGACATGAAAAAGGACCCCGAAGGGTCCTCGTTCAGCGTGCTCCCCCGACTGGACTCGAACCAGTAACCTGCCGGTTAACAGCCGGCTGCTCTGCCAATTGAGCTACGGAGGACCGAAGCTCCCCCGACTGGACTCGAACCAGTAACCTGCCGGTTAACAGCCGGCTGCTCTGCCAATTGAGCTACGGAGGATCGCCTCGTTGCATCGAACGTACCTACCTGGGTGTTCGCCAGGCGGCGGGCGCTCGCTGCGACACATACATTAGCGCAAGCAGGGGGGTGCTCCGCCAATCGGTTCCCCCCGGTCCCGAACGCCGCACCACAGACCTACCCCAGGGAAGGGTGGCAGCCATGCGCTACCGGCTCACGTTCGTCGCCGGACTGGCCCTCGGTTACGTACTCGGCACGAGGGCGGGACGCGAGCGCTACGAGCAGCTGAAGAAGTCCGCTCGTCAGATCGCGCAGAACCCCGCCGTACGCAACACCGCGGAGACCGCCGCCCAGCAGGGCCGCGTGTACGCGGGCAAGGCCTTCCACACGGTCACCCACAAGGTCGGCGACCATGTCCCCGATTCGGTGACCCAACGCGTCCGCTCCCTCCGCGAGCGCAACACCAACGGCTTCCCGGAGGACGACTGGGGCACGAGCAACACGTAGGGGGCCTTCACACACGGCCCGCGCCCGCCGACCGACACGCGCCCCGCAACGAGTCGGCGCCCACGGCCATGGCAGGCGCAGCGATGCGGCAGAATTTTGGACATGGGGATAGTCGCCGGGTTGGACAGCTCGCCCGATTTCACGCGCATCGTCGTCTGTGACGCCGACACGGGCGCCGTACTCAGGCAGGGGTACGCCCCGCATCCGGTGGAGACGCCGGAAGGCGCGGGCGGGCGGCCCAGCGACGTGGATCCGCAGGCCTGGCTGCTGTCCCTGGGCGAGGCCGCGGGGGGCGGCCTGCTGGAGGGCGTGCAGGCCATCGGTGTCTCCTCGCAGCAGAACGCGCTGGTTCCGCTGGACGCGCAGGGCAACACGGTGCGTCCGGCGCTGGTCGGCGGCGACAAGCGGGCGCAGGTCGCGGCGGCCGACCTCATCGACGCGCTCGGCGGCCGGGAGGCCTGGGCGCAGGCGGTCGGCTGTGTGCCGCAGGCCGCGCAGCCGGTGACCAAGCTGCGCTGGCTCGCGAAGAACGAACCGGAGAACGCCCACCGGATCGCCGCCCTGCTGCAGGCTCATGACTGGCTGGTGTGGCAGCTGCTGGGGCGGCCCGTGCGCCGGACCACCGACCGCGGCGGAGCCTCCGGCACCGGGTACTGGTCCGCCGCGACCGGCGGCTACCGGCCCGACCTGGTCGAGCTGGCGCTCGGCCACCAGGCGATGCTGCCCGAGGTGATCGGCCCGGCGGACGCGGCCGGTACGACCCCGGAGGGGCTGCTGATCTCGGCCGGGACCGGGGAGACCATGGCCGCCGCGTTCGGGCTCGGGATCGGGCTCGGGGACGCGGTCGTGTCGCTCGGGGCCTCCGGGTCCGTGATGGCCGTGCACCCGGAGGCGCTCGCCGACCAGGCCGGGATGATCACGTCCCTCGCCGACGCCACCGGCATGCACCTGCCGGTCGTCACCACCCTGAACGCCGTACGCACCCTGCGCGGCACCGCCGAACTCCTCGGCCTGCCGGACCTGGAGAGCCTGTCCGAGCTGGCGATGAAGTCGACTCCGGGGTCGCACGGGCTGGTGCTCCTGCCGTACCTGGAGGGTGAGCGGACGCCGAGCCTGCCGCACACCGCCGGGACCCTCGCCGGGCTGCGGCGCGAGTCGATGAAGCCCGAGCATCTGGCGCGGGCCTCGTTCGAGGGCATGCTGTGCGGGCTGGCCGACGCGCTGGACGTGCTGCGCGGGCGGGGCGTGGAGGTGCGGCGGGTCTTCCTGCTGGGCCAGGCCGCCGAGCTGCCCGCCGTACAGGCCGCGGCGCCGTCGCTGTTCGGCGCGCAGGTGGTCGTACCGCAGCCCGCGGACTACGCGGCGATCGGCGCGGCCCGGCAGGCCGCGTGGGCGCTCGGTGTGTCGCAGGGCACACTCGACCCGCGCACCCCGCCGGCCTGGCCGGGGCCGGCCGCGCAGGTCCTGGAGCCGGGCGACCAACTGGCTGTGGGGCAGGCCGTGCGGCAGCAGTTCGTGTCGGTGCGGGAGCAGACCCACCCCGGGGCATTTCGCCCATAGAGCTGCAAACCCACAAGGCCGTAAAGGCACCGCTGTTGGGTTAATCGGTTGAGGTAACGCGGGTGGGGTGTTCGACGATAGGGGCCAGGGGCAACCGACCAGCCCCTACCGGCGACTCCGAGAGACGTAGCGTGCTCATACGACTTCTGCGGACCTACCTCAGGCCCTACAAAAAACCCATAGCTCTCCTGGTGCTGCTGCAGTTCCTGCAGACCTGCGCCACCCTCTACCTGCCCACACTCAACGCGCACATCATCGACAACGGCGTCGTGAAGGGGGACACGGGTTACATCCTGTCCTTCGGCGCCCTGATGATCGGCATCTCGCTGGCCCAGGTCGTCTGCAACATCGGTGCCGTGTACTACGGCGCCCGCACCGCCTCCGCGCTCGGCCGGGACGTGCGCGGCGCCGTGTTCGACCGGGTGCAGTCCTTCTCCTCCCGTGAGGTGGGTCACTTCGGGGCGCCCTCACTCATCACCCGTACGACCAACGACGTGCAGCAGGTCCAGATGCTGGCCCTGATGACGTTCACGCTGATGGTGTCGGCGCCCATCATGTGTGTCGGCGGGATCGTGCTGGCGCTCGGCCTGGACGTGCCGCTGTCCGCGGTGCTCATCGCCGTCGTGCCCGTGCTCGGCATCTCCGTGACGCTGATCGTGCGCCGGCTGCGGCCGCTGTTCCGGTCCATGCAGGTCCGCCTGGACACGGTGAACCGGGTGCTGCGCGAGCAGATCACCGGCAACCGGGTGATCCGCGCCTTCGTCCGGGACGAGTACGAGCAGGGCCGGTTCGGGAAGGCGAACGGCGACCTGACCGAGATGCAGCTGGCCACCGGCCGGATGCTCGCGCTGATGTTCCCGATCGTCATGACGGTGGTGAACCTGTCGTCGATCGCAGTGGTGTGGTTCGGCGCGCACCGCATCGACAGCGGCGGGATGCAGATCGGCGACCTGACCGCGTTCCTCGCCTATCTGATGCAGATCGTCATGTCCGTGATGATGGCCACCTTCATGTTCATGATGGTGCCGCGCGCGGAGGTGTGCGCCGAGCGCATCCAGGAGGTCCTGGAGACCGACTCGAGCGTGGTGCCGCCGCTCTCCCCGGTCGTCGAGCTGCGCCGGCACGGGCATCTGGAGATCCGGGGCGCCGGCTTCCGCTATCCGGGTGCCGAGGAGCCGGTGCTGAAGTCCATCAACCTGGTGGCCAGGCCGGGTGAGACGACCGCCGTCATCGGCTCGACCGGCAGCGGCAAGTCGACGCTGCTCGGCCTGGTCCCGCGGCTGTTCGACGCCACCGAGGGCGAGGTCCTGGTGGACGGTGTCGACGTCCAGCAGGTCGAGCCGACGCTGCTCGCGAAGACCGTCGGGCTCGTGCCGCAGAAGCCGTACCTCTTCGCGGGGACGGTCGCGACCAACCTGCGCTACGGCAACCCGGACGCCACCGACGAGGAACTGTGGCACGCGCTGGAGGTGGCACAGGCCAAGGACTTCGTGCAGAAGCTGGAGGGCGGCCTGGGCGCGCCGATCGCGCAGGGCGGCACCAACGTGTCGGGCGGTCAGCGCCAGCGCCTCGCCATCGCCCGCACGCTGGTACAGCGCCCGGAGATCTACCTCTTCGACGACTCCTTCTCCGCGCTCGACTACGCGACGGACGCGGCGCTGCGCTCGGCGCTCGCCCAGGAGACCGCCGAGGCGACCGTCGTCATCGTCGCCCAGCGTGTGGCGACCATCCGGGACGCGGACCGGATCGTCGTGCTGGACGAGGGCCTGGTGGTCGGCACCGGCCGGCACCACGAGCTGATGGCGGGCAACGAGACGTACCGGGAGATCGTGCTCTCCCAGCTCACGGAAGCGGAGGCTGCCTGATGGCCGGGCCCATGGGACGCATGATGGCCGGGGGCGGCCCCGACCAGCGCTCGATGGACTTCAAGGGCTCGGGCAAACGGCTCGTCGCCCGGTTCAGGCCCGAACGGGTCACCATCTACGCCCTGCTGCTGTGCGTGGTCGTCAGCGTCGCCCTGAACGTGATCGGCCCGAAGATCCTCGGCAGGGCCACCGACCTGGTGTTCGCCGGCATCATCGGCCGGAAGATGCCGGCCGGGGCCACCAAGGAGCAGGTGCTCCAGTCGATGCGCGAGCGGGGCCAGGGCTCCATCGCGGACATGCTGAAGAGCACCGACTTCACCCCCGGCAAGGGCATCGACTTCGATGCCGTCGGGAACGTCCTGCTGCTCGCGCTGTGCACCTTCCTGGTCGCCGGTCTGCTGATGGCGATCGCCACCCGGCTGGTCAACCGGGCCGTGAACCGCACGATGTACCGGATGCGCGAGGACGTGCAGACGAAGCTGTCCCGGCTGCCGCTGTCGTACTTCGACAAGCGCCAGCGCGGCGAGGTGCTCTCGCGGGCCACCAACGACATCGACAACATCGGGCAGACGCTGCAGCAGTCGATGGGCCAGCTGATCAACTCGGTGCTGACCATCATCGGCGTGCTCGCGATGATGTTCTGGGTCTCCTGGATCCTCGCGCTGGTCGCGCTGGTGACGGTGCCGCTGTCGTTCGTGGTCGCCACCCGGATCGGCAAGCGGTCGCAGCCGCACTTCGTGCAGCAGTGGCGCTCCACCGGCAAGCTGAACGCGCACGTCGAGGAGATGTACACCGGGCACACCCTGGTGAAGGTGTTCGGGCGGCAGCAGGAGTCGGCGAAGCAGTTCGCCGAGCAGAACGAGGCGCTGTACGAGGCCGGGTTCAGGGCGCAGTTCAACAGCGGTGTGATGCAGCCGCTGATGATGTTCGTGTCGAACCTGAACTATGTGCTGGTGGCGGTCGTCGGTGGCCTCAGGGTCGCGTCGGGCGCGCTGTCCATCGGTGACGTGCAGGCCTTCATCCAGTACTCGCGGCAGTTCTCGATGCCGCTGACGCAGGTCGCGTCGATGGCGAACCTGGTGCAGTCGGGTGTCGCCTCGGCCGAGCGGGTCTTCGAACTCCTGGACGCGGAGGAGCAGGAGGCGGATCCGGTACCGGGCGAGCGGCCGGCGGAACTGCGCGGGCGGGTGGCGCTGGAGGGCGTGTCCTTCCGGTACGACCCGGAGAAGCCGCTGATCGAGGACCTCTCGCTGACGGTGGAGCCCGGGCAGACCGTGGCGATCGTCGGCCCGACCGGTGCCGGCAAGACCACGCTGGTCAACCTGCTGATGCGGTTCTACGACGTCTCGGGCGGGCGGATCACCCTGGACGGCGTGGACATCCGGAAGATGTCCCGGGACGAACTGCGGTCCGGGATCGGCATGGTGCTGCAGGACACCTGGCTGTTCGGCGGCAGCATCGCGGACAACATCGCCTACGGCGCCTCGCGCGAGGTCACCCCGGGTGAGATCGAGGAGGCGGCGCGGGCGGCCCACGCGGACCGCTTCGTCCGCACCCTGCCCGAGGGGTACGACACCGTGATCGACGACGAGGGCACGGGGGTCAGCGCCGGTGAGAAGCAGCTCATCACCATCGCGCGGGCGTTCCTGTCCGACCCGACGATCCTGGTGCTGGACGAGGCGACCAGCTCCGTCGACACCCGCACCGAGGTGCTGATCCAGAAGGCGATGGCCAAACTCGCCGACGGGCGGACCTCGTTCGTCATCGCGCACCGGCTCTCCACCATCCGGGACGCCGACACGATCCTGGTGATGGAGAACGGCTCGATCGTCGAACAGGGCGCCCACGCGGAGCTGCTGGAGTTGAACGGGGCGTACGCGCGGCTGTACAAGGCCCAGTTCGCGCAGGCCGTGGCCGAGGTCGACTGATTCCCGGGGGGTCGCTCACGTCAGGTGGGCGGCCCCCTCAGTCCAGGTATCCCCGCAACTGGTCCGCGAAGGCGTGGTCCCTGAGCTTGTTCAGCGTCTTCGACTCGATCTGGCGGATCCGTTCCCGGGTGACGCCGAACAGGCGCCCTATCTCCTCCAGGGTGCGCGGGCGGCCGTCGGCCAGGCCGTAGCGGAGCTGGACGACCTTGCGTTCCCGCTCGCCGAGAGTGGAGAGCACGGCCTCCAGGTGCTCGCGGAGCAGCAGGAACGCGGCCGACTCGACAGGGCTCGTGGCGTCGCCGTCCTCGATGAGGTCGCCGAGCGCGACGTCGTCCTCCTCGCCGACCGGGGCGTGCAGGGACACCGGCTCCTGGGCCAGGCGCAGCACCTCGCCGACCCGCTCGGGGGCCAGGTCCAGATGCGCGGCGACCTCTTCCGGCGTCGGCTCGTAGCCGCGTTCCTGGAGCATGCGGCGCTGCACCCGGACGACCCGGTTGATCAGCTCCACCACGTGCACGGGGACACGGATGGTGCGGGCCTGGTCGGCCAGGGCGCGGGACATGGCCTGCCGGATCCACCAGGTGGCGTAGGTGGAGAACTTGTAGCCGCGGGCGTAGTCGAACTTCTCCACGGCCCGGATGAGCCCGAGGTTGCCCTCCTGCACCAGGTCGAGCATGGTCAGGCCGCGGCCGACGTACCGCTTGGCGACGGAGACCACGAGCCGCAGGTTGGCCTCGATGAGGCGGCGCTTGGCCATCCGGCCCATGACGACGAGCCGGTCCAGGTCGAGCGCGAGCTGGCTGTCCAGGTCGGGGGTGCTGACCAGCTTCTCCTCGGCGAACAGCCCCGCCTCGACCCGGCGGGCGAGTTCGACCTCCTCCGCCGCGGTGAGCAGCGGGATGCGGCCGATCTCGCGCAGGTACTGCCGGAACAGGTCCGAGGAGGGCCCGCCGGTGTCGGCACGGGCGGCGCGCGGGGCCTCGACGGGTTCGGGGGCCTCCTCCGGCGCCTCGGGCTCGTCCGGTTCCTCCCGCAGTGCCTCGGCGGGCGGCTCCGCCGGCTCGGGGGCGCCTTCCGGGTGTCCGAGGGCGCGGCCCTGCGGGGGCACGGCCACGAGGACGTCGGACTCGGCGTCCGACTCGTCGGCGGTGGCGCTGGTGCTGCTGTCGGTCTGGCTGAGGGTCTGGGTCTGCACGGGGGCGACCTCCAGGATGATCGCTGCTCAAGGTGTGCGGCAGCGGTACTTCGGGAGCGAAGAGTCGACGGCCTGCGCTCCTGGACAGGCCCTGGGGACTCGGGCACCGCCCCCAGTGTGGGGGAAGACACATCTCCGCCACGAGGGGCTTGCGGTGACTTTTTGCATCCGGCTCGTGACCGGTTGGTGACCAGGGCCGGAAAACCCGGGTGCCGCACCCCGGCCGGTCTGCGACGATCTCCCGGTGTCCGGACTCCTGTACGAAACCCATGTGACCGTCGACTGCGCGGCCCCCGCCGAGGCGGAGCGGCTGCGTGTCTGGGCCGGTGCCGCGGGGCTGAAGCTGACGCACATCGTGCTGGCCCGCGGCCGGATGCGGCAGCAGCCGATGCTCACCCTCGCCGGATCGACGTCGTACGCCGAGGAGTCGGAGCGGGCGGACCGGACCGTGGCGGCGCTGCGGGCGGACGGCTTCGCGCCGGTCCGGGTGAAGATCGAGTCGGCGCCGTGGGCGCCGGAGGTGCCGGCCGGGCCGTGTGGGGTCGGGCGGTCCCTCGGACAGTATTTCGAGCACCACGTGAAGCTGCTGCTGGACGCCGACACCGACCTCGGCGCACTGACCGCACGGGTCGTCCCGCACGGCGCTCACCTGTCGTGGAACGCCCGGCGGGTGCAGCAGGGCGGACGGCACGAACGGTTCGTGACGCAGCGCTGCCGGGGCGTGGCGGACGAGGACGCGGGGCGGGCGCTGGAGCGGCTGCTGGCGGAGCTGGACGGGTTCGACGTGCTGTCCGTGGAGCGGGAGTTCGTGCTCCACGACAGCGACGAGTCGGTGGACGAGGGGTGGCTCGAGGACGGGCCGACGCGGGAGGTACGGGCATGAGCGGGACCTGGCAGGACTTCGGATGGCGGAGCACGGAGATCCCCCGGGAGCCCCTGGACGACGTGACCCGGCGGGCGCAGGACCTGCCGAGGACGCTGGTCAGGGTGCCCGGTGACGACGTCGTGCAGCGGTCCGTCTTCGAGCCGGCCCTGAAGCAGTACCAGAACGCCTACCGGGCCACCGACCCCGTCTTCGCCGACCCGGCCCGGGGCGAGGCCTGGCATACGGCCCGGCGGCGGGCGCTGCACCTCGTGCTGGCCGCGGTCGCGGACTCGGAGTGGGTCGAGTCGCTGGTGCTGCGCGGCAGCGTACTGATGGAGGCCTGGTTCGGCGAGGCCGCCCGGGAGCCCGGTGACCTGGACTTCGTCGTCGTACCGCGCTCGTGGCACATCCATGACGCGGCGACGCCGCGGATGTTCGACGGCGTCGCGGCCGCGGCGGAGGCGTTCGCCGTGGCGCACGGGGAAGGGGTGTCCCTCTGCGCGCGGGGCGCGGTGGTCGAGGACATCTGGACCTACGACCGCGTGCCCGGCCGACGGCTGATGCTGCCCTGGTCGGCGCCCGGCCTGCCCGGCGGGCACGTCCAGCTCGACTTCGTCTTCGGCGAGGAGCTGCCCGAACCGCCCGAGCCGGCGCAGTTGCCCGGCGGCCCGGTCCTGCTCGCGGCCACACCCGCGCTGTCGCTCGCCTGGAAGCTCATGTGGCTGATCGACGACGCGTACCCGCAGGGCAAGGACCTCTACGACGCCGTGCTCCTGGCCGAATGCCACCCGCTCCCCTACGACCTGCTGCTGCGCGTCTTCCACCTCTCGGGCAGCGAGACCCTGGCCGGCCGGCACCGCAAGGAGGTCACCCTGGCGGACGTGGCGCAGGCCGCGGGGTACGTCGAGTGGAACCACTTCGCCACCGAGTACCCCCAGTTCGCCGAAAGGGAGCGGGAGTTCGCGGAACGCCTGGTGCGGGCGGTGGCACCGGCGTTCGAGGACACCTCAGAGGGCGGTGGCACCCCGCGTCTTTAGGGATTGGTCGTACTGCTGCAGGACCCACAGTTCGTTCCGCGCCGCGGCCAGCTGGGCCGGGTCGCCCCCCGCCTCCAGCCGCCTGACGGTGATCTGGATCTCCTGGACACGGCGCTCCACGGCACGGCGGCGCACGGTCACGAGCTGCTCACCGGCGTAGTTCTCGTCGACGGCCCTGCGCATGATCGCTTCCACGGCCAGTTCGGTGACCATCGCGCGGACCGTGTCCTCAGGGGCCGCCTCGCGGACCCGCATCAGGTACTCCTGCGCGTCCTGCATGCCGTACTCGGCGCCGCCCGCGTCCAGGATGGCCTGGCGCACGGCAGCGTACGGGGCGGCGGTGAACTCGTCGACGCCATACGCGTCGAACGCCGGTGAGACCAGTTCCGGGCGCTGCAGGGCGAGCTTGAGAAGTTCGCGCTCGGTGGCGAAGACGGGGTTGCGGAGCTGGAGCGCGGGGCCCCCGGAGGCCGACCGGGGAGCGGCCTCGTACGGCTGCGGAGACGAGGGTACCGGCCCCTTGCCACCGCGCTCACGGGCCCAGCGGGCCAGTTGGGCCACGCGCTTGACCACGAACTGGGTGTCGAGGATGCCGAGCATACCGGCGAGTTCGACGGCCACCTCGTGCTGGGCGCCGCTGTTCTTGATGCGGGCGACGATCGGCGCGGCCTCGTCCAGG
This sequence comes from Streptomyces sp. NPDC101165, assembly GCF_044768135.1. NCBI lineage: Bacteria > Bacillati > Actinomycetota > Actinomycetes > Kitasatosporales > Streptomycetaceae > Streptomyces > Streptomyces sp. NPDC101165. The sequence goes on along the minus strand of NZ_JBIWPG010000002.1, from coordinate 659,959 downwards.
GCGGCCGCGCGGCCGGCCGGGGTGTCGAGGTCGTAGCGGCTCACGATCTGCCGCAGCGCGAACTCGAAGAGCGGGGTGCGGGGTTCGGCCAGGTCGGCGACCGCCTCGTCGCCCTTGGCCAGGCGCAGCTCGCAAGGGTCCATGCCGTCGGGCGCGATCGCGATGTAGGTCTCGGCGGCGAACTTCTGGTCGTCCTCGAAAGCGCGCAGGGCCGCCTTCTGGCCGGCCGCGTCGCCGTCGAAGGTGAAGATCACCCGGGCCGAGCCGTTGTCCATGAGGAGCCGGCGGAGGATCTTGATGTGGTCGCCGCCGAAGGCCGTGCCGCAGGTGGCGATGGCCGTCGTCACACCGGCCAGATGACAGGCCATGACGTCCGTGTAGCCCTCGACGACGACGGCCCGGCTGGACTTGGCGATGTTCTGCTTGGCGAGGTCGATGCCGTACAGGACCTGGGACTTCTTGTAGATCGCCGTATCGGGCGTGTTCAGGTACTTCGGGCCGTTGTCCGCCTCGTACAGCTTGCGGGCGCCGAAGCCGACGACCTCGCCGCCGATGTCCCGGATGGGCCACATCAGCCGGCCCCGGAACCGGTCGATCGGACCGCGGCGGCCCTCCTGCGACAGTCCGGAGAGGACCAGCTCCTTATCCGTGAAGCCCTTGCCGCGCAGGTAGCGGGTGAGGTGGTCCCAGCCCTGGGGGCTGTAGCCGACACCGAAGTGGACGGCGGCGGCCTGGTCGAAGCCGCGATCGGCGAGGAAGATCCGGCCGGTCTCGGCCTCGGGGCTGGTGGCGAGCTGCTCGGCGTACCACTGGGCGGCGATCTTGTGCGCCTCGACCAGACGGATGCGCTCACCGCGCTGGTGGGCGGGGTTGTACCCGCCCTCCTCGTAGCGCAGCGTGATGCCGGCCTGGGCGGCCAGGCGCTCGACCGCCTCCGAGAAGGAGAGGTGGTCCACCTTCATGACGAAGGTGAGGGTGTCGCCGCCCTCCTGGCAGCCGAAGCAGTGGAAGAGTCCCTTGCTCGGGCTGACCTGGAAGGACGGCGACTTCTCGTCGTGGAAGGGGCACAGCCCCTTGAGGTTGCCGCCACCGGCGTTGCGCAGCTGGAGGTACTCGGAGACCACGGCGTCGATCGGGACCGCGTCCCGTACCGCCTTCACGTCCTCGTCGTTGATCCGTCCTGCCACGAGGTGATTCTACGGGGGCGGACCGACACTCAAGGGACGAGGCTTTCGAGCGGAATGTGCGGGTCCGCCAGCGCCTCCGTGTTCACCTGGGCCTGGGAGCGGATCAGCTTCTGGATCTGCTCTGTGACATCCCACACGTTCACGTTCATCCCGGCCAGGACGCGCCCCTCCTTGATCCAGAACGCGATGAACTCCCGCTTGCCCGCGTCGCCCCGGATGACGACCTCGTCGTAGGAGCCCGGCGGCGCCCAGCCGCTGTACTCCATCCCGAGGTCGTACTGGTCGGTGAAGAAGTAGGGCATCCGGTCGTAGACGACGTCGCTGCCGAGCATGGCGCGGGCGGCGGCCGGGCCGCCGTTGAGGGCGTTGGCCCAGTGCTCGACCCGGATCCGGGTGCCGAAGAGCGCCAGCGGGAACGCGGCCACGTCGCCGGCCGCGTGGATGTCCGGGTCGGAGGTGCACAGCCGCTCGTCCACGACGACACCGCCCCCGTGCGCCCGGTCGGCGATCTCCAGCCCCGCCGACTCCGCGAGCGCGGTCCGCGGCGCCGCGCCGATCGCCGCGAGGACGGCGTGCGCCGGGTGCTCCTCGCCGTCGTCGGTGCGCACGGCGAGGACCATGCCGTCCTGGCCGACGATCTCGGTGAGCCGGACGCCGAAGCGGAAGCGGACGCCGTGCTCGCGGTGCAGCTCGGCGAAGACGTTGCCCAGCTCCGGGCCGAGCACACTGTGCAGCGGGGTCACATGCGGTTCGATGACGGTCACCTCGGCGCCGTACTCGCGGGCCGCCGCCGCGACCTCCAGGCCGATCCAGCCGGCCCCCGCGATCACCAGGTGCCCGTTGTCCCGGCCGAGGTGCTGGAGGACGCCCTTGAGCCGCTCGGCGTGGGCGAGGCGGCGCAGATGGTGGACGCCCACGAGGCCGGTGCCGGGGATGTCGAGGCGGCGGGGCTCCGCGCCGGTGGCGAGCAGGAGTTTGTCGTAGTGGACGAGGGTGCCGTCGTCGCCGAAGCGGACGGTCTTCGCGACGCGGTCGATCCGGTCGACGGTCTGGCCGAGATGCAGCTCGACGTCGTTCTGCGCGTACCAGGCCGGCTCGTGCACGAAGACGCTGTCCCGCTCCTCCTTGCCGAGCAGAAAGCCCTTGGACAGGGGCGGGCGCTCGTACGGGTGGTCACGCTCGTCGCAGATCAGTATCACCCGGCCGCTGAAGCCCTCCGCCCGGAGCGTCTCGGCCGCCTTCGCACCGGCGAGACCGCCTCCGACGATGACGAATGTCTGATCCGCGTCGACCACTTGATGCCTCCTCGTAAGGGTGCCGCCACATGCGAGCGTCCCGCACGCAGCGTGATGCGGGAAGAGGGATTGACCCGATCAGGCCACTCAGAGGCTCATTCCTTCCCTCAGGCCTCCCGGAGGGTGCTCCGGCTATCAGGCCGGGAGAAGCGCGGGTCTCGTCAGGATGGCCCGGCCGGGCCGGGGTGGACCAGCGCGTCGGTGCGGCTTCGTCGTGTCCGACTCCTTCGAGGGCCCAAGGGCCCCACATCCTGCACGGCGGAGCCGAAAAGGTCGAACACGCGCGCCATGCTTCGCTGATTGGGGTGGCGCCAGCAGGATGTGACTGCGGGTGTTCGCGTGTCGTACGTACGGTCCAGTGGTGGAGGCCAGGTGTGAGGGCGCGGGGGGGGCGATGTGGCGGCTGGCAAGGGGTCCGATGCGGCTCGGCATGCCCGGTACACCTACCGGCTCCGTGTGTCGTCAACTGCCCGTGCAGGGCTACTGGCGGAGTGGGACCGGTGCCGGTGGGTGTGGAACGAGTGCGTGGCCCGCTCCAAGAAGGCCCATGCGGACGGGGAGGAGTGCGGTCCGGTCCGGTTGGCCCGGATGCTGACCGAAGCCCGCGCCATGACGCCGTGGCTGGCCGAGGGTGCCTGCGTACCGCAGCAGCAGCTCATCCGCGACTTCGGCAGGTCCCGTGCGAAGGCGCTCAAGGACATCAGGGACCGGCTGCCTGCACAGCAGCGGGCGGGGATGCCGGGCTACAAGAGGAAGCACGAGGCCGATCCGAGCCTGAACTACACCCGGCAAGCATTCCGACTCAAGGACGGGCGCCTGCATCTGGCAGGTGGCATCGTGCTGAGCGTGGTGCGGTCCCGAGAGTCAGCCGCCGAGCCCTCGTCGGTTCGGGTGTTCAGGGACAGCCTCGGTCACTGGTACGCCTCGTTCGTCGTCCCCGCCCGCGTCGAGCCGTTGCCTGAGACCGGAGCGGCGCTCGGTGTGGACTGGGGCGTGAAGGAGATCGCGACCACCACCTCTGACACCCATGACCTCCCGCATCCCGAGCACGGCAAAAGAGCCAAGGGCAAGCTGTGCCGATATGACCGGATGATGGCCCGCCGCAAGCCGAAGAAGGGCCAGGCCGCTTCGAAGGGCTACCGGGAGGCGAAGAAGTGGCGGGCGAAGACCTACCAGAAGATCGCCCGGCAGCGGCAGGACACGGGCCGCAAGTGGGCTAAGAAGGTAGTGCGCGACCATGATGCGATCGCGGTGGAGGACTTCAAGCCGAAGTTCCTCGCCAAGACGTCGATGGCACGCAAGGCAGCCGACGCCGCGATCGGCGCCACCAAGCAGGCCCTGATCGAGATGGGCCGCAAGCACGGACGGGACGTGCGTCTGGTCCATCCCGCGCACACCACCATGGACTGCGGACGCTGCGGAGCGAGAACCAAGCACGCACTCCCGTTGTCGGAACGCACCTACACCTGCACAGCGTGCGGGGCCGTGTCCCCCAGGGACAAGAACTCCGCACGTGTGATGCTCCTCCGGGCTGGTCTGAACCCGGCTGGTGTCGAGGGCGTAAGACCTCCTGGAGCGCTGCTCCAGGAGGCGGCCTGAGCCAGGAATCTCCTCCCTTCCTCAGGGAGGAGAGCAGTCAAGCCCCGTCAGTCTCGCGTGCAGCGAGCGTGCGGAGGCGTCGGTGAGGGAGGCGATCTGGTCGACGATCACCCGCTTGCGCGCGTGGTCGTCGGGTGCCTCCTCGAACAGCGCCCGGAACTGGGGCTCCAGACCGTCCGGCGCGCGGGCGGTGAGCGCCTCGGCCAGCTCGGCGACGACCACCCGCTGGTCGGCACGGAGCCGCTCCTGCTCGGCGCGCTGCATGACGTACCGGTCGGCGACCGCCTTCAGCACCGCGCACTCCATGCGGGTCTCGCGGGGTACGACGAGTTCGGCGCCGTAGCGGGTGAGCCGGCCGGTGCCGTACGCGGCGCGGGTGGCGGTCTCGGCGGCCAGGCAGAACCGGCCGATGAGCTGGCTGGTGGCGTCCTTGAGGCGGGCTTGGGCGACCGCCGTGCCGTCGTAGCCGTGCGGCCACCACTCCTCGTCCTGGAGGCGGTCGAGGGCGGCGGCCAGCTCCGCCGGGTCGGTGTCCGCGGGGACGTAGCGGCCGACGGCCACCTCGAACACCGACTGCCGCTCGGGCTCCGCGTGCAGGCAGTTGGGGTCGATGTGGCCCGCGTGCAGGCCGTCCTCGACATCGTGCACCGAGTAGGCCACGTCGTCCGACCAGTCCATGACCTGGGCCTCGAAGCAGGTGCGGGTGCCGGGGGCGGTCTTGCGGACCCAGTCGAACACCGGGCGGTCGTCCTCGTACACACCGAACTTCGGGGACGCCGGGTCGGTGGGGTGGTCGCCGCGCTGCCAGGGGTACTTGGTGGCGGCGTCCAGGGCGGCGCGGGTGAGATTGAGGCCGACGGAGCCTTCGGGGGTGAAGCGCTTGGGCTCGATGCGGGTGAGGAGCCTCAGGGACTGAGCGTTGCCCTCGAAACCGCCGCAGTCGTCGGCGAATTCGTTCAGCGCGACCTCGCCGTTGTGGCCGAAGGGCGGGTGGCCCAGGTCGTGCGAGAGGCAGGCCGCCTCCACCAGGTCGGGGTCGCAGCCGAGGGCTGCGCCCAGCTCTCGGCCCACCTGGGCGCACTCCAGGGAGTGGGTGAGGCGGGTGCGGGGGCTGGCGTCCCATGCCTGGGTGCGGGTTCCCGGGGTGACCACCTGGGTCTTGCCCGCGAGGCGGCGCAGGGCCGCGGAGTGGAGGATGCGGGCGCGGTCGCGTTGGAAGGCGGTGCGGCCTGGGCGTTTGTCGGGTTCGGGGGCCCAACGTTCGACTGACGTCGGGTCGTAGCCGTCGAGGGGTGCGGTGCCTTCCATGATTCGACAGTAAAGGTCGGCAGTGACAAATGGGGGGTGGCGGGTGCCTACTCGGCTGCCGAGTTCGGTTGTTCGGCGGGTGCGGGTCTGTTGTGGCTGGTCGCGCCCACGCGGCGCAGCCGCATATCGGTACAGCCCCACGCCCCTAGGGAGTTGCCGTCGGCCCTTGTTTCAGGCTGAGGCCAGTTCCGTCTCCGTGCTCGCCCGCGTCTGGTCGTAGCGGTGCAGGATCAGCTGGGCCATCGACTCCTGGGCTCCGAGTGGGGCGGAGGCCAGCCAGGGGGCCTGGGTCGCGCACTGGGTCGCGAAGCGGCCCGGCGCCGTGAAGTACGACGCGATCGCCACTCTGGGGCGGCCCCTCGCCGCCAGGGCGTGCAGGGCCGTCTCGACCGTGGGGGTCGCCGCCGAGGCGTACGCGGGGACCACCGGGACGCCGAGGCGGTCGGCGAGGAGGCGGGCCGTGCGGCGGGTGTCGGTGGCCGAGTCGGGGTCGCGGGAGCCCGCTGCCGCGAGGACGACCGCGGTCGAGCGGCGGGTGGCGGCGTCCATGGTGGTGGGCCAGCCGACCTCGGTCAGGCGGGTGTGGAGGGCGTCGGCCAGGAGCGGGTGGGGTCCGAGGGGGGCGGCCACGCGGGTGCGGGCGGGTGCGGCGGCGGCCATCTCGGGGATGTCCTGCTTGACGTGGTAGCCGCGGCCGAGGAGCAGCGGGACGAGGACGGCGGGGCTGTCGCCGAGGGCAGCGAGGGTGTCGGGGAGCAGGGGCTCGTTCAGCTCGATGTGGCCCAGGTGGAGGGGAAGGGCGGGGCGCGCTTCGCGTACCCGGTCCATCAGGGCCCGTACGGTGTCGAGCGCGCGCGGGTCGCGGCTGCCGTGGGCGACCAGGACCAGGGCGGGCGGGGCCGGGCGGCGGCCGATCGGCGGGACGAGCCGGAGCCGGCCGGCGAGCTGGCTGCTGATGCTGTTCATGAGGTGCGCGGTGCTGTCGAGGTGGATGCGGGACTCGTCGTGCAGAGGGTTCGACGCCGTCATGGAAGGATCCTGGCCCCGGGAGGTTGCGCCGCCGTTGCCGGGCCGTCACGGGTATTTTCCGTGCGTTCACTTCGTACGAATGCACAATGTGAGGCGAACCGGATCGGTGTCCCGCGCGTCCTCCAAGGTCGGAACCGATCTCGGGGGACCGATCACTGGGGGACCGTATGAAGATCCGTCGACCGCGGCTGCCGCGCACGCGCCGGGGGCAGCGGCGGCTGGTGCAGGCCGTGATGGCCGTGTGTGTGCTGGCACTGCTGCCGGCCGCCTGGCTGTACGTGTCGACGGCGGACCGGCTGCGGACGACGGCGGACGCGCCGCGCGCGGACGTCGCCGTGGTGTTCGGGGCCGGGCTGTGGGACGGGGAGCCGTCGCCGTATCTCGCGCACCGGCTGGACGCGGCGGCGAAGCTGTACCGGGCGGGCCGGATCAAGGTCGTGCTGGTGACCGGGGACAACAGCCGCAAGGACTACGACGAGCCGGACGCCATGCGGACGTACCTCAGGAAGCACGGGGTGCCGGACGCCCGGATCGTCAGTGACTACGCGGGGTTCGACACCTGGGACTCCTGTGTGCGGGCCAAGAAGATCTTCGGGGTGGACCGGGCGGTGCTGATCAGCCAGGGGTTCCACATCCGGCGCGCGGTGGCGCTGTGCGAGGCCGCGGGGGTGGACTCGTACGGGATCGGGGTCGACGCCAAACACGATGCGACCTGGTACTACGGCGGGACGCGCGAGGTGTTCGCGGCCGGCAAGGCGGCGCTGGACGCGGTGTTCCATCCGGATCCGACGTTCCTGGGACCGCAGGAGCACGGGGTCACGCGGGCGCTGGCGGGGGCACGGGACTGAGCATGGAGATCACGGACCTGACGCCGGCCGAGCGGCGTGTTCGGGACGCCTTCCCGCTCGGCGAGGGGGTCGACTTCCGGGAGGGCGACGACGAGGACCCCGCGCAGGGCGCCTCGTGGGGCCCCGAGCGCACTCTGCGGGCGGAGGTGCTGCGGGAGCTCCTGCTGGACGGGCCGGTGCGGGAGGGGCGGATAGCCGGTCTGAAGGTGGCGGGCGCGCGCATCACGGGGCGGCTGGACCTCAAGTACGGAACCGTCGGCCATCCCGTCCGGCTGCGGTTCTGCCACTTCGAGGAGCCGCCCGATCTGTACGGGGCGCAGGTCGTCGCTCTGGTCCTGAGCGACTCGGTGCTGCCGGGGCTGACGGCCGGGAATCTGCGCGCCGAAGGGGTCGTGCGGATGACCTGCTGCCGTGTCACGGGGCCGGTACGGCTCCAGGGGGCGAAGCTGTCCGGAGCGTTCTTCGCCAACGGTGCGCGGCTCGGCAGGCCCGACGAGGTCCCCGAGGAGCCCGTGCTCCAGCTCAACCACGCCGAGGTGGGCACGGACGTGTGGGCCCCGGGACTGGTCGCGCACGGCGCGGTCCACGTGAACGGGGCGGTCGTCCGTGGTCAGGTGAACCTCAACGACGCGGAGCTGAACGCCCCCGGGGGAACCGCGTTGCACGCCGAGGTGCTGACGGTCGGCACCGACCTGCATGCCATGCGGCTGCGGACCCGTGGCCGGGTCAATCTGGGCGGTGCCCGGATTCCTCGCCAGCTCAACCTGGCCCACGCCCGTCTGTCCAACCCGGGCGGCCAGGCCCTGCGCGCCAGCAGCAGTGTCGTCGGCGAGCTGTGGCTGCGGGAGGCCGCCCCGATCGAAGGATCCGTCAATCTGCGCCGTGCCCAGCTCGACCTCTTGCACGTGCCGCCCGAGGTGTGGCCCCGGCAGGTCCAGACCGACGGGCTCAGCTACCGCGTCCTGACCCCGCACCTCCCGGCCGAGCAGCGTCTTCCGCTGCTGGAACGCGAGCTGGACGGTTATCTTCCCCATCCCTACGAGCAGCTGACCACGGCGTACCGCACGGTGGGCGACGACGACGCCGCGCGCACCGTCCAGCTGGCCAAGCTCCGTCGCCACCGCCGCACCCTGCCGCCGTACGCCCGGCTGTGGGGCTGTCTCCAGGACGCGGCCGTCGGCTACGGTTTCCGCCCGATGCGGGCCGCGGGCTGGCTGCTGTTGCTGCTGTGCACCGGGACGCTCGCCTTCGCCCTGCACCATCCGCACGCGCTCAAGCCCTCCGAGGCGCCCGCGTTCAACCCGCTCTTCTACACCCTCGACCTGCTGCTGCCGATCATCGACTTCGGCCAGGAAGCGGCGTTCGCGCCGCGCGGCGGGTACCAGTGGCTGTCGTATCTGCTGATCGCCACCGGCTGGGTGCTGGCGACGACGATCGCGGCGGGCGTCACCCGCTCCCTGAACCGGCAATAGGAACGGAAACCTGTACCTCACGCCGCCCCCGGCCCGGCGGGGAGGTCGGCTTCCCGGCCGCGTAACAGGGAGCCGTCACGGGACGTAACACGCCCGAAGCACGCTGGTCGGCATGGAGACCACCTCGACGCCCACCCACTGCCCGTACTGCGCCCTGCAGTGCGGGATGAACATCACGCCCCTGCCGCAGGGGGGCGTCGAGGTGTCCGAGCGCGCGGACTTCCCGGTGAACCGGGGTGCGCTGTGCGGCAAGGGCCGTACGGCCCCGGCGGTGCTGTCGTCGGCGGTGCGGCTGACCTCGCCGCTGGTGCGGTCCGGCGGCCGGCTGGTGCCCGCCTCCTGGGAGGAGGCGCTGGACCTGATCGCCGAGCGGCTCGGGACGGCGCGGGAGCGGTACGGCCCCGACGCGCTGGGGGTGTTCGGCGGGGGCGGGCTGACGAACGAGAAGGCGTACGCGCTCGGCAAGTTCGCGCGGGTGGTGCTGGGCACCTCGCAGATCGACTACAACGGCCGCTTCTGCATGTCGTCGGCGGCGGCCGCCGGCACGAAGGCGTTCGGTCTTGACCGGGGGCTGCCGTTCCCGCTGGAGGACGTCCCGAAGACCGGGTGTGTGATCCTCGTCGGCTCCAATCTCGCCGAGACCATGCCGCCGTCGCTGCGCTTCTTCAGCGAGCTGCGGGAGAACGGCGGCACGCTGATCGTCGTGGACCCGCGCCGTACGCGGACCGCCGAGCAGGCGGACCTGCACCTGGCGCCCCGTCCGGGGACGGATCTGGCGCTGGCGCTCGGCCTGTTGCACCTGGTGGTGGCGGAGGGCCGTACGGACGAGGCGTACATCCAGGAGCGCACGTCCGGCTGGGAGGAGGCGCGGGCGGCGGCGATGGCGCACTGGCCGGAGTACGTGGAGCGGATCACGGGGGTGTCCGTGCCACAGCTGCGGGAGGCGGTGCGGCTGTTCTGCGAGCCGGAGTCGGCGATGGTGCTGACGGCGCGCGGGCCGGAGCAGCAGTCCAAGGGGACGGACACGGTGGGCGCGTGGATCAACCTGTGCCTGGCGACCGGCCGCGCGGGGCGTCCGCTGTCCGGGTACGGCTGTCTGACCGGGCAGGGCAACGGGCAGGGCGGGCGGGAACACGGCCAGAAGGCCGACCAGTTGCCCGGCTACCGCAAGCTGGACGACCCGGCGGCGCGGCGGCACGTGGCCGGGGTGTGGGGCGTGGACCCCGATGCGCTGCCCGGGCCGGGGCGCAGTGCGTACGAGCTGCTGGACGCGCTCGGCACGGACATCCGGACGCTGCTGCTGATGGGGTCCAACCCGGTGGTGTCGGCGCCGCGCGCGGCCCATGTCGAGGAGCGGCTTCGTTCGCTGGACTTCCTCGCCGTGGCGGACGTCGTGCTGTCGGAGACGGCGGAGCTGGCGGACGTCGTTCTGCCGGTCACCCAGTGGGCCGAGGAGACGGGTACGACGACCAGCCTGGAGGGCAGGGTGCTGCTGCGCCGGCAGGCGGTCGCCCCGCCGCCGGAGGTCCGCAGCGACCTGTACGTCCTGCACGGGCTGGCCGCCCGGCTGGGCGTGGAGAAGGGCTTCCCGACCGACGCCGAGGAGGTCTTCGAGGAGCTGCGCAGGGCCAGCGCGGGCGGCCCGGCGGACTATTCGGGGATCACCTACCGGCGGCTGGCGGAGGAGAACGGGGTGTTCTGGCCGTGTCCGTCGGTCACGGACACGGCTGCCGAGGACGGCGAGGACGCGGTGCTCGACGCGCTCCCCGACGATCCGGCCCAGGACGCCGAGACCTTCGTACATCCCGGCACCCCGCGTCTGTTCCTGGACCGGTTCGCGACCGCTGACGGGCGGGCGCGGTTCGTGCCCGTGACGCACCGGGCGAGTGCGGAGGAGCCGGACGCGGAGTATCCGCTGCTGCTGACGACCGGCCGGGTGGTGTCGCAGTACCAGTCGGGCGCGCAGACGCGGCGGGTCGCGGAGCTGAACGCGGCCGCGCCGGGCCCGTTCGTGGAGCTGCACCCGCGTCTGGCGGCCCGGCTCGGGGCGGCCGAGGGCGATCCGCTGGCGGTGGTCTCCCGGCGCGGCCGGGCCGTGGCTCCCGCCCGCATCACCACCGCCATCCGCCCGGACACCGTCTTCATGCCCTTCCACTGGCCGGGCGAGGGCCGCGCCAACACCCTCACCAACCCGGCCCTGGACCCGACTTCGCGGATGCCGGAGTTCAAGACGTGTGCGGTGCGGGTGGAGGCCGTCGGGCCCGTGTGACCGGGGCCCCAGGTCCACCGGAGTAGTGCGGTTCCGTCCGCGGGACGCGGTGGTGGCGGGGCGGGCTCGCGTAGGTTCGCGGTATGTCCGACACCGAGCAGTTCGACCTCGACGCCTACCTGGAGCGCATCGGATGGGAGGGGGGCAGGCGGGCCGATCTCTCGACCCTGCGGGGTGTGCACCTGGCCCACGCGCTGTCCCTCCCCTTCGAGAATCTCGACCCGTTGTCCGGCAGGGCTCCGTCCCTGGCCCCGGGCGATCTGATGGCCAAGATCGTCCGTGGTCGGCGCGGTGGCTACTGCTACGAGCACAACACCTTGCTCAGGCTGGCCCTGGAGGCGCTCGGCTTCGGCGTGACGGTGCTGGCGGGCCGGGTCGTCCTGGGTGCGGAGAAGCTCGAGAGCCGGCCGCGTACGCACATGACGCTGCGGGTGGAGGTGTCGGGTGAGCCGCGGCCGTATCTGGCGGACGTCGGGTTCGGGGCGGCCGGGGCGCTGCTGGCGCCGGTGCCGCTGACCGTCGGCGAGGAGTTCGAGGCTGCGGGGCGCCGGCACCGGTTCGTGCATCTGCCGCACGGCGGGCCGCTGGAGCTGTGGGCGCTGCAGACGTACGACCGGGGCGCGCGGGACTGGGTGAGCCAGTACGCGTTCACCATGGAGCCGTTCTTCGCGCCTGACTTCGAGGTGTTCAACTGGCACGTCGGCACCAATCCCCGCTCCCCCTTCACCCACCGCCCCTACCTGCAGCGGACCACTCCCGAGCGGCACCTCGCCCTCGACGGCGACCGGCTGGTCGAGACCCGGGCCGACGGCACGGTGACCGAGCGCAGGCTCGCGGACGAGGCGGAGGCGCGGCGGGTGGTGGAGGAGGAGTTCGGGATCGCCGTGCCCGAGGGGCTCACGCTGCTGGGCTGAGTCAGCAGCGGGCGAGCCAGTCCCCGCCCGTTATCAGCCGCCCCCGGGCCCGCAGCCGGGCGGCGATGCGCGGCGCGGCCACGTAGACCCAGGCCCGGGCGGCCGTGCCGTCGGCGCGTACGACGTCCCGGGCGACGCGCTCGTAGAGGTTGCGCGGGTCGCCCGGGGCGTACTCCTCCAGCCGGTCCAGTTCCGCGAGCAGCCGGCCGTAGGCCTCCGGGAGCGCGGTGACCAGGTCGCCGCTGACCGCTTCCCCGGGGGCCTCGACGGCGTAGGGGTAGCCGGGGCCGTCGTAGAGCACCGCGTCCGGGAGCCTTGCCGGTTCCTCCGTGTGCGTGCGGCCGCGCAGGAGCAGGTCGTGGTTGGGCTCGCCGGGGCGAAGGGTGCCGTAGACGAAGAACGGCAGCAGGTCTCGATGGTCCGGAGCGATCACGGAAACGATTCTCTACCCCCTTCGACTCCGCACACATCTCCATGACGCCGCTATGGACATGACATGTCATGCGCTCTTAAATCTCAGTCGAACTCAGCGCCACCCCCACGCCGCACCTACCCCCACGCCTCGAAGGCGCCTCCCCAAGGAGACAGATGAGTCGGATACGTCTGCACGTCCGAGGAACCCGTCGTCTCGCCACCGCCGGTGTCGCCGTCACCACCGCGACCCTGCTGGCCGCCGCCCTCTCCCCCGCTGCCCACGCCGACGGCCGGCCGACCCGCGCCGGAGCCATCGAGAACGCGGCCTCGGCCCTCGTGGCGCACGCCGCGAGCCTGGGCCTGACCTCCGCCCAGGACACCAGCGTCCGGGACGTGATCGTCGACCGGAACGGCACCCAGCACGTCCGCTACGAGCGCACCTACCACCGACTCCCGGTACTGGGCGGTGACTTCGTGGTCCACCTCGCTCCGAGCGGCGCCTTCCGCAGCGCCGACCGGGCGACCCGGAGCCGTATCGCCCTGTCCTCGATCGTCCCCAAGGTGTCGGGCCCCAAGGCCGCCGACCTCGCGGTGAACGCGCTGCGCGCCGTCAACCTCGGTGACACGCTGAAGAACCTGAAGGCCAAGCCCGAGCTGGTCGTCGACGCCCTGCACGGCGCGCCGAAGCTCGCCTGGCGCACCAACGCCGTCGGCCAGGACTCGCTCGGCAACCCGGTCGCCCGGACCGTGCTGACCGACGCCCGCACCGGCGCCCAGATCGACGCCTGGGACAGCATCGAGACGGCCACCGGCGACGGCAAGTCGCTGTACGGCGGAACGGTCCCGCTGGAGACGACCCAGTCCGGCTCCTCGTACCAGCTGAAGGACCCGACCCGCGGCAACACCTACACCGGTGACGCGGAGAACAAGACCGACCTGTGCTTCTTCGGCATCTGCTTCAGCCGGGCGCCCGCGACCCTGTTCACGGACGCCGACAACCACTGGGGCACGGGTGTCAACTCCGACCGCTCCTCGGCCGCCGTCGACGCCCAGTACGGCACCAACGAGACCTGGGACTACTACAAGAACGTCCACGGCCGCAGCGGCATCGCGGGCGACGGCAAGGGCTCGTACAACCGCGTCCACTACGGCAACAGCTACAACAACGCCTTCTGGGACGACAGCTGCTTCTGCATGACGTACGGCGACGGTGACGGCAGCACCTTCGGGCCGCTGGTCGCGCTGGACGTGGCCGGTCACGAGATGTCCCACGGCGTGACCTCGAAGACGGCCGGGCTGACCTACTCGGGCGAGTCCGGCGGACTCAACGAGGCCACCTCCGACATCCTCGGCACGATGGTCGAGTGGTACGCCAACAACCCGTCCGACCCCGGTGACTACCTCATCGGCGAGAAGATCGTGAAGTCCGGCTTCGGCAAGCCCGCGCTGCGCTTCATGGACAAGCCGTCCAAGGACGGGAACTCCGCCGACTACTGGAGCTCGTCGGTCGGGAACCTCGACGTCCACTACTCCTCGGGCGTCGCCAACCACTTCGCGTACCTGCTCTCGGAGGGCAGCGGCGCGAAGACCATCAACGGGGTCAGCTACGACTCGCCGACCTACAACGGCTCGACGGTCACCGGCATCGGCCGGGACAAGGTCGGCAAGATCTGGTACCGGGCGCTGACGGTCTACATGACGTCCTCCACGAACTACAAGGGCGCCCGCACGGCCACCCTCAACGCGGCCAAGGACCTCTACGGCGCGGGGAGTGCGGAGTACAACGCGGTGGGGGCGGCTTGGAGCGCGGTGAACGTGAACTGAGCCCCTGAAACACCACGAGGCCGGTGCCCGTTCGGGCACCGGCCTTCTGGTGTGCGCTCCGATCAAGCCGCCAACTCCGCCTCCCGCGCCGGAGTTTCCTCGGCCTGCCCCGGCTTGGCGTCCCGCATCACCACCACCGCCAGCACCGCCGCCGCCAGCACCCCGACCGCGCTGAGTGCGAAGGTGGTGGACATCGACGAGGTGAAGGCCTCGCGGGCGGTGCCGAGGAGGCCCGGGTGGGCCGCGGCGACGGCGCCGGCGATGGACTGGCGGGCCTGGGCGGGGGCGTCGGCGGGCATCCGGTCGGTGTAGCCGCTGGAGAGCAGCGAGCCGAGGATCGCGATGCCGAGGGCGGTACCGGCCTGCTGGACGGTGTCGTTGAGGGCCGAGCCGACGCCCGCCTGGTCCGGCGGGATGGTGCCCATCAGGGCGCCGACCGCCGCCGGCATGGCCGCACCGGCACCGAGGCCGAGGAGGCCGAGGGCGATCGCCGGGACGGTGAAGCCGGAGCCCGCGTCGACGGTGGTCAGCAGGGCGAAGCAGGCCACCATGATCAGCATGCCGGTCAGGATCACGAAGCGGTTGCCGATCTTCGCGGCGACCTTCACGCCCACGGTGTTGCCGACGATCGCGGTCACGGCCAGCGGCAGGAAGGCCAGGCCTGCCTCGATGGCCGAGTAGCCGAGGACGAACTGCAGGTACTGGGTGAGGACCAGCAGCAGGCCGCCGTTGCCGATCTGGACCAGGGCCAGGGAGAGCGAACCACCGGTGAAGTTGCGGTGCTTGAAGAGGACCAGCGGGACCATCGGGGACTCGGTGACGTTCTCCCAGACGATGAAGGCGGCGAGCGCACCGACCGCGACCGACAGGCTGACCAGCGAGCGGCCGCCGAAGGCGCCGTGCTGCGGGATCTCGATGATCCACCAGACCAGCGCGGTCATCCCGGCCGCGGACAGCACCGCGCCCAGCGGATCGGCCTTCTGCCAGGGGGCCTTCGACTCCGGCATCAGGGTCACGCCGGCGAGGACGGCCAGCGCGACCACGGGGACGTTGAGGAAGAAGATCGAGTGCCAGGAGAAGTGGTCGACCAGCACACCGCCCAGCACCGGGCTGCCGACCAGGCCGAGCATCGACACCGAACCCCACGCCGCCATCGCCCTGCCGCGCTCCTCCTCGTCGAAGACGGTGATGAGGATGGAGAGGGTGGACGGCATGATCAGCGCCCCGCCGACGCCCATCGCCACGCGTACGGCGATCACCTGGCCCGGGTCGGCGGCGAAGGTGCCGGCCAGTGAGGCGGCGCCGAACAGCAGCAGGCCGATCAGCATCACCTTCCGGCGGCCGAAGCGGTCACCGAGGCTGCCGGAGGTGAGCAGCAGGCCGGCGAAGACCAGGACGTAGGAGTCGAGGATCCACTGGACGGCCTGGGCGCTCGCGCCGAGGTCCTCGGTCATCGCGGGCACCGCGACGGTGAGCGCCATGCTGTCGACCACCAGGACCAGGGTGCTCAGGCAGAGCACGACGAGGATCCACCAGCGACGTGGGTTGCGGGTTTCCATGGGAGTTCCCCCTTGTGTCGCCGTACGCCGTGCCGCGTACAGCGTTCCGACGTTGCGAACACTGTTCCGTGCGATGCGCACACTGTACGCAGAGCGGAACAGTGTGCGCAACCCTTGAACTCTGTACGCTGGATGCGAACGACGTACGCACACAGAGGAGTCCGCCGATGGCCGCAAGGACCGAGCCGAACCCGATCCCCTCCGTCTGGGCCCGGCAGCGGCGCGAGCCCGACCAGCCCTCCCTCAGCCGGGACGCGATCGTCCGCGAGGCCATCGCCATGCTGGACACCGACGGCATCGAGGCACTGAGCATGCGCAAGCTCGGCGCCCGGCTGAACGCCGGCGCGACCTCCCTGTACCGGCACGTGGCCACCAAGGACGAGCTGATGGAGCTGGCCGTGGACGAGGTCGCCGCCGAGATCCAGATCCCGCCCGCCGACAGCCCCGACTGGCGGGCGGCCGCCGCCCGGACCGCGCACTCCTTCCGCGCCACCGCCCTGCGGCACCCCTGGCTGTCCACGGTCATGGGCCAGGCGGGCCTCGCCTACCTGGGCCCCAACCTGATGGCCCTCAACGAGCGACTCGCCGCCCTGTTCGTCGAGACCGGCTTCCCCGACCCCGAGGGGGCGATCAGCGCACTGCTGGCGTACGTGATCGGCATGAGCACCACCGAGGCCGCCTGGCTCACCACGGTCGCCCGCTCGGGGCAGACCGAGGCCGCGTTCGTCGCCCACCTGCTGCCCGCCGCCCAGCAGGCCGCGGCCGACCACACCAACCTCGCCGCCTCCTACGCCTCGACCGATGCCGCCGCCACGGACCCCGCACGGCAGCGCGATGCCAAGTTCGACTACGGCCTGGACGTCGTCCTCGACGGACTGGCCCAGCGCCTGCCGCACCAGTCCCGCGGAGTCAGCTGACCGCGCTCCGGGGGTGGTTGGGGAGGTCTGACGATCCGTAGGGCGGCGCGTACCGGTCGCCGGGTCACCCGTTCACACCCGGACGGGGAGCCATTTGTGTTCTTTTCATACTTGTTCTCACGCACGCCCATGACCTGCCGGAATTCGACCCGGCTAGGCCGTGCGGGGGCCCTGGGCGCCACCCGTTCACCGCATTTCTGACGCTCCGTCAGGAAGCGGCCGGGCGCGAGTACGACTTTCCTCGGAAGGGCAGGGGCCGCGCCCCCTGTACGAGTCGGATCAACGAGTCGGACAAGCCCTGGGGAGCACCATGCGACGCACCGCCCGTCTGCTGACCGGTACCGCGCTCGCCGTCGCCGCGGCAGGACTCGCCACGGCACCGGCCCACGGCGAGACCGGCAGTCTGCAGGTGTACCCGTCCACCACCATGCCCGGCAGCCAGGTCACCGTGAACACGGCGGCGTGCGGGGCCAGGGGCACGGCGGTCGGTGACGCGGGCGCGGTCGGCGCCGGCACCTTCACGCTGGCGCCCAGCACGCACGAGGGCGAGGCGATCGGACAGTTCCGGGTGCCGCCGAGCGCGCAGCCGGGGACGTACGAGATCGTCGCGCAATGCGCGGAGGGCACCAAGCAGGTCACGGGCGACCTGGTCGTGGCGTTGGGCGCGGCGCACGAGCAGGTGCAGCCGCGGGGAAGCGTGAAGACGGGGGTCGGCGGCGCACTCGGCACCGACCCCGTGCATACCACGGCGGGTGTGGCGGCTCTGGCCGTCGCCGCCGCGGGCGGTACCTGGCTCCTGCATCGCCGGGCGAGAGGCGACGGGATCTGACGGACACCCTCCGCTGTCCGTCCGCCGGTACCGCAAGTCCCGCCCCCTCCGGGTCCGATGCCCCTCGTGGCTCGGAGGGGGACGAGGGCCCCTTTCAGGGCTCCACCCAAGTCCCGCCCCGCGGGAGGTTCGCCTCCGGGAGAGGGTTTCGTATGCGAAGGATCGGGGACACCGCCATAGCCGCGGTCACCGTCGTAGCCCTCGGCTCGGCGGTGTGGCTGCTCGGCACGGGGGCCGCGACGCACGCGCCGCCGCAGCCGACGGCCGCCGAGGGCCGCCCCGACCCCGGTGAGGAACGGCTCGCGGCCCCCGCGCTCGACCCGTCCCCGCCCACCCGGATCCGCATCCCCGCGATCAAGGTGAGCGCCCCGCTCATGGGCCTCGCACTCACCGCCGCCGGCAGCCTGGACGTGCCGCCCGCCACGGAGAAGAACCTCGCCGGCTGGTACGAGGCCGGCACCACGCCCGGCGAGACGGGCACCGCGATCGTCGCCGGCCACGTCGACAACACCGAGGGCCCCGCCGTCTTCTACAACCTCGGCGGCCTGAAGCGGGGCGCCGTCGTAGAGGTGGACCGCAAGGACGGCAGCACCGCCGTGTTCACCGTGGACGCGGTGGAGGTGTACGCGGCCCGGAACTTCCCCGACGAGAAGGTCTACGGCGCGGCCAGGCGCC
The DNA here is from genome assembly GCF_044768135.1 of Streptomyces sp. NPDC101165. Taxonomy (NCBI): domain Bacteria; kingdom Bacillati; phylum Actinomycetota; class Actinomycetes; order Kitasatosporales; family Streptomycetaceae; genus Streptomyces; species Streptomyces sp. NPDC101165. The sequence goes on along the minus strand of NZ_JBIWPG010000002.1, from coordinate 641,820 downwards.
CCGAGCTGCGGGTCATCACCTGCGGCGGCCCGTATTCGAGGGCCACCGGCTACCAGGGCAACGTGGTGGTCTTCGCCCATCTGACAGGCAGCCGCTGACCCTCACAGCGCTCCGAGGTGCGCGCACGGGACCCTCACACTGCCGGTCCGCCCCCGCTGAGGGCAGCGTTCCTCGTGGGAAACAGGAGTGATGCGGCCGGGTAACGTCGGGGCCGCACGCTCCTTTGCATGACCTCGAATACGCGTGTGGTGGTGATCGGCGCCGGCCTCGCGGGCGTACGGCTCGCCCGGCGGCTCGGCGAGCTGGGCACGCCCGCGCTGCTCGTCGGCGACGAGGAGCACCGGCCGTACAACCGGGTGCTGCTCGCCGAGGTGCTGGCCGGCCGGTACGCCCCGGAGGTGATCTCCCTCCCGACGCCCGGCGGCCTGGTGCGCACCCGCGTCACCGGCATCGACCGCGCCGCGCGGCAGCTGCACTGCACCGACGGCTCGTCGATCGCATACGACACACTGGTGCTGGCCACCGGCTCCAACCCCGTGCTGCCGCCGCTGCGCGGCCTGTTCACCCCGGACCACCAGCTCCCGGAGGGCGTGCACGCGTTCCGCACGATGGACGACTGCCTGGGCCTGTCCAAGGCGGTACGCCCGGGTGTGCGGGCGGTCGTCATCGGCGGCGGGCTGCTCGGGGTCTCCGCGGCCCGCGCGCTGGCCGTGCGCGGCGCGCAGGTGGTCCTCGCCCAGCAGGCCGAGCGGCTCATGGAACGCCAGCTCGACCCGAACGCCTCCCGGATGGTGCTGCGGCACCTGAAGGACCTGGGCGTCGAGGTGCACACCGAGTGCCGGGTGCGGGACGTGCGCTGCGTCGGCGGCGCCGTCCGCTCGGTGGAGATGGCCGACGGGTACGCCCTCGACGCCGACCTCGTGGTCCTCGCCTGCGGGGTGCGGCCGCGCGCGGGTCTGGCGGAGCAGGCGGGCCTCGCCGTCCGGGGGGGCGTCCTCGTCGACGACGAGCTGCGCACCTCCGACCCGTACATCCACGCCATCGGCGACTGCGCCCAGCACGACGGCACGGTCTACGGCCTCGCCACCCCGGCCCTCGAACAGGCCGACCTGCTCGCCGAGCTGCTCGCGGGCGACACGAACGCCCGGTACACCGGCACCCGCGCGCTGACCCGGCTGACTCTCACCGGTCCCGACTCCCCCTTCGACCTGGCCGCGTTCGGCGAGACCGAGCCCCGCCCCGGCGACGACGTCGTGCAGCTCGCCGACGCCACCCGGGGCACCTACCGCAAGGTCGTCGTCCGCGACGACCGCCTGGTCGGCGGGGTACTCGTCGGCGAACTCGGCACCGTCGGCGCACTCGCCCGCGCCTGGGAGGGAGCAGAGCCGCTCCCCGACGAAGGCCCTCTGCTCCACCTGCTCACCAACGATGGAGGCTCCTGAATGACCGCCACCCTGGGGGCCACCCCCACGATCGTGCTCGTCGGCCACGGCATGGTCGGCCAGCGCTTCCTCGAAGCGCTCGCCGAGCGCGGCCTGACCGCCACGCACCGCGTGGTCGTGCTGTGCGAGGAGCCGCGTCCCGCGTACGACCGCGTCGCCCTCACCTCGTACTTCTCGGGCAGGACACCCGAGGAACTCTCCATGACCGACATGGAGTTCATCGAGACGCACGGCATCGAGCTGTACGTCGGCGACCCCGCGGAGACGATCGACCGCGAGGCGAAGAAGGTCACGGCGAAGTCCGGCCAGGTCTTCGAGTACGACACCCTCGTCCTCGCCACCGGCTCCTACCCCTTCGTGCCGCCGGTCCCCAACAAGGACGCCGAGGGCTGTTTCGTCTACCGCACGATCGAGGACCTGCTCGCGATCGAGGCGTACGCGAAGGCGAAGGCCCAGGTGGGCGCCGTGGTCGGCGGCGGTCTGCTGGGACTTGAGGCGGCCGGCGCGCTCAAGGGTCTCGGACTCACCTCCCACATCGTGGAGTTCGCGCCGCGCCTGATGCCGGTGCAGGTCGACGAGGGCGGCGGCGCGGCTCTCCTGCGCACCATCGAGGACATGGGCCTGACCGTCCACACGGGCGTGGGCACCCAGGAGATCGTGGTCGACGAGGCCGGTGCGGTCACCGGCATGAAGCTGTCCGACGGCTCCGAGCTGGCCGCCGACATGGTGGTGTTCAGCGCCGGTGTCCGCCCCCGCGACCAGCTGGCCCGCGACTGCGGCCTGACCGTGGGCGAGCGCGGCGGCATCACGGTCGACGAGCAGTGCCGTACCGTCTCCGACCCGCACGTGTTCGCGATCGGCGAGTGCGCGCTGGCCGCGGACGGCCGGGTGTACGGCCTGGTCGCGCCCGGCTACGAGCAGGCGGAGACCGTGGCGGCCACGATCGCCGCCGACGAGACCGATCAGTTGACCTTCACCGGCGCCGACCTGTCCACCAAGCTGAAGCTGCTCGGCGTGGACGTGGCCTCCTTCGGTGACGCGCACGGCACCACCGAGGACTGCCTGGACGTCGTCTACTCCGACTCCCGCGCAGGCCTCTACAAGAAGCTGGTCATCGGCCGGGACGGCACGCTGCTGGGCGGCATCCTGGTCGGCGACGCGGACGCCTACGGCACCCTGCGCGCCCTGACCGGCTCCGTCCCACCCATCTCCCCCGAGTCGCTCGTCCTGCCCGCCGGAGCGGGCTCGGGGGCCCAGCTCGGCCCGTCCGCCCTGCCGGACGAGGCCATCATCTGCTCCTGCCACAACGTCTCCAAGGCCACGATCCGCGGCGCGGTCACCGAGCACAGCTGCACGACCGTGCCCGAGGTGAAGAAGTGCACCAAGGCCGGTACGGGCTGCGGCAGTTGCGTCAAGGTGCTCGGCCAGCTGGTCAGCGCCGAACTGGAGGCCTCCGGCGTCGAGGTCGACAAGGGCCTGTGCGGCTGCTTCTCCCAGACCCGCGAGGAGCTGTACGAGATCGTCCTCGCCCTGCGCATCAACACCTACCAGGGCCTCCTCGACCGCTACGGCCGCGAGGACGCCCGGGGTGGCGACGGCTGCGAGATCTGCAAGCCGGCGGTGGGGTCGATCATCGCCTCCCTCGCCCCGACGATCGGTGTGAGCGGCTACGTCCTGGACGGTGAGCAGGCGGCCCTGCAGGACAGCAACGACCACTTCCTCGCCAACCTGCAGAAGAACGGCTCGTACTCGGTCGTCCCGCGCATCCCCGGCGGTGAGATCACCCCCGAGGGCCTGATCGTGATCGGTGAGATCGCACGCGACTTCGGCCTCTACACGAAGATCACCGGCGGTCAGCGGATCGACATGTTCGGCGCGCGGGTCGAGCAGCTCCCGTTGATCTGGACCCGCCTGGTGGACGCGGGCTTCGAGTCGGGCCACGCCTACGGCAAGGCGCTGCGCACGGTGAAGTCCTGTGTCGGGCAGACCTGGTGCCGCTACGGCGTCCAGGACTCGGTCCGCATGGCGATCGACCTGGAGCTGCGCTACCGGGGTCTGCGGTCCCCGCACAAGCTCAAGTCGGCGGTCTCCGGCTGCGCCCGCGAGTGCGCGGAGGCCCAGTCGAAGGACTTCGGCGTGATCGCCACCTCCAACGGCTGGAACCTGTACGTCGGCGGCAACGGCGGCGCCACCCCGCGCCACGCGGACCTGCTGGCCCAGGACCTGTCGGACGCCGAGCTGGTCCGCCTGATCGACCGGTTCCTGATGTTCTACATCCGCACCGCCGACCGGCTGGAGCGCACCTCGACCTGGCTGGAGCGGATCCCCGGCGGCCTGGACCACGTGCGCGAGGTGGTCGTGGAGGACTCCCTCGGCATCTGCGAGGAGCTGGAGTCCCTGATGGCGGACCATGTGGCCCACTACGCCGACGAGTGGGCGACCACCATCAACGACCCGGAGAAGCTCGCCCGGTTCGTGTCCTTCGTCAACGCGCCGGACACCCCCGACCCCGTCGTCGGCTTCGTGCCCGAGCGCGACCAGATCAAGCCCGACCTGCCGCTGCTGACCATCGGCCACCGTCCCCTGGAAGGAAGCGCCCAGCGATGACCCTGGCACCCGAGACGACCGACCTGAAGGTTCAAATCCGGCTGGATTCCCAAGAGGGCGCGTGGTTCACGGTCTGCGACCTGAACCGCCTGCTGCCCGGCCGGGGCGTGGCCGCCCTGCTGCCGGACGGGAACCAGGTCGCCCTGTTCCGCGACCGCGACGGCGGGCTGTACGGCATCGACAACCGCGACCCGTTCGGCGGTGCGGCGGTCCTGTCCCGCGGCCTGACCGGCACCCACCAGGGCCGCCCGTTCGTGGCGTCCCCGCTGCTCAAGCAGCGTTTCGACCTGGAGTCCGGGCAGTGCCTGGACGACGAGTCGGTGCGGGTGGCGGCTTACCAGGTGCGCAGCACCTGACGAGTGCAGTGCGCAGCACCTGACGAGTGCAGTGCGCAGCACCTGACGAGCGCCGTGCGGACTGCCTGACCCGGAGTGGGTCAGCCGCTTGGATCAGCCGACTCGTGCGGCCCGGGGGCGAACCCTAGCCTGAATCCGGACATACAGTCAGAATCCTGACCGTGTGTCCGGATTCGGTGTTCCTGGAGAAGGGTTGCCCCCATGCCTGACCGTCCGAGGTCTCGACGACGTACGCCCCGGCTGCTCACGGCGTTCGTCGGCGGTCTGATCGGCGCCACAGCGGTGGCCGCCCCCGCCCGGGCCGACACGGGGGATGTGACGGAGTACCCGATCACCACCACCGCGGACAGCTTCCCCGCCGCGATCACGGCGGGGCCGGACGGGGCGCTGTGGTTCGCCGAGTCGGAGACGTCCAGGATCGGGCGCATCACGACCGGCGGCGCCGTCACCGACTACGCGGTCCCGACCCCGGACAGCTTTCCCTTCGACATCACCCGGGGACGCGACGGCGCCCTGTGGTTCACCGAGGTCTTCGGCAACAAGATCGGCCGGATCACCACGAAGGGCCAGGTCACCGAGTTCCCGTTGCCGACCGCGAACAGCAGCCCGACGGGGATCACCAGCGCCCCGGACGGCGCGCTGTGGTTCACCGAAACCGGGACCAACAGGATCGGGCGGAGGGCACCCGACGGCACCGTGACCGAGTACCCGATCCCGACGCCGGACAGCGACCCCTACCGCATCGCCGCCGGGCCGGACGGCACCGTGTGGTTCACCGAGACGATCAGCGGCAGGATCGGCCGGGTCGACAGGGACGGCCGGGTCACCGAATTCCCGCTGGGAGACTACGACTTCCCCTTCGACATCACCGCGGGCCCCGGTGCCATGTGGTTCACCGCGCCCGGCGCCAACGCGGTGGGCCGGATCGACCACGCGGGGCACATCACGAAGTTCCCGCTGCCGTCCGCCGACGCCGGCCCGGACGGCATCACCCACGGTCCCGACGGCAACCTCTGGTTCGCCGAACAGTCCTACGGCGTCGGCCGGGTGACACCGGACGGCCGGATCACCGAGTTCCCGGTGCCGGACGGCGTGGACAAGGTCCCCTTCCAGATCACGACCGGCCCCGACCGGCACCTGTGGTTCACGGAACTGCTCGGCAACGCCATCGGCCGCGTCCAGGCCCTGCCCGGCCGCGCCACGAAACCGGCCCCGGGGCACGTCACCACACCGGGAACGACCGCCGGCCACAAAGGCCGCACCGGCCCACCGCTCCTGTGCGCCCACCGCGCCCACGGCCCCGAACTCCCGGACCGCCTGCGCACGCTCCTCTGCAGGGGCCCGGCTGCCGTACGGACCTCGTAGCAGCCAGAATGCTTGACCGATCGTTCCAGAAATATCTAGGCTGCGTCACATGGCCAGGACCAAGGAATTCGACCCCGACGCCGCACTGCAGTCGGCCCTGGAGCTGTTCTGGCGGCGCGGCTACGAGGCGACGTCGATGAACGACCTGGTCGAGCACCTGGGCATCGGAAGGGCGAGCCTGTACGCGACCTTCGGCAACAAGCACGCGTTGTACCTGAAGGCGTTCGACCGGTACTGCGAGAACCGCGACGCGCTGCTGCTGCGGGAGCTGTCCGGCCCCGGACCCGCCCTGGCCGCCGTACGGTCCGTCATCCGGCGGTTCGCCGACGAGGCGGCCGAGGAACGGCGGCTGTGCGGGTGCTTCGTCACCAACACCGCCGCCGAGCTGGCGCCGCACGACCCGGAGGCGGCCCGCCGCGTGGAACAGCGCTGGGACTTCATGGAGACCCTGCTGCACTCGGCACTCACCCGCGCCCAGGCACAGTGCGAACTGTCCGGGGACCGCGATCCCCGAACCCTCGCCCGCATGCTGCTGGTCGTCATGCAGGGGTTGCGGGTCGTCGGCAAGGCGTCGACGGACCCGAGCCGGGTCCGGGACGCGGCGGAACAGGCCCTGGCCCTGCTCGACTGACACATCGCCCTCCGACCGAGGGCTTTTCCCTATCCACATACTGAACCGATCGTTCAATTAAGGGGGAGTTCCATGACCACTCGGAGCACGAGGAACCGCTTCACCGGCCGGACGGCACTCGTCACCGGCGCCGGCTCCGGCATCGGACGGGCCGTCGCCCTCGCGTTCGCCGCGGAGGGCGCGCATGTCGTCGTCGCCGGGCGCAGGCGGGAACCCCTTGACGAGACCGTCCGGCTGATCGAGGAGCAGGGCGGCAAGGCCCTGGCGGTGACCGCCGACGTCTCCCGGTCCGGCGACGCGGAGGCGCTGGTCCGGGCCGCCGTCGATTTCCCCCACCCTCGGCTTCGCTCGGGCGGGGGGACCTCCATCGGCTCGCTGGACGTGGCCGTCAACAACGCCGGCGTCTTCCGGGGCGGACAGCCTCTCGCCGAGCTGTCGGAGGACGACTGGCACACCCAGCTCGCGACCAACGTCACCGGCGTCCACCTGGCCCTGCAGGCCCAGATCCGCCGGATGCGCACCCAGCCCTCGGGCGGCGCGATCGTGAACGTGTCCTCCACGTTCGGCCTGCACACCACCTCCGCCGGAGCCGCCGCGTACTCGGCGACCAAGGCCGCCGTGACCGCCCTCAGCCGGGGCGCCGCCCTGGACCACATCGGCGACGGCGTCCGCATCAACGTGGTCAGCCCGGGCGCCACCGCCACCCCGATGTCGCTCCGCCCCGGTGAGACGGACGCCGACCGCACCGAGCGCGCGAAGGCCACCCTCCCGCTCGGCCGGATCTCCACCACCGAGGAGGTCGCCGCCGCCGTCCTCTACCTGGCCTCGGACGACGCGGCCTCGGTCGTCGGCACCGACCTGGTGGTGGACAGCGGCGGCTCCCTGTGAGCACACGGGTTCACGGGCCGGCGCCGTCGGACTCCCCGTAGTGGTGCGCCTGGGCCCCATCGACATCGGTCAGGTCGTCGGCCACCGCGTCCAGCGCCTGCCGGGCCCACTCGTCGAGGAACGGAAACAGGGCTCCGCAGTCCCGGCAGGCCCGCGCGAGTCCGGCACTGAAGGTCGGCCGGGGTTTCAGAATTCCCGGGCGGCGGAACCTGAGCTGAAGGCGTTCGTCCCATCGCTCACCCGAAGTGAGCTCCCCGACCGGACTCAGCCGGTCCGAGCCGCATATCCAGCAACGCATGCCGGGAACCATACGGGCCCTAGTCGATCCCAGACCGCTCGACCCCCGCCACGATCCACCGCTGCAGGCACAGGAACACCGCCAGCAGCGGCAGGATCGACACGGCGGCGGCCACGAACAGCTCGTGCAGCCGGATCACCTGGGACGTCGTGAAGGAGGACAGCGCCACCTGCACGGTCCAGGCGCTCTGGTCCTGCCCGATGACCAGCGGCCACAGGAAGGAGTTCCACGCGCCGAGGAACACGATGGTCCCGACGGCGGCGAACACCGGCCGTGCGTTCGGCACGACCACCAGCCAGTAGGTGCGCCAGTGCCCGAGCCCGTCGACCTGCGCCGCATCCTCCAACTCCCGCGGAAACCCGAGGAAGTACTGCCGGAAGACGAAGCAGGCAAAGGCCGAGAACAGCGTCGGGACGATCAGTCCGCGGAACGTGGAGATCCAGCCCAGCGAGGACACCAGCACGAAGCTCGGCACGAACGTCACGGCGGCCGGGACCAGGAGGGTGCCGAGGACACCGTAGAAGACCTTGTTCGCGTGCCGGTACGGGATGCGGGCGAGGCCGTAGCCGGCGAGGGAGGCGACGAGCAGGGTGCCGAGCGTGGTCGCCGTCGCGATCAGCGCGGAGTTGAGGAGGGAGCGGGCGAAGGGCACGGAGGGGTCGTCGAACAGCTCCCGGACGTTCCCCCACCTCAACTCCCCCGGAAGGAAGGTCCATTCCGGCGAGGTGATGTCCTGCTCGCTCGACAGGCCGTTGCGGACCAGCAGATAGAAAGGGATCAGGAAGAGCAGGGCGAGCGCGATCAGCAGCACCAGCCGCAGTGCCCGCCCGGCCCGCACCAGGGCGTCATCCATCGGCGTCCGTCCTCCCCGGCCGCAGCCACCGCGCCTGTCCCACGGTGACCACGGCGACGACCAGCGCGAGGATCACCGCCCCCGCGCTGCCGAGCCCGAGGTTCTGCCCCTGTCCGAGGGCGGTGTAGTAGAGGTGGACCAGCGGCGGCCGGGCGTACGGCGGATACCCCCTGGCGTCGGACAGCAGGTTGTAGAACTCGTCGAAGGCCTGGAAGGCGCCCACGACGAGCAGCAGCACCACCGCAACCGAGGTGGCCCGCAGCTGGGGCAGCGTGATGTGCCGCAGCACGGTCCAGCCGGGCCGGGCCCCGTCCACGGCGGCCGCCTCGTACAGCGCGGGGTCGATCCGCTGCAGCCCCGCGAGGAAGAGAATCATGTAGAACCCGGCTTGCAGCCACAGCCGTACGGTGACGATGACCAGCCAGTACCAGGGCGGCTCGGTGGTGGACAGCCAGGCGACGGAATCGCCGCCGAACCACCCCAGCACGGTGTTGGCGAGCCCGAACCGCACCCCGTTGAACAGGGACATCTTCCACACCAGCGCCGCGACGACGTAACTGCACGCGGCGGGCAGGAAGAACACGGACCGGAAGAAGGCCCGGGCGCGCCCGAGCCGATTGACCATCAGCGCGAGAGAGAGGGAGAACACGTACGTGACGGGCACGATGAACACGGTGAAGACGAGGAAGGTCCGCATGCTGTCGACGAACGCGTCGTCCTCCACCATCGCCGTGTAGTTGTCCAGCCCGACGAAGTGCGTGGGCGTGACGGTGTTGTGCGCGGCGAAGAAGCTGAGCGCCACGCTCCACAGCAGCGGAACGTACGTGAACAGGGCGAGGCCGAGGGCGAAGGGCCCGACGAAGACCCAGAACCACAGGCCGTTCCGCCGGTTCACGACCCCTTCTTCGCATTCTTCTGCACACGGTCGAGCTCGGCCGACACCTTCCGTACGACGGCCCGCAGCTCGCTCTCCGCACCGGCACCGCCCTTGATGATCCGGCTGAGCGCGTCCTGGTAGGCGGTCTGGCTCACCGGTGTCCACAGCAAAGGCTGGGCGTAGCCGTGCTCGGTGGTGAAGCGGACGGCGTCGGCGGCCGGGCCCGACTTCAGCCTGGTGGCCTTCCTGGCGAGGGAGAGCCGGGCGGGGATGTGGAAGCCGTAGGAGAGAGCGAAGTCCTCCTGGAAGTCGGTGCGTTCGACCCACAGCCACTTCACGTACGCCTTGGCGGCCTCCTGCTGCCTGCTGCGGGCGCTGACGACGGCACCGTACGCACCGACGGGAACGGCGGGCCGGCCGGCGCTGCCGTCCCCCGGAAACGGCAGCACCCCGAAGTCGTCGCCGAGCGCCTTCTGCACCTGGGGCAGCGCCCACAGCCCGGACCACTGCATGGCGGTCAGGCCCTGGAGGAAGGCGGAGGGGTCGGACCAGTCGGCGGGTGCGCCGAGGAGGAGGGACTTGTCGGCGTAGAGCCGGCGGAGCTTGCCGAGGGTGCGGGCGGCGGCGGGGTCGTCGAAGCCGACCCTGCCGTCGTCGGTGACGAGTCGAAGTCCCGCCGCGCAGAGGGGGGTTCCGCCGAGCACCCCCGCTCCCCCGTCGTTGCCGAGGAAGAGCCCCTTGACCGCGCTGCCGGTGAGTCTCCTCGCGGCGTCGACGAGGGCGTCCAGGGTGGTGGGCGGCTCGACTCCCGCGGCCGCGAGCAGACTTCTGCGGTAGTAGAGCAGTTGCGTGTCGATGGCCTGGGGAACGCCCCAGATCTTCCCGTCGTGGGTCTTGGGCGTGAGGACGGCCGGGTTGAAGTCGCCCTCGACGCCGTCGAGGAGATCGGTGAGGTCGACGACCTGGCCGCCCTGGATCTGGTCGAGCGTGGGGCTGCCCTCGAAGACGTCCGGCCCGGAGCCGGTGAGCAGGGCGGCGGCGGTCTGCTGGTCGAAGTTCCCCGGCCGCCACTGCACGCCGACGTCGGCCCTCTTGTACGCGGCGGCGTACCGCTGCACGGCCTGCTGGGTGCCGGTCTCGCCGTACTGGTGGTACCACTGCGACAGCGTCGGCCCCGAGCCGCCCCCGCGCCCGGTGTCGGACCCGCACGCCGTGAGCAGTCCGGCGCCCGCGCCCGCCGCCAGCAGCGCTCTCCGGCTGATGCTCCTCATCCTGTGCCCCTGACGTCGGTCGTCGTTGCACGGCCCAACGATCAACCATGCGCCGGGATTACGCAGGGGGTGTTGCGGCGGTGTGTCACACCTTGAGAGCGCCGAATTCCACGCCTGTCAGCTGCACCGAGGCGTCCCAGAGCAGGCTCGACACCTCGTCGTTGAGCGTCCAGGGCGCCCGCCAGGACGGCGCGGGCGCACCCCGCCAATGCGCGAACGAGGGCCCGAAGAAGGAGTCCGGTCGTACGCCGGCCGCGGTCGCCGCGTACAGCGTGGGCAGCGCGCCCGCCTCCGCCGGCTGGGCGAAGATCCGGTTGCCGATCTCCATGGCCCGCTCGGCACCCCTGCGCCCCTCGGCGCGCGGCCCGGCGGTCTGGAGGTTGGTGGCGGCGTAACCCGGATGGGCGGTGGCCGCGACGAGGTCGGCGTGCTGCCTGGTCAGCCGCCACGCCAACTCGTGCGTGAACAGGAGGTTGGCGGTCTTGGACCGGGCGTAGGCGACCCAACGCCGGTACCGGCGCTCGCTGTTGAGGTCGTGGATGTCGATGTTGGCGAGGGCGTGCATCATGCTGGAGACGGTCACGACGCGGGCGCCCGGGGTGGCGAGCAGGGTGGGCAACAGCAGCCCGGTGAGGGCGAAGTGCCCGAGATGATTGACCCCGAACTGCGTCTCGAACCCGTCCGCGGTCGTCCCGTACGGCGGCGCCATCACGCCCGCGTTGTTGACGAGCAGGTCGATCCGCTCGTACGGCACCCGGTCCGCGAAGTCCCGCACGGACGCCAGGTCCCCGAGGTCCAGCCGCTCCACCTCGACCTCGGCCCCCGGCACCTCCGCCACGATCCGCTCCCCGGCGTCACGCCCCCGCGCCTCACTCCGGCACGCGAGCACCACCCGGGCCCCCTTGCGGGCCAGCTCCCGGGCGGTGACGTAGCCGAGGCCGCTGTTGGCGCCGGTGACGATGGCCAGGCGGCCGGTCTGGGCGGGGATGTCCTGCGCGGTCCAGCCCATGGGGCTCCTCCAGGCGGCACTCGTCGGACGGACCGACAGCTCGGCCCTGGGCTGACGGGTCCAGCGTAGGCGCGACGACCACGGTTGCCCCGACGCCGTGCCGCCTCCACCCGGCAGTCGGTGAAGTTCCTGTGCCCTGCTGCGCCCCCCCGGACGGCACTCTGCGGCGACGCCCCTGCCTCGGACCACCCGTAAAATCCGCAGTGACGTCACGAAGTCTCCTGCGGCATCATGGAGTTCATGACCACACTTCGAAAGGCCGATGCCGCGTAACCGGCCCGGCGCCCTGCGCGGCGCCCACCGAACCACCCCGGGCCCCCGCATCTGGGAAGAGCCCCCTCCGGCCCGCATACCCGGCCTGTCCGACCGCACCAGCCTCGCCATCCACCGCGCGGAGCGCCTCTCCCCCGGCCGCTGGTTCTCACGCGGCGCGACCGAAACCGCCCTGCGGCGCTACCGCACGTTCCTCCACCCACCGGGACGCCGCCCTCGCTACCCCCGCGAGTCCTACTGTGCCGGTTGCCCGGGCTGCGCCCTCGACGACGTACGCCAGGCCCGGGACGCCCTGGCCGAGATCCTGCCCCTGCTCCCTCCCCGCGCACGGGCCGAACTGCAACGCGCGGTGGCACCACTGGACCGCCGCTACCTGCTCCTCACACTCCCCGACCCGCTGGCGACGCGGACAGAGCCGTGGTGGCACCGGCGTCTCGCGAAGGGCGTCGAGGGGTGGTGACCCCGACCGGGCGGCGTCCCCGCGCGGGGTCACCTCCGGTCGGGCGGGACTTTTCCCGGTGAACGGCACAACTTTTTCGGGTGAGGGTGCATCCAACACCATGACCTTCATCCACCCATTCACCCGATGGAGGCGGATGCGCCATGTCTCTGTTCTCTCACCACTTGTCCCGTCGCGGCACGGTCGCCCTGCTGACCACGGCGCTCGCCGGGCTCACGGCCGGCGGGGCCGCCTGGGGCGTGACCTCGACGGCGGCGCAGGCGTCGGCCGGGGTCCGTACCTGCTCCGCGAGCGATCTCTACCTCTCCATGGGCCGCAAGGAGGGTGCGGCCGGTTCTCTCTACTGGACCATCCGGTTCACCAACACCAGCACCACCAAGTGCGCGCTGCGCGGCTACCCGGGCGTCAGCGCCCTGGACACCGCACACCGGCAGATCGGACCCGCCGCCACCCGCACCGGCGAGTCCTACTCGACGGTGACGCTCACCCCCGCCCACTCCACCGGCGCGGTGATCCGCACCACCAACGGCCCCGTCGGCGGGCCCTGCCTGCGCACCGCCTCCTACCTGCGGATCTACCCGCCGGCCTCGCACACCGCGGTTCTGGTGCCGGCTCGCTGGACCATCTGCTCCGGCACCTTCCAGGTCGGCCCGGTCAACAACGACGGCACCTTCTGACAGTGCCGTCGGGAACACCGGAGCCCCCCGCACAGGGTGTACGGCTGACTTCCTGAGCTGGGAAGTCAGCCGTCTCCCATACGTGGAGGTCAGCAAGCCACTCACTTCGCCGTGGAAGCCGAAAGTCCTTGAACCGCGGTCCCCGTTGGGCTCGATGTCCGCGCCGTGGGCCATCCGTGGGCCAACGTACGGATTCGGTAGACCGATTGTGGCATTGCTGCAGATCAGAGGACGGATTCAGGGCGATGCCGTAACGCTCTTGAAAACCGTCGTAGTCCATGGTGAGGAGCGGCATCCGTCGGGGGCAAGGGGACCGTAGGCGTACGCCAATGCCCCGCAACCCATGCGACCAGCCCGTCAGGCTCGGGGACGGCGTCGGATCCCGCCGGCCTTCAGGCGCGGGGGGCCTTTCCCGCCTTCCCCCGCCAGTAGGCGAGGTTGTCACGGGTGGTCAGGGTGTGGGGGTGGTCCTCACCCAGCACCCGGACTCGGTCGGCCAGCAGCTCCTCGTACGCGGCTGCGGCGCCGGCCACGTCCCCCGACCTCCCCCGCCACCGGGCGAGGTTGTGGCGGGTGCCCAGCGTGGCGGGGTGGTCCTCACCCAGCACCCGAACTCGGCCGGCCAGCAGCTCCTCGTACGCGGCTGCGGCACCGGCCGCGTCCCCCGCCTTCCCCCGCCACCGGGCGAGGTTGTGGCGGGTGCCCAGCGTGGCGGGGTGGTCCTCACCCAGCACCCGAACTCGGTCGGCCAGCAGCTCCTCGTACGCGGCTGCGGCACCGGCCACGTCCCCCGCCTCCCCCCGCCACCGGGCGAGGTGGCCGCGGGTGGTCAGGGTGTCGGGATGGTCCTCACCCAGCACCCGAACTCGGTCGGCCAGCACCTGCTCGAACGCGGCTGCCGCACCAGCCGCGTCTCCCGCCGCCCCCCACCAGTAGGCGAGCTCGTGGCGGGTGGTCAGGGTGTGGGGGTGGTCCTCACCCAGCACCCGCAGCCGGTCGGCCAGCACCTGCTCGAACGCGGCTGCGGCACCGGCCGTATCTCCTGTCTCCCCCCGCCACCGGGCGAGGTTGTTGCGGGTGGTCAGGGTGTGGGGGTGGTCCTCACCCTGCACTCGCAGCCGGTCGGCCAGCAGCTGCTCGTACGCGGCTGCGGCACCGGCCGCGTCCCCCGCCTCCCCCCGCCACCGGGCGACGTGGCTGCGAGTGGCCAGGGTGTCGGGATGGTCCTCACCCAGCACCCGAACTCGGTCGGCCAGCAGCTGCTCGAACGCGGCTGCGGCACCGGCCACGTCTCCCGACCTCCCTCGCCAGCAGGCGAGGTTGTGGCGGGCGGTCAGGGTGTGGGGATGGTCCTCACCCTGCACCCGAACTTGGTCGGCCAGCACCTGCTCGAACGCGGCTGCGGCACCGGCCGCGTCCCCCGCCATCCCCCGCCACTGTGCGAGGTTGTTGCGGGTGGTCAGGGTGTGGGGATGGTCCTCACCCTGCACCCGAACTTGGTCGGCCAGCACCTGCTCGTACGCGGCTGCGGCACCGGCCGCGTCCCCCGCCTCCCCCCGCCATCGGGCGAGGTGGCTGCGGGTGGTCAGGGTGTGGGGATGGTCCTCACCCTGCACCCGAACTTCGTCGGCCAGCAGCTGCTCGAACGCGGCTGCGGCACCGGCCGCGTCCCCCGCCTCCCCCCGCCACCGGGCGAGGTTACTGCGGGCGGTCAGGGTGTGGGGATGGTCGGGGCCGAGGCGGTGGCCGGTGGTTTCGGTCAGGCGTTGGAAGTGTGCTGTGGCGGCGGTGACCTGGCCGGATTCGCCGAGGCTTCGTCCGGCCCGGTACAGCACCACATGTGCGTTTGGCCGGTACAGGGCATCTTCGGCGGTGCGGGTGAGGGTGGTGGCATTGGCGCGCAGGGCCTGGGCGAGTTCGGTGTCGCGTTCGATGACGGGCCAGGCGGCCCGGAGGGCATTGGCGGTGGTGCGGGCCAGTTGGTCGTGCTGGTCGGGGGTGAGCGTGTCACGGGTGGCGCGCTGGATGAGCTGGTGGACACGGACGGCCTGGTGCGGGGTGGCGGGGGTGTGGTCGATGAGGCTGAGCCGATCCAGCGCCCGCAGCGCACCGACCGCCTCGTCCGCAGTGACGGACACGGGAGTCCTGTCCTGCTCTTCGGCGCCGTGCCGGGTCAGGTGGGCGAGGGCGGGAGCGCTGGTAAGAACGGTTTCGGGGATGCCGTTGGGGCTGAGGAACGCGGCGAGCTGGAGCATCGGGCGGGCCAGGCCCACCGGGCGCAGGGTGTCGGCACGGTCCACGGACAGCGACCAGGCTGCCGCCGCGGTCTGGGCCTGGCCGTCGGGCAGGACCTCGGGAGCGGCGTCGGTGAGCAGGGTGGCACGGTCGGCCAGTCGAGCCCGGTAGGCGGCGGCCCCGATGCCGGCGTCGATGAGGTAGGCAGCGGCTTGCGACAGTGCGAGCGGCAGGTGCCCTAAATCCTGGGCGAGCGCGGTGAGCTGTTCGTCGGGCTCACGGCGCTCACGGGCGCCCAGCACGGCGGTGAGGTAGGCGAGGGACTCGGCCTCGGTAAACAGCCCGACCTTGATCAAACGGCCCGCCAGGGCGGCATCCTGACGGCGGGTGGTGACCATGGTCCGGCCGTGCGGCCCGGCCGGCGGCCACAACCCGTTCAGGTCGGCCGGGTCGGTGACGTCGTCGAGCACGACCAACCACCGGCACGGCGTGGCGTTCGCCTTGGGTTCCAGCCAGGCCAGGAACGCGCGCGCGGCCGTCTCCCGGTCCGCCGGGTCGGCGCCCAGGATCTCCACCGCGGCCTGCGCATACCCGGAGGCGGCCGCGGTCGCATTGCTCGCGGTGATCCACACCAGGAGGTCCAGTTCACCGGTCTGCAAGGCGGTGCGGGCGTAGTCGGCGGCCAGCTGGGTCTTGCCCACCCCGCCCATCCCGGCCAGCACCTGACCGTGCACCGTGTCCTGCCCCACCAGGACCGCGGCCCGTCCGCCCGTGAGGGCTTTCCGCAGCCGGACCACTTCCGCGCGGGTCTGGAAACAGCCCGCCTGCGGCGGGATCACCCCCACCTGATGCGGCCACCCGGCCGCAGGCCGCCGGGCCCCGTAGTAGTGATGGTTGTCGACCTTGCCCGTGACCGGACCTCTGAACAAACCATCACGGAAATCGACGTGGTCCCCGCCCTCAGCGCCGTACCGCGCCTCCCCGCCCGCCACCAAAACCCCCTCGAACCCGGTCGGATCCAGCACCCCGACCGTACCCGCGCACCCACCCCCGCCACCGGCTCTTCACGACACAGGGCAGACCTGGAGCAGACGCTGATTCCCCCCAGGCGTCCCCGAGCAGCGGCACGCAGATGCAACCTGCAGGTCACGGATAGCGGCCTGAGCCCGCTGTAGATCTGCCGGCTGCGTCAGCTGGGCCGTCTCCGAGCCGTCCGAAGGCGACCAACAGCGACCGCCAACAGCCATGAGGGCGCGGCCGCCGACCGTCGGCGCGGCAGGACCCGGCCGGCTCCGGGAGGGCACACCGAGGGCACAACGACGTCACGCGAGAGGGGCGCCACCCCCGCACAGGGTGGCGCCCCTCCTTTTTCGTGCGCCGGAGCCGCCGCCGATCGGTCTGAGGGTCGGGGACCGACGGCGGCTCCGGGGTCGGGGGAGGCCGGGCGCTGGGGCCGGGCCTCCGGCGGAGGTCAGCGGTGGTCGCTGCCCTCCGACTGGGTGGCCGCGCGGCCTGCCTCCAGGCGGGCGACCGGGATGCGGAACGGGGAGCAGGAGACGTAGTCCAGGCCGACCTCGTGGAAGAAGTGGACCGACTCGGGGTCGCCGCCGTGCTCGCCGCAGACGCCGAGCTTCAGGTCGGGACGGGTCTCACGGCCCGCCTTCGCCGCCGCCTTCACCAGGGAGCCGACGCCGTCCTTGTCGATCGTCTCGAAGGGGCTGACGCCGAAGATGCCCTTCTCCAGGTAGGCCGTGAAGAACGAGGCCTCCACGTCGTCGCGGCTGAAGCCCCACACCGTCTGGGTCAGGTCGTTCGTGCCGAAGGAGAAGAACTCCGCCGCCTCCGCGATCTGGCCGGCCGTGAGGGCCGCTCGCGGCAGTTCGATCATGGTGCCGATCGCCAGCTTCAGCTGGGTGCCGGTGGCCGCCTCGACCTCGGCGATGACCTGGTCGGCCTCGTCGCGGACGATCTCCAGCTCCTGGACCGTGCCGACGAGCGGGATCATGATCTCGGCGCGCGGGTCGCCCTTGCCGTTCTTGCGCTCGGCCGCGGCCTCGGCGATGGCACGGACCTGCATCGTGAACAGGCCGGGGATGACCAGGCCCAGGCGGACGCCGCGCAGGCCCAGCATCGGGTTCTGCTCGTGCAGACGGTGGACCGCCTGGAGCAGGCGCAGCTCGTTCTCGTGCGGCTCCTGGCGGGACTCGGCCAGGGCCACACGGACCGACAGCTCCGTGATGTCGGGCAGGAACTCGTGCAGCGGCGGGTCGAGCAGGCGGATGGTCACGGGCAGGCCGTCCATCGCCTCGAACAGCTCGACGAAGTCCTTCTTCTGCAGGGGCAGCAGCTCCCGCAGAGCGGCCTCGCGCACCTCCTCGGTGTCCGCGAGGATCAGCCTCTCGACCATCTCGCGGCGCTCACCGAGGAACATGTGCTCGGTGCGGCACAGGCCGATGCCCTGGGCGCCGAAGCGACGGGCGCGCAGCGCGTCCTCGGCGTTGTCCGCGTTGGCGCGCACCCGCAGGCGGCGCTTGCGGTCGGCGAAGGCCATCATGCGGTGCACGGCCTCGACCAGCTCGTCGGCGTCGTCGGCGCCCGGGTGCATCCGGCCCTCGAAGTACTCCACCACGGGGGACGGGACCACCGGGACCTCACCGAGGTACACCTTGCCGCTGGACCCGTCGATGGAGATCAGGTCGCCTTCCTCCACGACGTGACCGCCGGGGACCGTCATACGGCGGCGCTTGGTGTCGACCTCCAGCTCCTCGGCGCCGCAGACACAGGTCTTGCCCATGCCGCGCGCGACGACGGCCGCGTGGGAGGTCTTGCCGCCGCGGGAGGTCAGGATGCCCTCGGCCGCGATCATGCCGTCGAGGTCGTCGGGGTTGGTCTCCCGGCGGACCAGGATGACCTTCTCGCCCGAGCGGGACCACTTCACGGCGGTGTACGAGTCGAAGACCGCCTTGCCGACCGCGGCGCCCGGCGAGGCCGCGATGCCCCGGCCGACCTGCTCGGCCTTGGCGTGCTCGTCGAAGCGCGGGAACATCAGCTGCGCCAGCTGGGCGCCGGTGACGCGCTGGAGCGCCTCGGTCTCGTCGATCAGGCCCTGGTCCACCAGCTGGGTGGCGATGCGGAAGGCGGCACCGGCGGTGCGCTTGCCGACTCGGGTCTGGAGCATCCAGAGCTGTCCGCGCTCGATGGTGAACTCGATGTCGCAGAGATCCTTGTAGTGGTTCTCCAGGGTCTCCATGATCTGCATGAGCTGGTCGTACGACTTCTTGTCGATCGACTCCAGCTCCGCGAGCGGGACCGTGTTGCGGATGCCAGCGACCACGTCCTCGCCCTGGGCGTTCTGGAGGTAGTCGCCGTAGACGCCCTGGTGGCCCGAGGCGGGGTCGCGGGTGAAGGCGACGCCGGTGCCGGAGTCGGGGCCGAGGTTGCCGAAGACCATGGAGCAGACGTTCACCGCGGTGCCCAGGTCACCGGGGATGCGCTCCTGGCGGCGGTACAGCTTGGCGCGGTCGGTGTTCCACGAGTTGAAGACCGCCTCGATGGCGAGGTCCATCTGCTCGCGCGGGTCCTGCGGGAAGTCCCGGCCGGCCTCGGTCTTGACGATCTTCTTGAACTTGGTGACCAGCTTCTTCAGGTCGGCCGCTTCGAGGTCCGTGTCCACGGTGACCTTCTTGGCCGCCTTGGCCGCCTCGAGGGCCTCCTCGAAGAGCTCGCCGTCGACGTCGAGGACGGTCTTGCCGAACATCTGGATGAGACGGCGGTAGGAGTCCCACGCGAACCGGTCGTCGCCGGCCTGCTTGGCCAGGCCCTGCACCGACTTGTCGGAGAGGCCGATGTTCAGGACGGTGTCCATCATGCCGGGCATGGAGAACTTCGCGCCGGAGCGGACGGAGACCAGCAGCGGGTTGTCGGCCTGGCCGAGCTTCTTGCCCATGTTCTGTTCGAGGGCGTCGAGGTGCGCACTCACCTCGTCACGCAGTGCCGCGGGCTCCGCACCGCTCTCCAGGTAGACCTTGCAGGCCTCCGTGGTGATGGTGAAGCCGGGAGGGACCGGAAGACCCAGGTTGGTCATCTCGGCGAGGTTGGCACCCTTGCCGCCGAGGAGGTCCTTGAGGTCCTTGTTGCCCTCGGTGAAGTCGTAAACGAACTTCGCTACCTGGGGTTCTTTGTTTTCCGACACGGGTCTCGACTCCTTGAGGCCGCGGTGGCTGCCCTGACGGCGAGGAACATACCCAGATCGAAGGCGTCTGGGTACGTCCACTTGTGCGTCATGGGCCTGTAACCAGTCGTCCGCCAGCGGATCGAAAGTCAAAGCTTGACAAGCTGAGCGCGGCTGATGTTTTCACTTCTTGAAGGCAACAGGGCCTGCAGGGCCACTTTTCCGCTCAGATGAGCGCACCACCAGCACATCTGATTTCGATCGATGAACGATCAAGGGGTGGCACCGAGTGCCACCCCTTGGAGAAGTGCAGTCGCCCAAGATCCGCTCATCTGAGCGCAACCCTTATCAAGGGTGGCGAGAATCACGCTGCCACAGGAGACCTGATTTCACCATGCGGACGGCTCCTGAGACCGGAAACAGACGGAAACGCACACGTCACACGCCCAGTGCGAGGAGCCGCGCCTCCACCCGCTCCGGCGCGTACAGATGCTCCACGACCAGCGCCCCGGCCCCCAGCAGCCCGGCCCGCTCGCCCAGCCGGGACGTCACGACGTCCAGGTGGGCCGTGGAGCGGGGCAGCGCCCGCTGGTAGAGCAGCTCCCGGACACCGGTGAGGAAGGGGGTTCCGGCCAGATCCCCGGCGATCATCAGGACGCCCGGATTGAGCAGGGTCACGACCGTCGCCAGCACGTCCCCGACCCGGCGCCCGGCCTCCCGGGCCAGCGCGGCCGCCTCCGGGTGCCCGGAGGCCAGCAGGTCCCGCACGTCCGAGCCGGACGCGGCCGGCACCCCGGACTCGGCCAGCCGCCGGGCCACGGCGCCGCCGCTGGCGACGGCGGCGAGACAGCCGTACGAACCGCACCGGCACAGCGCCTCGGCGCCCACCCGGATGTGCCCGATGTCGCCCGCCCCGCCGTCGACGCCCCGGAAGATCGAGCCGTCGACCACGACTCCGGCGCCGATACCCGTGGACACCTTGACCAGCACGAACGCCGAGCAGTCGGGGTGTCCGGTGCGCTGTTCGCCGTAGGCCATGAGATTGGCATCGTTGTCCACCAGGACCGGCACCGCGGGGGCTCCGGTGTGCTCGGTGAAGGCGCGGGAGAGGCGGCCCCGTATGTCGTAGCCGTCCCAGCCCGGCATGATCGGCGGCTGCACCACCCGGCCGGTCTCGCTGTCCACCGGCCCGGGCACCGCGAGCCCTATGCCGCACACCTCTTCCGCCCGGTGCCCCGCCTTGATCAGCAACTCGCCGAACCAGCGGCCGAGTTCGCCCAGTACGACCTCGGGTCCGTCCTCGACGGCCAGGGTGCCGGAGTGTTCGGCGAGGATCTCGCCGGTCAGGGTGAGGACGGCCGCCCGGGCGTGCCGGGTGTCGAGGTCGGCGGCGAGCACGACCGCGTGGGCGTCGTCGAACTCCAGGGTGATGGAGGGGCGCCCGCCGAGCGGGGACTCGACCGGGCCGCCGGCACCCTCGCGCAGCCAGCCGGCCCGGAACAGCCGGTCGAGGCGCTGGCCGACGGTGGCACGGGAGAGTCCGGTGGCCTGCTGGAGCGCGCCGCGGGTCACGGCTCGCCCGCTGCGCACCAATGCGAGCAGATCGCCGGCGCTGGCCTGACTGCTGCCCCTCGTGGCCTTGCCGGTTCTGCCGGGCCGTCCGGTCATGCACACCCCCTTGTGTTTCTCAAGTTTGCCTTACATATTGAGTTTTGCGTGTTAAATAGACGTAACCCTGCGGTAGCCACAACCAAACCCGGTCGGCCGGACGTCTTCGGGGAGCCCCGAGTGGATCGCACTGCCCAGCTCACTGCCCGTGTCACGGAGCGCGAGATCGCATACGATCCGCCGACCGCGTACACGTCCCTGCACGTCAGGGCGGCCGGGGTGCTGGAGGCGAACTGGACGGGCAGCTCGACCGTGCCCTCCCGGAGCCTGTATCCGCACCAGTGGTCGTGGGACTCGGCGTTCATCGCGATCGGCCTCAGGCACGTCTCACCGCTGCGGGCGCAGACGGAGCTGGAGACGCTGCTGGCGGCCCAGTGGGGTGACGGGCGCGTCCCGCACATCGTCTTCAACCCCTCCGTACCGCTCGACGCGTACTTCCCGAGCCCCGACTTCTGGCGCTCCTCGACCGCGGGACGTGCTGCGGGCGCCCCGCGCACCGTACAGACCTCCGGCATCGTGCAACCACCGGTGCATGCGCTGGCGGCCTGGCTGGTGCACTGCGCCGACCCCGGCCTGTCGCAGGCGCGCGGCTTCCTCTCGGGGGTGTATCCGCGGCTGGCCGCCTGGCACCGGTACCTGCTGCACCGGCGGGACCTGGGCGGGGGCGGTCTGGTGTCCGTCGTGCACCCCTGGGAACAGGGTATGGACAACAGCCCCTGCTGGGACGCCCCGCTCGCCCGCGTCACCCCGGCCCCGGCCCGCTCCTTCCGCCGCGCCGACCTCGACCACGGCGCGGCCGAGGACCGGCCGACGGATCTGGACTACGGGCGGTACGTGCGGCTGGCCACGGACTACCGGGACGCCGGATACGCCGACGGGGCGGACGAGGGGGCGGCCCGCAGGGCCTCGGTCGAGGGCGCCGGTGGGCTACGGGCGGGCGAATTCGCCGTCGAGGACCCGGCGTTCAACGCCCTCCTCATCGCCTCCGAGCACGCGCTGGCGCGGATCGCCGGGGAACTGGGCGCGCCCGGCACCGCCCGCCGGGCGCGCGCCGAACGGCTGACGGCGGCCCTGGTCGACCGGCTGTGGGATCCGGCGAGCGGGATGTTCCTCTGCCGGGACCTGCGGGGCGGCGGGCTGGTTCCCGAGCGCAGCGTGTCCGGCCTCGTCCCGCTCCTCCTCCCCGGCCTTCCGCGCGATGTGGTCGCGGCCCTCGTCCGTACCCTCGGCGGCCCGCACTTCGGGCTCGGTACCGACACCAGGCTGGTGCCGAGCTACGACCTCCTCGGCGAGGCCTTCGACCCGCACCGGTACTGGCGCGGCCCAGCGTGGTTCAACACGAGCTGGCTGCTGGAGCGCGGGCTGCGCACACACGGCGACCGGGAGCGGGCCGACGCGCTGCGGGAGGCGATGCTGAGCCTCGCCGGAGCCACCGACTTCGCCGAGTACGTCGACCCGTACACCGGCGAGGCATGCGGCGCGACCGGCTTCGGCTGGACCGCCGCACTCACACTCGACCTGCTCCACCAACCCGTGGGACACGGCGTGTCCCCCACGGGCCCCGGCACGTTCGACAGAAGTGACAAGGGAGGGGACCGGGCATGACGGACCGGCATCATCTGCTCGTGCACGGGGCGACGTTCGCCGCCGTGGGCGACCGGGGCGACATCAGCGGAGTGCGGGGCGGCGGCGCCCCGGACGGGTTATTCGTACGGGACGCCCGGCACCTCAGCCGCTGGCAGCTCACCGTCGACGGCGCGGTGCCCGAGGTGCTCACGCCGGTCACGGACGGCGACACGACCCGGTGCGTGCTGGTGCCGCGCGGCGGCCGGCAGGAGCCGCCCGCACACACCCTCTTCCGTGAACAGGCCGTCGGCGACAGCTCGTTCGTCGAGTCCCTCCGGGTGACCAGCAACCGCCCCGCACCCACCACCGTCCGGCTCGCCATCACCGCCGACGCCGACTTCACCGACCAGTTCGAGCTGCGCTCCGACCACCGCACCTACGTCAAGGCCGGCGCCGTACGCTCCCGCCACGTCCTCGACGACGGCATCGAGTTCACCTACCGGCGGGCCGAATGGCGGTCCTGTACGACCATCACGGCCGAGCCCGCGCCCGACGCCGTCGAGGAGACCGGCACCGGCGCCCGCCGCCTGGTGTGGACCCTGGACCTGGAACCCCACGGCACGACCGAGCTGGTGCTGCGCGTGATGGCCCGCCCGCACGGCGACAAGCGGGCCCTGCGTGTGCCGCGCTCCCCCGCGTCGGTGAACGAGCAGGTCCTCGCGCTGGAGGAGAGGTTCGTGGAGGGCGTGGCCTTCCCGACCGGCTGGCCGGAGCTGGCGGCGGCCTGTGCCCGCGGCCTGTCCGACCTGGCCGCGCTGCAGGTCCCGGCGACCGGACCGGACGGCGAGGAGCTGCGCGTCCCGGCGGCGGGCGCCCCCTGGTTCCTCACCCTGCTCGGCCGGGACGCCCTGCTCACCGCCCTGTTCACCCTGCAGTACCGCCCTCAGCTGGCCGCGGCCACACTCCCCGCGCTGGCCGCCACCCAGGCGACCGGGACCGGGGTGTCCAGGGTCGCCCAGCCCGGCAAGATCGTGCACGAGGTGCGGCACGGCGAGCTGGCGCACTTCGGTCAGGTGCCGTTCGGGCGGTACTACGGCTCGGTCGACGCGACCCCGCTGTTCCTGATCCTGCTCGGGGCGTACGTCGAACAGACCGGGGACGCCGTCCTGGCCCGCCGCCTCGAACCGCACGCCCGCGCGGCGATCGGCTGGATGCTGGACCACGGCGGGCTGACCTCGCGCGGCTATCTCGTCTACCGCGCCGACGAGGGCGGCCTCGCCAACCAGAACTGGAAGGACTCCCCCGGCGCGATCTGCTGGTCCGACGGCACCCGGCCCACCGGCGCGGTGATGGCGGCGGGCGCCCAGGGCTACGCGTACGACGCGCTGCGCCGCACGGCGTGGGTGGCGCGCACGGCATGGGCCGACGAGACGTACGCCGCGCTGCTGGAACAGGCGGCCGCCGACCTCCGGGACCGCTTCCAGCGGGACTTCTGGATGGAGGAGCTGTCCTTCCCGGCGCTCGCGCTGGACGGGGAGGGCCACCAGGTCGACGCGCTGGCGTCGGACGCGGGGCATCTGCTGTGGTCGGGGCTGTTGGACAAGGAGTACGGCGAGGTCGTCGGCCGGCGGCTGCTGGAGCCGGACTTCTTCTCGGGCTGGGGCGTCCGCACCCTCGCCTCCGGCCAGCCGGCGTACCACCCCCTCTCGTACCACCGGGGCTCGGTCTGGCCGCACGACAACGCGCTGATCACGCTGGGCCTGGCCCGGTACGGCCTGCACGACGAGGCCCGTACGGTGGCGCACGCCCTGGTCGACGCGGCGACGGCCGCCGGACACCGGCTGCCGGAGGTGCTGGCGGGCTACGGCCGCGACACCCATCCCGAGCCCGTCCCCTACCCGCACGCGTGCATCCGCGAATCCCGCTCGGCGGCGGCGCCGCTCGCGCTGCTCACCGCGGTCGGAGGGGCCTAGTCGCGGCAGGAGAAGGGACTTTGACCGGGCGTTTGCCCGGTGTTTGCCGAGGGCCGTGAACAGCGGACTCGGGCGGGCCGTACCGGATGGCGGCGGGCCAGGCGGGCCGGGGTTCATCCGGCCCTGTCCAGCCTCCCCAGCGTGGCCCGCCGACTCCGTCACGGGTCTCGCACGGAAGGACCTCCGGGTTGCCTCAGCACACGAGCACGCGCCAGTCATCGGGTACGGCAGGGGGAGCCGAGGCTGTCCTCGACGAACGGGACGAGGAGCGAACGCCGGCGGCGAAAGCCGCCGGCTCCACGGAGGCCGCGGAAGCCATCCCCGAAGAAGCCGCGCCGGCGGCCGAGGTCGCGGACTCCATAGCCGCGGAAGCGCCCGAGGAAGCCTCCGGGGAAATCGCCGAGGAACCCACCGCGGCCACCCCGACGGAACCCACCGCGGAAGCACCCGAGGAACCCGTCGAGAAACCCACCGCGGCCACCCCGGCGGAACCCACCGCGGAAGCACCCGAGGGAACTGTCGAGGAAACCGCCGAGAAACCCCCGGCGGAAACCCCCATGAAGCCCACCGCGGAAACCCTCGCGGAAGCGCCCGCGGAACCCACCCCGGAACCCCTCGCGGAAGCACCCGAGGAGCCCGCCGAAGAAGCCACCCCTCGCCCCACCCGGCGCAATCAGGCCTTCTGGTCCTCGCGGACGCGGCGCTGGCGGGAGGCGCACCCGACCGCCGCGCAGGTCCTCTCCGTGAGCGTCAACGTGCTGGCCACGCTCCTCGTCGTCGCCGCGCTCGTGATGCCCAACAGCGTCGTCCACCTCGGGCCCGAGAAGTTCCTGCGCATACCCGGAGAGGCCGTCATCGGCGCCGCGCTGATGCTCGCTCTGCCGCGCCGGCCCCGGATCGTGCTGGCCGCCGTGTCCGGGGTCGCGCTCGGCGCGATGACCGTGCTGAACCTGCTCGACATGGGGTTCAACCAGTACCTGGGCCGCAGCTTCAACCTCGTCCTCGACTGGAGCCTGCTCGGCGACGCGCAGTCGTACCTGGAGGACTCGCTGGGCCGCACGGCCACCCTCGCCGCCACCGCCGGTCTGATCGCGGTGATCCTGCTGCTGTTCGTGCTGCTGGCGCTGTCCACGGTCCGGCTGGCCAACCTCCTCGCCCGGCACACCGGCACCGCGACTCGCGGCACGCTGATCGCGGGCGTCGTCTGGATCACCTGCTCCTCGCTCGGCCTGCAGATCTCCGGTGTGCCGATCGCCTCCGACCGCACCGCCAGCGGCCTGAAGATCCAGGCCCACCGAGTGGCGGACACCCTGCGGGACGAGGCGGAGTTCCAGAAGGTGGCCAAGGTGGACGCCTTCGGCAACACCCCCGGCTCCCAGCTCGTGCCCGACCTGCGCGGCAAGGACATGATCTTCACGTTCATCGAGAGCTACGGCCGCAGCGCCATCGAGGACCCGATCATGGCGCCCGGCGTCGACAGCACGCTGGACGTGCGGACCAAGGCCCTGGCCAAGGCCGGCTTCCACGCCAAGAGCGGCTGGCTGACCTCGGCGACGTACGGCGGCAGCAGCTGGCTCGGGCACTCCACCACCATGTCGGGCCTGTGGATCAGCAACCAGCAGCGCTACCGCACCGTCATGGCCAGCGACCACATGAGCCTCACCGACGCCTTCAAGAAGACCGGCGCGTTCGACACGGTCGGCGTGATGCCGGGCGTGCAGAAGGGCTGGCCGGAGCAGAAGTGGTACGGCCTCGACAAGGTCTACAACGCCTTCCAGCTGGGCTACAAGGGCCCGAAGTTCAGCTGGTCGACCATGCCGGACCAGTACGCACTCCAGCAGTACCAGGAGCGGGTGCACAGCAAGAAGGCCGCCGACGGCAAGTCGCGGATGTCGCTGCTCATCCTGACCTCCAGCCACCAGCCGTGGGCGCCGATCCCGAAGATGGTCGGCTGGGACCAGCTGGGCGACGGCTCGATCTTCAAGGGCATCCAGGCGGCGGGCAACAAGCCGGCGGACGTCATCGCCGACACCACCAAGTCCCGCCAGGAGTACGGCAAGTCGATCCAGTACTCGGTGACCGCGCTGACCGAGTGGCTGGAGCGCTACGGCACCGACGACACCGTGCTCGTCTTCCTCGGCGACCACCAGCCGATCGCCCGGGTCAGCGGCAACCACGCCAGCCGTGACGTGCCCGTCTCGATCGTCGCCAAGGACCCGAAGGTCCTGGACAAGACCGCCGGCTGGGGCTGGACGGACGGCCTGCGCCCCGCGCACAGCGCCCCGGTCTGGAAGATGAGCGCGTTCCGCGACCGCTTCCTGACGGCGTACGGCTCGACTCCGCACCCGAAGAAGGGCTGAGCACAGCCCCGGGGTCAGCCGCCCGAGGTGTCCAGCTCGGCGTCCTCGCTGATGCCCGCGCAGTCGTAGGGGTCCTTCAGCCAGCCGTCCGGCAGCACCACTCGGTTGTTGCCGGACGTGCGGCCGCGGGGGCCGTCCGCGCCGGTCGGCCAGGGCTGGTCGAGGTCCAGCTCGTCCAGCCCGGCCCGCAGCTCCTCCAACGAGGAAGTGATCGCGAGGCGTTTGCGCATCTCGGAGCCGACCGCGAAGCCCTTCAGGTACCAGGCCACGTGCTTGCGGAAGTCGACGACGCCCTTCGACTCGTCGCCGATCCACTCGCCGAGGAGGGTGGCGTGCCGGACCATGATGTCGGCCACCTCACGGAGCGTGGGCCGTGCGATGGCTTCCGTACGGCCTTCGAACGCGGCCACCAGGTCGGAGAAGAGCCAGGGCCGGCCCAGGCAGCCGCGCCCGACGACCACGCCGTCGCAGCCGGTCTCCCGCACCATCCGCAGCGCGTCCTCCGCCGACCAGATGTCGCCGTTGCCGAGCACCGGGATCTCCGGGACGTGCTCCTTCAGGCGGGCGATGGCGTCCCAGTCGGCCGTGCCGCCGTAGTGCTGGGCGGCCGTACGACCGTGCAGCGCGATCGCCGTGACCCCCTCCTCGACGGCGATGCGGCCGGCGTCGAGGTAGGTGATGTGGTCGTCGTCGATGCCTTTGCGCATCTTCATCGTGACCGGGAGGTCGCCCGCGCCGGAGACCGCCTCGCGCAGGATCGCGCGCAGCAGGTTGCGCTTGTAGGGGAGGGCCGAGCCGCCGCCCTTGCGCGTCACCTTCGGGACCGGGCAGCCGAAGTTCAGGTCGATGTGGTCGGCGAGGCCCTCCTCCGCGATCATGCGGACGGCCTTGCCGACGGTCGCCGGGTCGACGCCGTACAGCTGGATCGAGCGCGGCGTCTCGGTCGCGTCGAAGTGGATCAGCTGCATGGTCTTCTCGTTGCGCTCGACCAGCGCCCGGGTCGTGATCATCTCGCTGACGAACAGCCCCTTGCCACCGCTGAACTCCCGGCACAGCGTGCGGAAGGGCGCGTTGGTGATGCCCGCCATGGGTGCGAGCACGACGGGCGGCACGACGGCGTGCGGGCCGATGGTGAGCGGGTGGGTCATCAGACGGCTCCGGGACGGGCTACGACAGCAGACAAGGGTCCATTGTCCCTCACCCGCCGGACAGCTCAGCGAGCCGCCGGAGCCACCCCCTCCGCCCTCGCCATAATCGCCATGATCATGTAACACTCATTAGTTAGACGCACTATCGAAATCGGCGTACGATGAGGCACATGCCCGAGCTCAGCCACCGCCGACGCCTGCTCGTCCTCGCGATCTGCTGCATGAGCCTGCTGATCGTGAGCCTCGACAACACCGTCCTGAACGTGGCGCTGCCCTCGCTGCAGCGGGACCTGGACGCCCCCACCTCCGGCCTGCAGTGGACGATCGACGCCTACACGCTGGTGCTGGCGTCGCTGCTGATGCTCGCAGGCTCCACGGCCGACCGGATCGGCCGCCGGAAGGTCTTCATGGCGGGCCTGGTCGTCTTCTCGATCGGCTCCCTGCTGTGCTCGCTCGCGCCGAGCCTGGAGCTGCTGGTCGCCTTCCGCATGGTCCAGGCGGTCGGCGGCTCGATGCTCAACCCGGTCGCCATGTCGATCATCACCAACACCTTCACCGACGCACGCGAACGCGCCCGCGCGATCGGCGTCTGGGGCGGCGTGGTCGGCATCTCCATGGCGGCCGGACCGATCGCCGGCGGCCTGCTGGTGGAGTCGGTCGGCTGGCGCTCGATCTTCTGGGTCAACCTCCCGGTCGGCCTGGCGGCCCTGCTGCTCACCCTGCGTTTCGTCCCCGAGTCCCGCGCGCCCAGGGCCCGCCGCCCCGACCCGGTCGGCCAGGTGCTGGTGATCGCCCTGTTCGGCTCGCTGACGTACGCGATCATCGAGGCACCGGACTCCGGTCCCGGCACGGTCCTCCCCTTCGCCGCGGTGGCCTGTGCCGCGCTGCTGGCACTGCTCCGGTACGAGCCCCGGCGCGCCGAACCCCTCATCGATCTGCGCTTCTTCCGCTCCGCTCCGTTCAGCGGGGCCACCGTGATCGCGATCAGCGCCTTCGCCGCGCTGGGCGGCTTCCTGTTCCTGTCCACGCTGTACCTGCAGAACGTGCGCGGCCTCGACGCCCTGCACGCGGGCCTGTGGATGCTGCCGCTGGCCGGGCCGACGTTCCTGTGCGCACCGCTGTCCGGACGGCTGGTGGGCAGCCGGGGGCCACGGTTGCCGTTGCTGGTCGCCGGCGCCGCGATGACCGCGAGCGGGGTGCTGTTCGCCGCGTTCGATGCGGAGACGTCCGACGTCACGCTGCTCGCCGGGTACGTGCTGTTCGGGATCGGGTTCGGGTTCGTGAACGCGCCGATCACCAACACGGCGGTGTCGGGGATGCCCCGGGCTCAGGCGGGGGTCGCGGCTGCGGTTGCCTCCACCAGCCGGCAGTTGGGCCAGACGCTGGGCGTGGCGATAGTGGGAGCGGTCCTCGCCGCGGGGATCGGCTCGTCGTCGTACAAGGACATGTTCGTGTCTGCGGCTCAGCCCGGCTGGTGGATTCTGACGGCTTGTGGATCGGCCGTGCTGGTGCTCGGCCTGGTCAGCAGTGGGCGGTGGGCTCGGCGGACGGCCGAGCGTACGGCTGAGACGTTGTCCTCGGCCGAGGTGCGACAGGTCGTGGGGGCCTCTGAGCGCGCCTAGCCCCTCAGGCGGGTCCGCTCCCCTTTGCTGTTTCGTGCAGCTTCTCCAGGCGCTCTCGGGTCACCTCGTTGTGAGGGCTGTACGTCACCATCCGGGCTCCTGCCTCAGGCCCGAGCCACAGATCCGTGTGCTCCAGGGTCAGGTGGCCCACGTACGGGTTGAGGAACTCCTTGATCTTGGTGCGGCTGCCCACCACCTCGTAGCGCTCCCAGTTCTCGCGGAACTCGGGGGACTCCGTCTCCAGGCGCTTGAGGAGCATCTTCCAGGCGGGCTCGCCGAGGTGGCCGGCCATGGCGGCGCGCAGGCGGGCCGCCATCAGGCGCTGGGTGTCCTCCAGGTGCACGATGGCCGCGCGCCAGTCGCTGTTGGTGTGCACGAGGAGCATGCAGTTGCGGTCCTCGGGCGGGATCGCGTCCAGGTCGCCCAACAGACGGGCGTAGGTGCGGTTGTAGGCGAGGATGTCGTAGCGGCTGTTCTGCACGCAGGCCGGGATCGGCTCCAGCGCGCGGAGCACCTCGCGCAGGGCCGGGGTGACGCTGGGGCAGCTCGCGGCGGGGGTCGGGTCGGTGGCGCCGGCCAGCTGGAAGAGGTGGGCGCGCTCACTGGCGTCCAGCATCAGGGTGCGGGCCAGGGCGTCCAGGACCTGTACGGAGACCTGGATGTCGCGGGCCTGCTCCAGCCAGGTGTACCAGGTGACGCCGACCGCGGAGAGCTGGGCGACCTCCTCCCGGCGCAGACCGGGGGTGCGGCGCCGGGTGCCGCGGGGCAGCCCGACCTGCTCGGGCGCGATGCGCTCACGCCTGCTGCGCAGAAAGGCGGCCAGCTCGTGCCGGCGGATCTCCGAACCCCGTGTCACCGGGGCGGTGGTCTCCTGGGCCATCGTGGTCATACCTCCAGGGTGCCGCCGCGCGGAAACTGTTTCCAGGTGGTTCTTGTACCAGGACAAGAAGACTCTGGTACCAGTCTGAGGGCGCGCGCAGGCTCGGAGGCATGACAGAGACCGTCACGACCACCGCCGTCCGTGCCCGGGCGGAATCCCCCGTGCTGAGCGGGCCGGGGCTGTTCACCGTTCTGCTGGCCGCGGCGCTGCCGCTGGTCGACTTCTTCATCGTCAATGTCGCCCTGCCCACCATCGGTGCCGATCTCGCCGCGGGCGAGTCCGTGCTCGAACTGGTCGTGGCCGGGTACGGGGTCGCCTACGCCGTGCTGCTCGTGCTCGGCGGGCGGCTCGGGGACCTGTTCGGGCGGCGGCGGCTGTTCCTCGGGGGTATGGCCGCCTTCGGGCTGACCTCGCTGGCGTGCGGGCTGGCCCCGGGGGCCTGGAGCCTGGTCGCGGCGCGGGTCGCGCAGGGCGCGTCGGCGGCGGCCATGCTGCCGCAGGTGCTCGCCACCATCCAGTCCGCCACGAGCGGTGGCCGGCGGGCCAGGGCCATGAGTCTGTACGGCGCCACCGCCGGGCTGTCGATGGTGGCGGGGCAGATCCTCGGTGGCGTGCTGGTCGCCGCGGACATCGCCGGGAGCGGATGGCGGTCGATCTTCCTCGTCAACGTGCCGGTGGTGCTGCTGGGGCTGGTGCTGGCCGTGCGGTTCGTACCGGAGACCCGGTCACAGCGCCCGGAGCCCGTCGACGGGCCCGGCACCGTCCTGCTCGCGGTGTCCCTGCTGACGCTGCTGGCTCCGCTCACCGAGGGACGCGCGGCGGGCTGGCCGCTGTGGACGTGGCTGTCGCTGGCCGCGTTCCCGCTCGCCGCGGCCGCGTTCTACGCGGTGGAGCGGCGGGCGGACCGGCAGGGGCGGACCCCGCTGGTGCCGCCGAGCCTGTTCGCGCTGGCGTCGCTGCGGCGGGGGCTGGTGCTGATGCTGCCGTTCTCGATCGGGTTCAGCGGGTTCATGTTCGTCATCGCCCTGGCGCTGCAGCAGGGAGCCGGGCTCGGGCCGGTGCAGGCGGGGCTCGCGCTCGCGCCGATGGCCGTGGTGTTCCTGTTCGTCTCGCTCGCCGGGCCTCGCCTCATCGCCCGGTTCGGCACCCGGGTGGTCACCGCCGGCGCCGTCGTGCAGGGCGTGGGCGTGCTGCTGATCGTCCTGGCCGCCTGGCGGGACTGGCCGCACCTGGACTTCGGCTCGCTGCTGCCGGGCGCGGCCGTGGCCGGGGCCGGGCAGGCGCTCCAACTCCCCAACCTGATGCGGATCGTGATGTCCGAGATGCCGCCAGCCCGGGCGGGCGTCGGCAGCGGTGTGATGGTGACCACCCAGCAGTCCGCGCTCGCCCTGGGCGTGGCCACCCTGGGCACCCTCTTCCTCACCCTCGTGCCGCACCAGGGCATGCGGGACGCGCTGGTCATCACCCTGCTGGTGCAGCTGGCCGGGATCGTCCTGACCGGTCTGCTCAGCCTGCGGCTGCCCCGCACGGTCGGCTGAGCCGGGACACGGCTTGGCCAACTCGCCGTGAACGTCTCCCTGTCGATGTTGGTCCTGCTGCACACTTCCTGCCGTCGAGGTGTGCCGGACGCGGGGAGGCGTCATGCCGCAGGACAACAGCACGAGCAAGGTCAGCCGCTGGGACCAGCACGGCCGGGAGCATGTGGTCCGGGTGCAGCGCACGGGTGTGCAGCGCACGATCAGATGCGACACCTGCGGCTGGCGCAAGAGCGCCCAGTTCCTGCCCTGGCTGAAGGCGGAGGAGCATCTGGCCGAGGCCCATCAGGCGACGGTGGACCCGGCGGGCACCGGGCAGCCGTCCCGCTGACGGCCGGGCACGGGCGATGACTTCCGGCGGCGGCAGGAGTCGTACGAACGACGACTGCCGACCGGAGGGCCGAGGGCCATGACCGCACTGCACGACACCCTGCGCCGGTACGTGGACGACGGGACCGTGCCCGGCGCGGTGGCCCTGGTCGCCCGCGGGGACGAGGTCGAGGTGGTGGCCGTCGGCCACGCGGACGTCGGCGGTGCGACCCCGATGGCCCGGGACTCCCTCTTCCGGATCGCCTCGATCACCAAGCCGGTGACCGCGGCGGCGGTGCTGATGCTGGTCGAGGACGGCCGGATCGGTCTCGACGATCCGGTGGACGAGTGGCTGCCGGAGCTGGCGAAGCCGATGGCCGTGCGGACGCCCGCGAGCCCGCCGGACGACCTGGTGCCGGCAGCCCGGCCGATCACCGTCGAGGATCTGCTCTCCTCCCGGGCGGGCTGGGGCTTCCCCTCCGACTTCACCCTGCCGGCGGTGCGGGCGCTGTTCGAGGTCCAGCAGGACAGCCGCGCCCCGCAGGCCTACCCGGCCCCGGACGCCTGGCTGGCCGCCCTGGCCCGGGTGCCGCTGCTGTACCAGCCGGGCGAGGCCTGGCTGTACGGCACCTGTTCCGATCTGCAGGGGGTGCTGATCGCGCGGGTGTCGGGCCGTGGCCTCCCGGAGTTCCTGTCCGAGCGCGTCTTCGAGCCGCTCGGCATGACGGACACGGCGTTCGAGGTGCCCGCGGACAAACGTAATCGGTTCACCACGTACTACCGGCGGGGCACCGGCGGTGCCCTGGAGGTCGCGGACACCCCGGACGGCGAGTGGAGCCGGATGCCCGCCTTCCCGTCCGGCGGCGGGGGTCTCGCCTCGACGGCCGACGACTACCTGGCCTTCGCCCGCATGCTGCTGGGTGCCGGTGAGGCGAACGGCCGGCGGCTGCTGTCGCCCACCGCGGTGAGCCGGATGACGAGCAACCACCTCAGCGCCGGCCAGCGGGAGATCGGCCGGCTCTTCCTGGAGGGCCAGGGCTGGGGCTACGGCGGCCAGGTCGACGTCACTCCGGGCGACCGCTGGAACGTGCCCGGCCGCTACGGCTGGGTCGGCGGCACCGGGACCACGGCCCACCTCGTCCCCGCCACCGGCACGATCACGCTGCTGCTGACCCAGGTGGGCATGGCCGACCCGACACCGACACCGCTGATGCGGGACTTCTGGAGGTGCACGGCGCGGGGCTAGGCCCTGTCGTCCGTGTGGGGAACGAGGGGCCTCCGGTTGGGGGAGTTCCAGTGGCCCGCCCGTCCGCGGGCCTTCGATACTCCAATGGCCATTTCCCTACACCTCGTCAGAAAAGGGAACGTAATGTCACGCTTGGCGCATGCAGCGCACCGTGTCCGCCCGGGCGCAGCCGCCCTCACCACCGCCACCGCCGTCCTCGCCGCCTGTGCCGTGCAGTGGGCGCCGGCGGCCGTGGCGACCCAGGCCCCGGCCGGCGGCAGTGCGCCGGCGGCCGCCTCCACCCTCTCTGCCGGCTGGACGGAGCCCTGGGGCGTCTCCTTCCTGCCCGGCGGAAAGAAGGCCCTGGTGACAGAGCGCCACAGCTCCACGGTGTGGCTTCAGGGGCGTGACGGCTCCAAGAAGAAGGTGGGTGCGGTGCCGAACACGGTCAACGGCACCGCCGGTGCCGGCGTGGGCAACGGCGGACTGCTGGGCGTCACCCCCTCCCCCACCTGGAACGGGACGACGGACCGGGACGTGTTCTTCGTCCACACGGCTGCCGAGGGCACGCGGGTCGTGAAGATGCGCTTCGACGGCACCTCGCTCAGCGGCTACACGATCGTCCTCGGCGGGATCCGCCGGGGCGGCGACCACAACGGCGGCCGCATCGCCTTCGGCCCCGACGGATACCTGTACGTCACGACCGGCGACGCCCTCGACGGTGCCCTGGCGCAGGACAGGAACTCGCTCAACGGGAAGATCCTGCGCATCACCAGGACCGGCGCCGCGGCGCCCGGCAACCCGTTCGGCAACCGTGTCTACAGCCTCGGCCACCGCAACCCCCAGGGCCTCGCCTGGGACACCCGCGGAAGGCTGTGGGAGTCCGAGATCGGCGCGGACACCTGGGACGAACTCAACCTGATCCAGCCGGGCGCCGACTACGGCTGGCCCGCCTGCGAGGGCGGCTGCGCCGCCGCGGGCATGACCAACCCCAAGGCGGTGTGGAAGCCGAGCGACGGAGGCGTGCCCGCCCAGTTGGCCGTCGTCGACAACACCGTCTACGCGTCGACGCTGCGCGGAGAGCGGCTGTGGCGGCTGCCGATCAACGCCGACGGGCGGAGCGTCGGCAAGCTGACCGCGTTCTACAACGGCGCCTACGGCAAGCTGCGCGCCCTCGCCAAGGTCCCCGGCACGAACGAACTGTGGCTCGGCACCGACCGGAACGGCTACCAGCTCGACAAGATCCTCAGGGTCACCGTCAGGTGAGCAGACCGCGCAGCAACAGGTCCACCACCGCGGTGAACTCCTCCTCGACTCCGGGCTGCCGCCACTCGCGCGCGTAGCCCGGGTCGTGGAAGCGGCCCGTGGCCTGGAAGACCGCGCGGGCGGTGGCGGCCGGGTCGGATGCGGTGAAGGCACCGGCGGCGACACCGTCCTGGATGATCCGGGTGAGCTGGGCGGTCAGGTCGGTGATGTGCTCGCCGACCGCCGTGACGTTCTCCTCGGTCAGCACCGTGTACGTCCGGAACAGCTCCGGGTCGTCGCCCGCCTTGTGCCGCTTGGCCTCGAACAGGGCCGCCAGCCAGGCCCGCAGCCGGTCCTCGGGAGAGACGTCCCCGGCGACGATGCCGGCGAGGTTCTGCGAGGTCCGGTCCAGCCACCGCTTGGTCACCGCCTCGCGGAGTACCGCCTTGGTACGGAAGTGCCGGTAGACGCTGCCGTGGCTGACGCCGAGCGCGCGGGCCACGTCGACCACCGTGGCCTTGGCCGGGCCGTGGCGGCGCAGCACCTCCTCGGTCGCTTCGAGGATGCGCTCGGCGGTCAGGGTCTCGGTGGGCGGTGCCATGCCTAGACCGTACCCGGCGCCATGGTCAGCGCTCGCTGTCGAGATGAGCCATGGCGGAGGCCGGGTAGCGGTCGCCGGCCGCGGCGTCCGCCGGCACGGCCTGCTCGATCGCCGTCAGGTCGGACTCGTCCAGGGTCACGTCCAGCGCGCCCAGCGACTCGCTCAGCCGCTCGCGGGTGCGGGCGCCGACCAGCGGCACGATGTCCTCGCCGCGGGTGAGCACCCAGGCGACGGCGATCTGCGCGACCGTCACGCCCTTCTGCTCGGCGATCTTGCGGAGCGCGTCGACCAGGTTCAGGTTGTGCTGGAGGTTGTCGCCCTGGAAGCGGGGCGAGTAGGCGCGGAAGTCGTTCGCGGCCAGCTGCCGGTCGCGGGAGAAGTGGCCGGAGATCAGGCCGCGGGCGAGGACTCCGTACGCGGTGACGGAGATGCCCAGCTCACGGGTGGCCGGCAGGATCGACTCCTCGATCCCGCGGGAGATGAGCGAGTACTCGATCTGCAGGTCCGCGATCGGCGCGGTGGCGGCGGCCCGCCGGATGGTCTCGGCGCCGACCTCGCTCAGGCCGACGTGCCGGACGTACCCCTGCTCGATCAGTTCGGCGATCGCGCCGACGGTCTCCTCGATCGGCACGTCCGGGTCGAGGCGGGCGATCCGGTAGACGTCGATGTGGTCGACGCCGAGGCGCTGCAGGGAGTAGGCGGCGAAGTTCTTCACCGCGGCGGGCCGGCCGTCGTAGCCGCTCCAGCCGCCGTCGGGGCCACGCAGGGCGCCGAACTTCACGCTGACCAGCGCCTGCTCGCGCCGGGCGGCGGGCGCGGAGCGCAGGGCCTCACCGATCAGCATCTCGTTGTGGCCCATGCCGTAGAAGTCGCCGGTGTCCAGCAGCGTCACGCCCGCCTCCAGGGCGGCGTGGACGGTCGCGAGGGACTCCGCGCGGTCGGCGTCGCCGTACAGCGCGGACATGCCCATGCAGCCGAGGCCGAGGGCGGAGACCTGGGGGCCGGTGGTTCCGAGGGTTCGGGTTCGCATCGTCATGTCCTCCACCCTGTCATGACAGATGACAGATTTCAATATCTGTCAGTCCATAGTTGTCAGCCCCCATCGGGTCGCCAGTTGGTCCAGACCTATTGACGAGAGGTCTGGACCACATGCACTGTCATGGACAGCGCACCCCCACGGACGACGCACTGTCATGCCTAC
Organism: Streptomyces sp. NPDC101165; assembly: GCF_044768135.1. Lineage (NCBI taxonomy): Bacteria > Bacillati > Actinomycetota > Actinomycetes > Kitasatosporales > Streptomycetaceae > Streptomyces > Streptomyces sp. NPDC101165. The sequence goes on along the minus strand of NZ_JBIWPG010000002.1, from coordinate 605,074 downwards.
GACACCTCACCGCACCCCCACCGGGAGGATCCGCATGCTCCGCCGCACGCTCAGGCTGCTCACCGCAGCGCTCACCACGGCCGTCCTCGCCCCCCTCGCGATCGCCGCCGCCCCCACCGCCTCGGCCGCCGACACCTGCGCCGTGAAGTCCCGCCCGGCCGGAAAGGTGCTCCAGGGCTACTGGGAGAACTGGGACGGCTCGGCCAACGGGGTCCACCCGCCCTTCGGTTGGACCCCCATCACCGACTCCCGCATCCCCGCGCACGGCTACAACGTCCTCAACGCGGCCTTCCCGGTCATCCGTTCGGACGGCACGGCCCTGTGGGAGGACGGCATGGACAGCGGTGTGAAGGTGGCCACGCCCGCCGAGATGTGCGCGGCCAAGGCGTCCGGCCAGACCATCCTGCTCTCGATCGGCGGCGCGGCGGCGGGCATCGACCTCTCCTCCAGCGCGGTCGCCGACCGGTTCGTGGCGACCATCGTCCCGATCTTGAAAAAGTACAACTTCGACGGTATCGACATCGACATCGAGACCGGACTGGTGGGCAGCGGGAACATCTCCCAACTGTCCACGTCCCAGGCCAATCTGATCCGCATCATCGACGGCGTTCTCGCCCGGATGCCGTCCGGCTTCGGCCTGACGATGGCCCCGGAGACCGCCTATGTCACCGGCGGCAGCATCACCTACGGCTCGATCTGGGGCGCGTACCTGCCGATCATCAAGAAGTACGCCGACAACGGCCGGCTGTGGTGGCTGAACATGCAGTACTACAACGGCAGCATGTACGGCTGCTCGGGCGACTCCTACTCGGCGGGCACCGTCGCGGGCTTCACCGCCCAGACCGACTGCCTCGACAAGGGGCTGGTGGTGCAGGGCACGACCGTCAAGGTGCCCTACGACAAGCAGGTTCCGGGGCTGCCGGCGCAGTCGGGCGCGGGCGGCGGCTACATGTCACCGTCCCTGGTCTCCCAGGCCTGGAAGCACTACGGCAGCTCGCTCAAGGGCCTGATGACCTGGTCGGTCAACTGGGACGGCTCGAAGAACTGGACCTTCGGCGACAACGTGAAGGCGCTGCAGGGCCGCTGACGGCCCTGCCGCGCCACCAGCTCCGGCAGCCGTCCTTCAGCGGGCCGTGAGGGCGAGTTTGGCGCCGAGCGCGAGGAAGGACCCCGCGAAGCTCCGTCGCAGCCAGGCCATGACCCTGGGCCGGGACATGACTTGACTGCGCACGGAGGCGGCCAGCACGCCGTACAGGGCGAAGACGACGAAGGTCAGCAGCATGAAGACACCGCTCAGGCCCAGCATGCGCGGGAGCGCGTGCGGCTCGTCGGGGCTGACGAACTGGGGCAGGAAGGCGAAGAAGAAGATCGTCAGCTTGGGGTTGAGCAGATTGACCAGCACGCCCCGGACGATCACCTGTGCCGCCGACCGGGGCCCGCTCTCCCGCTCGACGACGATCGCCTCCTTGTCCCGCAGCGTCGCCCACGCCATGTACAGCAGGTAGGCCACACCGGCGTACTTGAGGACCTGGAAGGCGGCCGCGCTCGCGTTCAGCAGCGCGGCGAGCCCGGTGACGGTGGCGAGGACGTGCGGCACGATCCCGAGCGCACAGGCGAACGCGGCGACCACGCTCGCCCGGCGGCCGTGGGACAGGGCGGCGGCGAGGGTGTAGACGACGCCGGTACCCGGGGTGGCGACGACCACCAGGGTGGTCAGCAGAAAGGCAAGGCTCATGAGGCCACCCTGGCGATCCGGGTGATCCCCGGACAGGGCCAATCCCGGGCCTTCATGGGGGACCAATTCGAAAAGACCGGCTCCGTTGGACACGGTTCGGCGGGGCTCGGAGAATGGGACTGTCGGCGAGCAGTCTCTCAGGCGGCGCCTGCCGTCGGCCGTGCGGTGCACTCGCGCCGCCGAGGAGGCCCGCGATGACCATCCGTATCGCCACCTTCAACATGGAGAACCTCTTCCGCCGGCCCACGGCCTTCCGCCTCTCGAAGCCGGCCGATCGCGAGGAAGTCCTCAGCGACTTCGCCAAGTTGGTCACTCTCCTCGATCTGCCGGTCTATCAGGACGCGGACAAGGCGGAGATCACCCGGCTCATCCTGAAGTACCGGGCGTACGCCGTCGACGCGCAGAACCCGCCGTCGATCTTCGTGAACCAGTCCCGTCCGGGCGAGGGCTCCGGGCTGTTCAGGCCGCACGGGTCGGGCAAGGACACCACCATCGAGTTCCTCGCCAAGGGCCGTTCCGGGTGGGCCGGTTGGGCCGAGCTGGGGCAGGACGACCTCGACCTGGACGTGGTGCGCAACACCGGCCGGGTGGTCTCCGAGGTCGACGCGGACATCCTGCTCACGGTGGAGGTCGAGGACCGGCTCACCCTGGAGCGCTTCAACACACAGATCCTGGCCGGGGCGCTGGGCAGGCGGCCGTACCCGTACAACCTGCTGATCGACGGCAACGACGCCCGGGGCATCGACGTCGGGATACTCAGCCGGCACCCGATCACGTCCGTACGGACCCACATCTTCGACACCAACCCGGAACGCCCCGACGAGCGCCTCTTCAGCCGTGACTGCCCCGAGTTCGAGATCCGGCTCGACGGATCCCCGCTCGTGATCCTCGGCAACCATCTCAAGAGCAAGTTCCAGGACGATCCGGAACTGCGGCTGGCCCAGGCCAGGCGGGTCGCGGAGATCTACCAGGCCGCGTTGGAGCGCACCCCGCACGTCGTCGTCGCCGGCGACCTCAACGACGACCCGAACAGCGCGCCGGCCGTGGAGCTGGGGGAAACCGGTCTGCGTGACGTGATGAGTCATCACGCCTATCGCGGAGTGCCCGGCACCCACGGTGAGTGCAAGACCGAGCGGGACAAGCTCGACTACATCCTGCTCCCGCCGTCGTTGTGGCCCGAGGTGCAGCACGTCGGCGTGGAGACCCGGGGAATCTTCGCGAAGGGCATCAAGTCCTTCGACACCGTCAAGTCGAAGGGCGAGGCGGCCTCCGACCACGCGGCACTGTTCGTGGACCTGGACCTCTGAAACGCAGCGGTGCCGGACCCCTGTGAACAGGGGTCCGGCACCGGGACGAGCTTCGGGTCAGCAGCCCAGCAGGCGGCTGGCGAGGTAGCCCTCGATCTGGTCCAGCGACACGCGCTCCTGCTTCATGGTGTCGCGCTCACGGACCGTCACCGCGTTGTCCTCGAGCGTGTCGAAGTCGACGGTGACGCAGTACGGCGTACCGATCTCGTCCTGGCGACGGTAGCGGCGGCCGATGGCGCCCGCGTCGTCGAACTCGATGTTCCAGTGCTGACGCAGCGCCTGGGCGAGACCCTTGGCCTTCGGGGACAGCTCGGGGTTGCGGGACAGCGGGAGCACCGCGACCTTCACCGGAGCCAGACGGTGGTCCAGGCGCAGCACCGTGCGCTTCTCCATCTTGCCCTTGGCGTTCGGCGCCTCGTCCTCGACGTAGGCGTCGAGCAGGAAGGCCAGCATCGTGCGGCCGACACCGGCCGCGGGCTCGATGACGTACGGAGTCCAGCGCTCGCCGGCCTCCTGGTCGAAGTAGAAGAGGTCCTGGCCGGAGGCCTTGGAGTGCGCGGTGAGGTCGTAGTCGGTGCGGTTGGCGACACCCTCCAGCTCGCCCCACTCGCTGCCGCCGAACCGGAAGCGGTACTCGATGTCAGCGGTGCGCTTGGAGTAGTGGGAGAGCTTCTCCTTCGGGTGCTCGTACCACCGCATGTTCTCCTCGCGCAGGCCCAGGCCGGTGTACCAGTTCCAGCGCTGCTCCATCCAGTACTCCTGCCACGTCTCGTCCTCGCCCGGCTTGACGAAGAACTCCATCTCCATCTGCTCGAACTCGCGGGTGCGGAAGATGAAGTTGCCGGGCGTGATCTCGTTGCGGAAGGACTTGCCCATCTGGGCGATGCCGAACGGCGGCTTCTTGCGCGAAGTGGTCTGCACCTGACCGAAGTTGGTGAAGATGCCCTGGGCGGTCTCGGGGCGCAGGTAGGCGACGGAGCCGGAGTCCTGGGTCGGGCCGAGGTGGGTGGAGAGCAGACCCGAGAACTGCTTGGGCTCGGTGAACTGGCCCTTGTTGCCGCAGTTCGGGCAGTTGATGTCGGCCAGGCCGTTCGCCGGGGCGTGGCCCTTCTTCTCCTCGTACGCCTCTTCCAGGTGGTCGGCGCGGAACCGCTTGTGACACGAGGTGCACTCGGTCAGCGGGTCCGTGAACGTGGCGACGTGGCCGGAGGCGACCCAGACCTCGGAGGCCAGGATGACGGACGAGTCGATACCGACCACGTCCTCGCGCGACGTCACCATGTAGCGCCACCACTGGCGCTTGATGTTCTCCTTGAGCTCGACACCCAGCGGTCCGTAGTCCCAGGCGGCACGCTGTCCGCCGTAGATCTCACTGCAGGGGAAAACGAAGCCACGGCGCTTGCTCAGGCTGACGATGGTGTCGATCTTGTCGGCGGCCACGGTGCTCTCTTCATTACGACGACGGGCGTTGAAGCGAGATGCTTCCAGCGAATGATTCAGGTTACCGGCGCAGGCTCCCCCACGGCCAAATCGGCCCCCCATCTCGGACCTCTCACCCGCCTTGTTGACAACGGTTTCCATTTTTGTTGAAAATGACTGTCATGAACGTACGACGACAGCTCATACCCGCGGTGGCGACGACCGCGGTCACCGCCCTCGGCCTCGCCGCCCTCTCCGCCTGCTCCGGCGCGAGCGCCGCGGGCAACACGAGCAAGTTCGACGTCGTCGCGTCGTTCTATCCGATGGCCTTCCTCGCCGAGCGGATCGGCGGCAGCCACGTCCACGTCACCACGCTGACCTCCCCCGGCCAGGAGCCGCACGACCTGGAGATCAGCCCGCAGCAGATCGCCGGGATGGAGGAGTCCGACGCGGTCCTGTACCTGAAGAACCTCCAGCCCTCCGTCGACGACGCGGTGGCCCAGTCCCCGGTGAAGACGAAGATCGACGCTGCCTCCCTGACCACGCTGGAGGAGCACGGCAACGAGGTCGGCGGCCACGCGGCCGCGCACGACACGCACGAGGGCGAGGAGTCCGGCGGCAAGGACCCGCACATCTGGCTCGACCCGGTGCGCTACGCACAGGTCGCCGAGGGCGTCGGCAAGGCCTTCGAGAAGGCCGACCCGGACCACGCGGCCGACTACCGGAAGAACACCGCGGCCCTGGTCAAGAAGCTGGACGACCTGAACGCGCAGTTCAAGGACGGCCTCGCGAACACGAAGAGCAAGGTCTTCATCACCACGCACGCCGCCTTCGGCTACCTCGCCGAGCGCTACGGCCTCACCGAGGAGGCCATCAACGGCCTCGACCCCGAGTCCGAGCCCAGCGCCGCGCGCGTGAAGGACCTGGAGACGATGGCCAGGGCCGACGGCGTCACCACCGTCTTCTACGAGACGCTCGTCAGCGACAAGACCGCGCAGACCGTCGCGGGTGACGCGGGCCTGAGGACGGACGTCCTCGACCCGCTCGAGGGCATCACGAAAAAGTCCCGGGGCACCGACTACTTCTCGGTCCAGGAGGCCAACCTCAAGGCCCTCCAGCAGGCCCTGGGCGCCAAGTGACCGGCACGGAGGACGACATCATGGGCGAGCCCGTCATAGCCATGCGCGGGGTGACCGCGGAACTCGGCTCGCGCCCGGTCCTGCGCGGCATCGATCTCACCGTGCACAGAGGTGAGGTCGTCGCGCTGCTCGGCGCGAACGGTTCCGGCAAGTCGACGGCGGTGCGCAGCATCATCGGCCAGGTGCCGGTCAGCGGCGGCTCGATCGAGCTGTTCGGCACCTCGCGCCGCAGCTTCCGGGACTGGGCGCGCGTGGGGTACGTACCGCAGCGCACCACGGCCGCGGGCGGCGTCCCGGCCACGGTCACCGAGATCGTCTCCTCGGGCCGCCTGGCCCGCACCCGCTTCGGCGTCTTCCGCAAGGCGGACCGGGCGGCCGTACAGCGCGCCCTGGAGCTGGTCGGCATGGCGGACCGCGCCAAGGACTCGGTGACCGCGCTCTCCGGCGGCCAGCACCAGCGGGTGCTGATCGCCCGCGCCCTGGTCGCCGAGCCCCAGCTGCTGATCATGGACGAGCCGATGGCGGGCGTCGACCTGGCCAGCCAGGAGGTGCTCGCGCGCACGCTCCGCGAACAGGTCGCGGCCGGTACGACGGTCCTGCTGGTCCTGCACGAACTGGGCCCGCTGGAGCCCCTGATCGACCGCGCGGTCGTCCTGCGCGACGGCTGTGTGCTGCACGACGGGCCGCCCCCGCAGGCGGTCGGCCAGCACGCCCTGCCCGGCCACGACCACGTACACCCGCACGCACCCGCGGGCTCCGAACCTCTCCGCACGGGACTGCTGAGCTGATGAACCTCCTCGACTACGCCTTCATGCAGCGGGCGCTCATCGCGGCCGTCCTGGTCGGCATCACCGCGCCCGCGATCGGCATCTACCTCGTCCAGCGCCGCCAGCCCCTGATGGGCGACGGCATCGGGCACGTGGCGATGACCGGCGTCGGCCTCGGCTTCCTGCTGAACGCCTCACCGGTGTGGATGGCGACGGCCGTCTCCGCGCTCGGCTCGGTGCTGATGGAACTGATCCGCTGGTACGGCAGGACCCGCGGCGACATCGCCCTCGCGATGCTCTTCTACGGCGGCATGGCCGGCGGCGTGATGTTCGTCAACATCGCTCCGGGCGGCTCCAATGCCAACCTGATGTCGTACCTGTTCGGCTCGCTGTCAACGGTCGCCCCCTCGGACGTGACCGCGATCATGATCCTCGCCGCGTTCGTGGTGGCCGTGACCCTCGGACTGCGCCGCCAGCTGTTCGCGGTCAGCCAGGACGAGGAGTTCGCGCGGGTCACCGGGCTTCCGGTGCGCGCCCTGAACCTGCTCACCGCCGTCACGGCGGCGGTCACCGTGACCGTCGCGATGCGGGTGGTCGGCCTGATCCTGGTCTCCGCGCTCATGGTCGTACCGGTCGCCGCCGCGCAGCAACTCACCCGCAGCTTCGCCGCGACCTTCGCGATCGCCGTCGCCATCGGCGTCACCGTGTCGATCGGCGGCACGGTCACCTCGTTCTACCAGGACGTTCCGCCCGGTGCGACGATCGTCCTGCTGACCATCGGAGCGTTCGTCGTCCTCACCGCCCTGGCCACCCCACTGGCCCGCCGACGCGCCCGCGCGGCCGCCGCGGCACAGCCCGCGGGCGACCCCGCGGAATGCTCGATTCCGGCCACGCGAGGGGCGGGCGACGAGGTCGGCGTCTGACCGCGCACAGCCCGGGCTGGCACAATGGCCCGGGCAGACGCGAGACGTGAGGAGACGACGGTGACGACCGCTGGACCGCCTGTGAAGGGCCGCTCCACCCGGCAGCGCGCAGCCGTGGCGGCGGCCCTCGACGAGGTCGACGAGTTCCGCAGCGCGCAGGAACTGCACGACATGCTCAAGCACAAGGGCGACTCGGTCGGCCTGACCACGGTCTACCGCACCCTGCAGTCCCTCGCCGACGCCGGTGAGGTCGACGTCCTGCGCACCTCCGACGGCGAGTCCGTCTACCGTCGCTGCTCCTCCGGCGAACACCACCACCACCTCGTCTGCCGCGGCTGCGGCAAGGCGGTGGAGGTCGAGGGCCCCGCGGTGGAGAAGTGGGCCGAGGCCATCGCGGCGGAACACGGCTACGTCAACGTGGCACACACCGTGGAGATCTTCGGTACCTGTGCCGAGTGTGCCGCGAAGCGCTGATCAGTCGCGCCCGAAGCACCGCTCCAGCTCGTCCAGGTCGTAGAAGGCGCTGCCCTTGGCGACGGGACGGCAGCCCGCCTTGAAGGCCGTCTCCTTCTCGTTGTAGAGCATGCGGACCAGGTAGTCGTCGCCGCCCCGGAAGACGTCCCACTGGATGTTGGCGCCCAGGGGGGACACGGCGGCACCCCGCCAGGGGTTGTCGGCGTAGGTGTACGGCTCCCCGGGCGTCGCCGGCTCGGTGCTGCCGGGCAGGCCCATCAGCGCGGCCAGCGGGATGATCTCCTCGGCGTGGGTGAAGCGCAGTTCGGCGCCGAGGTCGCTGGTGCCGGCCCGCTTGGCCTCCACCTGCTTGAAGAAGTCGTCCAGGAGGACACCGGCCATCTTGTAGGTGATGTCGCTGTCGGCGAAGCCGGGACCCTTCTCGTAGAAGTCCTCGGCGTCGCTCAGGTACCCGAACCAGGCCGCGTCGGAGCGGGAGATGTACCGCTCCATGCCCCAGCCCTGCCCGTCGGGGCTCTCCTCGCTCATCGCGGGCGCGATGGCGTACAGGTTGTAGACGGCCTGCGCGGCCGGGACCTGGTCGGCGATCCGGTCGACGAAGTCGTCCTTGAAGATCCTGCGCAGGACGCTGTGGGCGGCCTGGTGCGTCCGGGGCTGGTCGGTGATCGACTTCAGGGTGTCCGCGAGGCGCTGGTCGTGCGCGATGTAGTCGCGGTAGGCCGCGCCGCCCGCCGCCTTGTGGAAGTACAGCAGGTCCTTGTCGGTGCGGGTGGGCCCGATCAGCGGCCCCAGCGCCGGGTCGGCCTCGGCGAGCGCGCCCGTGAAGGCGGTGCCGCTGTCGACGGCCCGGCCCTGGCCGGAGCTGACCACGTCGATCTTCTCGCCGTCCGCGGCGATCTTCCCGAACAGGGAGGGCAGCCGCTGCTGCATGCGCGCCGCCGCGTCCTTCAGCTCCTGCTTGCCGCGCCCGCTGAGGTTGCCGTAGCCGATCTGCGCCATGGCGGCCTGCAGGGCCCGTACCGTCGGCCCGAACTCCTCGCCCTTGTGGGTGAGTTGTCCCTGCTCCTGCGCCTTGTCCCACAGGGCGAGGACGAGGTCGCCGTCCTCGCTGTCGGTGGCGGCTCGGGAGCCGTGCCGGGAGACGTTCTCGGTGAAGACGGGGGTGTAGCCGGCGGGGGTCCGCTGGTAGGTGCGCGGGCTCTGCCCGGGCGCGTAGGGCGCCTTGGTGCCGTAGGAGTCCCGGTGCGCGGGACCGTCGGACGCATGGGCCGGCAGCGCGGTGAGCAGCAGGGCGCCGAGGGCGAGGACAGGCGTGAGACGTCTCATGAGTCCCGCATCCTCGGCGGCCCGGGTGAACCGCCGATGGCTATGAGGTGGCGTCACCCCTCATCGCGGCTTCCATGGCGAGGAGTTCCTCGTTCGGGACGGCCCCGCCGAAGCGGCGGTCGCGGGAGGCGAACTCCATGCAGGCCCGCCACAGGTCGCGGCGGTCGAAGTCCGGCCACAGGACGTCCTGGAAGACCATCTCGGCGTACGCGCTCTGCCAGAGCAGGTAGTTGGAGGTGCGCTGCTCGCCGCTGGGGCGCAGGAACAGGTCGACGTCCGGCATGTCCGGGTAGTACATGTACTTCTGGAGGGTCTTCTCGTTGACCTTGGAGGGGTCGAGGCGGCCCGCCTTCACGTCCTCGGCGAGCGCCTGCGCGGCGTCGGCGATCTCGGCACGGCCGCCGTAGTTCATGCAGAAGTACAGCGTGAGCAGGTCGTTGCCCTTGGTCTGCTCCTGGGCGACCTGCAGCTCCTTGGCGACCGACTTCCACAGCTTGGGCATACGGCCCACCCAGCGCACCCGGATGCCCAGCTCGTCCAGCTGGTCGCGGGTCTTGCGGATGAAGTCGCGGTTGAAGTTCATCAGGAAGCGGACCTCGTCGGGCGAGCGCTTCCAGTTCTCGGTCGAGAAGGCGTACAGGGAGATGTTGCGGACGCCCATCTCGATGGAACCCTGCAGCACGTCGAGCACCCGCTCGGCGCCGACCTTGTGGCCCTCGGTGCGGGGCAGCCCGCGCTCCTTGGCCCAGCGGCCGTTGCCGTCCATGACGATCGCCACGTGGTTCGGTACCAGCTCGCCCGGGAGCTTCGGCGCGCGGGCACCGGACGGGTGCGGCTCCGGCGACTTGTACTCGCGGCGCTGGCGGCCCAGGATCCCGCGTACGACCATGTGCTTCTCGTCTCCCTTGCTCACTGTTCCACGTACCGGAGGGAGCGCAGTCCGCGCTCCAGATGCCAGTGCAGGTAGGCGGACACCAGCCCGCTGCCCTCCCGGACGTAGCGCGCCTCGCACGCGTCCGCCGTCTCCCAGTCTCCCGTAAGCAGCGCGCCGAGGAGTACCAGGGTCTGTGGCGAGGGTACGACGCTGCCGGGCACCCGGCAGTCGACGCAGACGGAGCCGCCGGAGGCCACCGAGAAGAAGCGGTTCGGACCGGGCATTCCGCACTTGGCGCAGTCGCCGAAGCTGGGCGCGTAGCCGTTGACGGCCAGCGAGCGCAGCAGGAAGGCGTCGAGGACGAGGTTCGGGGCGTGCTCGCCCCGGGCGAGGGTGCGCAGGGCGCCCACCAGCAGCAGGTACTGCTGCACGGCCGGCTCGCCCTCGTGGTCCGTGAACCGCTCGGCGGTCTCCAGCATGGCCGTGCCGGCGGTGTAGCGCGCGTAGTCGGTCACGATCCCGCCACCGTACGGAGCGATCGTCTCACTCTGCGTGCACAGCGGCAGCCCGCGCCCGACCAGTTCACTGCCCCGCGCGAAGAACTGCACGTCGACGTGGGAGAACGGCTCCAGCCGGGCCCCGAACTTCGACTTGGTCCGCCGCACCCCACGCGCCACGGCACGCACCCGCCCGTGACCGCGCGTGAGCAGCGTGATGATGCGGTCCGCTTCTCCGAGCTTCTGGGTGCGCAGGACGATGCCGTCGTCCCGGAAAAGACTCATGCGTCCATTCTCGCGTACGAAGTCAGCGGGCGTGGTCGGGCTGATAGATGGCATCCCAGGGGGCGAGGTTCCAGGGGCTGGCCCGGTTCGCCGGATCGAGCAGGGACCGCAGGTGCGCGTCGGCGGTGGCCTGGGGTGCGGGAGAGCCGGCGTCCCCGGTGCCGCGCAGCCCGTCGCGCCACACCTTGCGCCCCAGCAGATAGTGATCGGCGTACTCCTGCCACGAGGCGTACGTCCGCGCCACCGACGGCACGATGCTCTTCAGCGCGGTCCAGGTCTCGTGCTCCGTGATCATCCCGCAGGCGAAGCCGCGGCGGGCGACGTCGACGTACAGGGCGGCGTCCCAGGCCAGCGGCGCCACGCCGGTGAGCTGCTGGGCGCGGACCCGGTAGCCGGTGCGCGCCAGCCCGCCGAGCCGGCCGACGAGCTTCTCGCGCGAGGTGATCTCCCACAGGTCGGCCAGCCAGCGCCGGGCGCTGTCGTCGTCGATCCGCGTGAACGGGTACAGGGTGCTCCGGGAGGCGCCGCGGTCGTGGCTCACCGGCGCGCTCAGCGACACCATCCACAGCTGGTGCATCGTGAGCGGGACGGGGTACCGCCTCGCGGCCTTGGGTTTCCTCCACTCTCGCAGTCTCGTCAGCGCCATGAGCCCGCACCCTACGTCAAGGGACCTCTCCCCGACTGCGCGCGTTGGCGTGGGCCGTCGCCGCGCTCAGTCGCTCTGCCTGGGTGGCCCGGCGGACGGCCTCCGGTCTGACGTCCCACTCCCGCCCGCCGCCGTACGGTCGCAGCTGGACGTACGGCCCTTCGTGCCCCATGACGATGCCGAGGCGTCCGGTGCGGGTGTCGACGGCGCAGGAGCCGACGGGGAGTTTCATCGCGTCCACCTCCGGTGGCTCCCCTGCCACCGGCAATTTCACGCTTCGCATGCCACTGGTGGCCCAGCGTGCCTAGACTCGGCCGGAGTCTGCCCAGTGCACTCCCCGCTGCCCGGTGAGCTGCGTCAACTCACCCCCTGCCGAGGCCATTTCGCCCGTCATTGGTGCGACCTGTGGCGGCTACGCCATTCGTGTGCGCTCTCTTGACCGTCCCCACAGGCGCTTTTATGGTCACGCTGACCGATCGGACGTAGGACGTCGTACCTCCCCCTCCCCCCGACCTCGCTGGAGGAACCGTGCGCGACGACGTGAACGACGTGCCGGCACCGCGCCGCCGGTCGTTCCTGAAGTACACGGGGGCCCTGGGCGCGGCCGCCGCCCTCCCGCCGGTGCTGGCCGGCTGCTCCTCCGGCCCGGAGTCCACGAACGACACCGGGAGCGGGGGCAGCGGCAAGAACCGCACGCTGACCGCGGTGATCGGGTACGGCAACGACGGCAGCTGGGATCCGACGCAGACGGCGTCGGCGTTCGCCATGGCCGCGAACAACCACATCTACGAGGGGCTGCTGGACACCGACCCGATCTCCCGGGTGCCGTACCCGGCGCTCGCCACCGAGGTGCCGAAGGACCCGAACGCCACGACCTGGCGGTTCACGCTGCGGTCCGGTGCGACCTTCCACGACGGGAAGCCCGTCACCGCCGACGACGTCGTCTTCGTCTTCGACCGGATCCTCGACCCGAAGACCCAGACCCTCGCCAAGGGCTTCTTCGTCAGCTGGCTGCAGGAGGCGCGCAAGGTCGACGCGCGGACCGTCGAGCTGGTCCTGAAGTTCCCGTTCCCGGACGGGCTCGCCCGGCTGACGCTCGCCAAGATCATGCCCAAGCACGTGTTCTCCAGGCCTGGCGCCTGGGACGACGCGATCAAGGGGCTGGCGGTGGGCTCGGGGCCGTACCGGCAGACCGCGCACCACCCGAAGTCGAACACCACCTTCGAGGCGTTCGCGGCCTACAACGGCCCGCGCAAGCCCGCCTTCAAGCGGATGAACTGGCTGACCATAGTGGACGCGGCCCCGCGCGTGGCCAAGATCTCCGGTACCGGCGCGGGCGCGCAGATCGCCGACAACATCCCCTACGCCAACATCCCCCGCCTGGAGCAGGGCGGTCTGAAGGTCGCGGGCGGCGCCGGGATGAACAACCTGTTCCTGATGTTCAACACCAAGCACAAGCCCTTCGACGACGTGCGGGTGCGGCAGGCCCTGCACTACGCGATCGACACCGAGAAGATGGTGCAGGTCGCGCTGAAGGGGCACGGCAAGCCCGCGTCGTCGTTCCTCAACGAGGGCAACCCCAGTTACCGGCGGGCCAAGACCGTCTACGACCACGACCCCGAGAAGGCGAAGGCGCTGCTGAAGGCCGCCGGGGTCAAGGGCCTGAAGATCGAGATCCTCGCCGTGAACGTCAGCTGGATCGTGGACTGTCTGCCGACCGTCAAGTCCTCCTGGGACGCGATCGGCGTGGAGACGACCCTGGCGCCGCAGGAGACCACGGCCGTGTTCACCAAGATGGACCAGAAGCAGGACTACCAGGTGGTGGCCGCGGCCTCGAACCCCAACCAGTTCGGGCTCGACGCCGACCTGATCATGCACTACAACTACGGCCCCCAGAACCTGTGGATGCAGTACACGCGGTGGGCCGACAACCCGGTCGCCAGGCAGCTCTTCAAGGACATGGACCGGGCGACCCGGGAGCCGGACCCGGCGAAGAAGAAGGCGATGATCCAGGACTACGTCGACGTCGTCGCCGAGCAGGCCGTGCTCTACCCGGTCGTCCACAACGAGCTGATGACCGCCTGGGACCCGCGCAAGCTCAGCGGGATAAGGCCGCAGCCCTACCCGGGCATCAACCTCCTGCAAGCCCAGTGGACCTGACGGCATGACGGCTGTCGTACGGATCCTGCTCCGCCGCGTCACCCTGCTCGTGCCGCTGCTGCTCGGGATCGTGCTGTTCGTGTTCCTGGTGATGCGGTTCTCGGACGTCGACCCGGCGTCCGCGTTCTTCCAGGGCGCGAACCCGACCCCGCAGCAGCTGCACGACTTCCGGGAGCGCAACGGCCTGCTGGACCCGCTCCCGGTGCGCTACGTCCACTTCGTCGGCGACCTGCTCCACGGCGACCTGGGCACCAGCGCCCTGACCCGGGCCCCGGTCGTCGACCAGGTCACCACCGCGCTGCCGCTCACCCTCCAGCTGACCTTCCTCGGCCTCGGCATCGCGGTCGTCCTGGCGCTGGCGGGTGGCGTCACCGCCGCCGTGTACCGAGACCGGCTGCCGGACCAGGTCATCCGGGTCGTCTCCCTCGTCGGGGTCGCCGCGCCCGGCTTCTGGCTGGCGCTGCTGATGATCCAGTATCTGGCGGTGGACCGGGGCTGGTTCCCGACCGGCGGCTACATCAACCCGGCCGACTCCGTCACCGGCTGGCTGAAGACCATGGCCCTGCCCGCCTTCGCGCTGTCCCTGCCGGTGGCCGCCCAGCTGACCCGGATCGTGCGGACGTCGGTGGTGGAGGAGCTGGACAAGGACTACGTGCGCACCGCGATCGGCAGCGGCCTGCCGCCCCGGGTGGTGGTCGGCCGGAACGTCCTCAGAAACGCCCTGGTCAATCCGCTCACCGTGCTCGGCCTGCGCGTCGGCTATCTGCTCGGCGGTGCCGTCGTCATCGAGACGATCTTCTCGCTGCCCGGCATGGGCAAGCTGATGATCGACGCCGTGCAGAACGGCGACCCGGCCGTCGTCCAGGGGGTCGTACTGACCACCGCGACCGGGTTCGTCGTCGTCAACCTCGTCATCGACATCCTCTACCTGCTCGTCAACCCACGTCTCAGGGCGGCCTGATGGTCACGCGCGCCGAGCTCACCGAGCGGCTCTCCCGGCCCGGCGTCCGGCTCCGCGGATGGCGCCGGCTGCCGCCGCTGTCGAAGGTCGCGGTCTGCTTCCTCACCCTGGTCGTCCTGGTCGCCGTACTCGCCCCGGTGCTCGCCCCGCACGACCCCCTCGACCAGCAGGACCCGGTCGACGGCACCGGACACCCGTCGGCCGCGCACTGGATGGGCCAGGACAGCCTCGGCCGGGACATCCTCAGCCGGCTGATGTACGGCGCCCGCTGGTCGCTGGCGATCGGGCTGGGCGCGACCGCGCTCGCGCTCGTCGTGGGCGCGGTCGTCGGGGCGTTCGCGGCCACCTCCCGCAAGTCCGTCGACGAGACGCTGATGCGCTGTCTGGACGTGGTGATGGCGTTCCCGGGCATCGCGCTCGCGGCCGTGCTGGTCGCCGTCTTCGGCGGCGGGATCGGCGTGCTGATCTGCGCGATCGCCTTCCTGTTCACCCCGCCGGTCGCCCGGGTGGTGCGGGCCAACGTGCTCGACCAGTACGGGGAAGACTACGTCACCGCGGAACGCGTGATCGGCGCGCGCACCCCGCACATCGTGCTGCGGCACGTGGCCGTCAACTGTGCCGCCCCGGTGCTGGTGTTCTGCACGGTCCAGGTCGCCGAGGCCATCGTCTTCGAGGCGTCGCTGTCCTTCATCGGCGCGGGCGTGCGGCCCCCGGACCCGTCCTGGGGCAGTGTCATCGCCGACGGCAAGAACATGGTGCTGACCGGCGGCTGGTGGGCGACCGTCTTCCCCGGGCTGCTGATCCTGCTCACCGTCCTGTGCCTGAACATCCTCTCCGAGGGCGTCTCGGACGCCTGGGCGGCCCCGGCGGCCCGGGAGGTCGCCGCGCCCGACGACCACCTGGAGACACCGCAACCCGGCACCGGCGAGGTGCTCCCGCTGCCCGGCCTGACCGACGCCGCCCGGCGGTTGCGCACGCGGGCCCGGCCCCGGCCGGCCACCGGCGGTCAGCCGGTGCTCGCGGTGGAGAACCTCGCCATCGGCTTCCCGGACCGGCACCGGGGCGTGGACATCGTGGACGGGGTCAGCTTCGAGGTGCACCCCGGCGAGGTGCTGGGCCTGGTCGGCGAGTCGGGCTGCGGCAAGTCGCTGACCGCGCTCACCGTCATGGGCCTGCAGCCGAAGGAGGCCCGGGTGCGCGGGCAGGTGCGCTTCCGGCAGCGGGACCTGCTCGCCGAGCCCATGCGGGTACGACGGCGGCTGCTCGGCCACGAGATGGCGATGGTCTACCAGGACGCCCTGTCCTCGCTGAACCCGGCAATGACCATCCGGGCCCAGCTGAAACAGCTCGTCCGGCGCGGTGGCCGGCGCAGCCCGCACGAACTGCTCTCGCTGGTCGGCCTCGATCCCGAGCGCACCCTGCGCAGCTACCCGCACGAACTCTCCGGCGGCCAGCGCCAGCGCGTCCTGATCGCCATGGCCCTGTCCCGCGACCCCCGGCTGATCGTCGCCGACGAGCCGACCACCGCCCTGGACGTCACCGTGCAGGCCCAGGTCATGGAGCTGCTGCTGCGGCTGCGCGAGGAACTGGGCTTCGCACTGATCCTCGTCTCGCACGACCTGGCGCTGGTCGCCGACATCACCGACCGGGTGGCGGTGATGTACGGCGGGCAGATCGTGGAGACGGGCGTGACCGCAGACCTGGTGGAAGCGCCGGCCCACCACTACACGCGCGGCCTGCTCGGCAGCGTGCTCTCGCTGGAGTCCGCCGAGGAGCGGATGACGCAGATCAAGGGGGTCGTACCGTCCCCCGCCGACTTCCCGGCGGGCTGCCGCTTCGCCGACCGCTGCCCGCTGGCGACCGAGGTGTGCCACACGACCGCGCCCGTCCTCGCGGGAACGCCCGCGCACACGGCCGCCTGCCACCACCCGGCGGTGCAGCTGACGTCGGCGGAGAGCGAGGAGGCGCTGCAGTGACCGCTGTCGTGGAAGTCCAAGACGCCCACGTCGTCCACAAGGCCCGCAGCGGCGGCCTGTTCACCCGCGACCGGGTGTACGCCCTGACCGGCGCCGATCTCACCGTGGCGCCCGGCGAGACGGTCGGGGTGGTCGGCGAGTCGGGGTGCGGGAAGTCGACGCTGGCGAAGGTGCTGGTGGGCATCGAGCGGCCGACCTCCGGGACGGTCTCGTTCCGGGGCCGGGACCTGTGGTCGATGCCGCCCGCCGAACGCCGGGCCGCGGTCGGCGCGGGCACCGGCATGATCTTCCAGGACCCGTCGACGGCCCTGAACCGCCGGCTGACGGTGCGCAGGGTCCTGCGCGACCCACTGGACGTCCACGGGCGCGGCACAAAGGCCGAACGGGAAGACCGTGTCAGGGAGTTGATGGCCCTGGTGGGCCTCCCCCGGGCCCTCACCGACGCACTGCCCGGGCAGCTCTCCGGCGGCCAGCGGCAGCGCGTCGCCATCGCCCGCGCCCTCGCGCTGGATCCCGGCCTGATCGTCGCGGACGAGCCGACGAGCGCCCTGGACGTCTCGGTCCGCGCACAGATCCTCAACCTGCTCCTGGACCTGAAGGAGCGCCTCGGTCTCGCCCTGGTGTTCGTCTCGCACGACATCCAGACGGTACGGCGGATGAGCGACCGGGTGATCACCATGTACCTGGGCCGGATCGTGGAGGAGACCCCGGCCGGCCGGGTCACCGACCAGGCCCGGCATCCGTACACCCGCGCCCTGTTCTCCGCCACGCCCGGCCTGCTCGACCCCGTCGACCCGATCCCGCTGACCGGCCCGGTGCCGTCGGCGACCCGACCGCCGAGCGGCTGTCCCTTCCGTACCCGCTGCTGGAAGGCGGACGAGGTCTGCGCGGGTTCGATGCCGGACTTCTCGGCCGCGTCGCAGCCCGGACACCGCTTCCGCTGCCACCATCCTGTGGAGGAGGACGAGTCGACCCGTGACCTAGCACGCCAGGAGCCCTGAATGACTTTTCCCGCCCCGCTGACCGGTGTCGTTCCGCCCGTCTGCACCCCCCTGGCACCGGACCGCGAGGTGGACGTCCCCTCACTGCTCAGGCTGGTGGAGCACCTGGTGGAAGGCGGGGTGCACGCCCTGTTCCTGCTCGGCTCGACCTCGGAGGCAGCCTTCCTCACGGACGCGCAGCGCAGGCTGGTGGTCGAGGCGGTCGTCGGCCACGTGGCCGGTCAGCTGCCCGTCCTCGCCGGGGCCATCGACATGACCACCCCGCGCGTCCTCGACCACGTCTCGGCGGTCACCGCGGCCGGCGCCCGGGCGGTCGTCGTCACCGCCCCCTTCTACGCCCGCACCCACCCCTCGGAGATCGTCCACCACTACCGCCGGATCGCGGCCGCGAGCCCGGTCCCGGTGATCGCCTACGACATCCCCGTCGCCGTGCACACCAAGCTCCCCGCCGAGGTGGTGCTGGGCCTCGCCTCCGACGGCGTACTGGCAGGCCTGAAGGACTCCAGCGGCGACCTGGCCGCCTTCCGTGAAGTCGTCACCGGTGCCCGCGCCCACCACGGATTCAGCGTGCTGACCGGCTCCGAACTGATCGTCGACTCGGCCCTGGCACTCGGCGCCGACGGCGTGGTGCCGGGCCTCGGCAACGTCGACCCGCACGGCTACGTCCGCCTCTACCGGGCCGCCCGGGCGGGCGACTGGGAGGGCGCCCGGAGCGAACAGGAGCGACTGTGCACACTGTTCGGCATGGTCGGCGTCGGGGACCCGGCACGGATGGGCGGCAGCTCGTCGGCGATCGGCGCGTTCAAGGCGGCACTGCACCTGCGCGGGATCATCGACTGCCCGGTGACGGCGGAGCCGCAGGTGCCGCTGTCCGGGGACGAGGTGGCGAAGGTGGGGAAGTTCCTGGCGGGGTCCGGGTTGCTCTAGGCGGTTTCGTTCGGATCGGTCGGCCCTTGGTACCGGCACCCTGTGATGCCTGTGCGTCACCACCGCTCACACGGTGCTTCGGGATTGTGGGACGAGAAGCGATAAAATTACCCAAATCGGTGGCCGGACTTCGGGACCTGGGCTGCACTCGACCCGTGTGACCTTGGGGAGCGGCATGATGGCGAGGTCTCCTGAGAAGCGCGGAGTCCCGCACAGCGCTGGCGTGCGGGCCAGGCTGCTGCCCTTCCTGCCCGCTCTGCTGCTGCTCCTCGGCCTGCTCATCGGCCTCTTCACACCCCGCGCCGTCAGGCCGGACGCCTTCCTCGCCACAGCCATGATCTCCGGCGCCGCACTGCTGCCCCTGTGGGCGACCGTGCTCACCGGAGTGGGCGCGTGCGGCATCTTCCTCGGCCTGATGGCCGACTTCGACGCGCTGACGGATGCGACCGCCATCTCCGAGCTGGCCACCCTCGTGGCGATCGCGGCATTCGCCGTCTTCTTCAACCGCCTGCTGGACCGACGCGCCCATCAGCTGGTTCAGGTCCGCTCAGTGGCCGAGACCGCCCAGCTGGCGGTGCTGCATCCGATTCCACGACACCTCGGTCACGTCACACTCGAGAGCCTGTACCTGGCTGCCGCGGCGGAAGCCCGGATCGGCGGCGACCTGTACGAGGCGATCCGCACCCCGCACGGCGTACGGCTGCTCATCGGCGACGTGCGCGGCAAAGGCCTGCTCGCGATGCAGGCGGCGGCAATGCTGCTCAGCGCCTTCCGCGAGAACGCCCACGACGCGCCCGACCTGCCCCACCTCGCATGCCGCCTGGAGACGAGCGTGAGCCGCAGCGCCGCCAAATACCCGGAGATCCCCGGCTCGGAGGTCGTCGCCGAACGTTTCGCCACCGCGCTCCTCGCCGAGATCCCGGACGACGAACCGGTCGTCCGGACCGTCACCTGCGGCCATCCTCCCCCACTGCTGCTGCACGACGGCGAGGTACAGGAGCTGCAGCCCGCCGCCCCCTCGCCGCCACTCAACCTCGGCGACCTGGTGAGCGACGGGTACCACGTCGACCTCACCCCCTTCCACCCCGGAGACCAGCTCCTGCTGTACACCGACGGAGTCACCGAGACCCGCGACCGCTCCGGCGCCTTCTACCCCCTTGCCGAACGCGTCCGCTCATGGAGCGGCGAGGCCCCCCGCCAGCTCCTCCACCATCTCCACCGTGACCTGATCGCCTACAGCGGCGGCGCACTCGACGACGACATCGCCGCCCTCGTCGCCCGGCGGCGCCCGAGCCTCTGATCCTGGGAGGAGGCTCTGACCGGCATCCAGGTGGGCTTGTGGGCGTACGCCGCCGTGAGGCGAGTCTCCTTCAGGGCGCCTATGAAGGGGACGAAGGATGCGACGGGGAAGGTGAGCGTGGCTCTCGCCGGGGCCTTGGAGTCGCGGATGGATATGTGGGTGGCCATGCGCGCGATCTCGACACACGTGTTGCCGTCGCCTCCGCCGGAGTACGACGACTTCTGCCAGCGGACGGCCTGGGTCATGTGAGGGCCTCAGACTTCCTTCGTCAGGTGGTGGATGAAGTCCCGTGATTCCACGGGCTGTAGTGCTGCCTTTCCCACCTTATTGAGCATGGCCCGGAAGCGCGCCAGCTGAGATTCGGCATCGATGAAGGCCGTGCCGTGCGGAGCGTCGCGCAGCACGGTGTCCAGCTGTGGCAGCGGCCCACCCACGTACATCATCTCGATCCCGGCCCCGGCAAACCCCTCCCTCGCCAACGGGATGACACGCACCGTCGCCCGTCCGTTCTCGATCGCGCCCAGCACTTCCAGGAGCTGCGCACGAGCGGTACGACGATCCGAGACGAGGATGCGCAGCGCCGCCTCGTGGACGATCGTCTCGTAGGGGATCGGAACGTCCTGTTCCAGTACGGACCGGCGCCTCATCCGATGCTCGACGCGGGGCTTCAGCTCGCTCTCCGGCAGTTCGGGAATCATGTAGCCGAAGACGGCGCGGGCGTAGTCCGGGGTCTGAAGCAGTCCTGGCACATGGCTGGTGACCACCTCACGCAGGAACGTGCCGTGGTGCTCGGTCTCGGCGACATCCAGGAATACCGGCGGGAGCACTCCGCGGTACTCCTCCCACCAGCCCTGCGTACGGTCGGTGACCATCGCGACGAGGGCCTCGGTCAACGGCGCGTCGGCACAGGCATAGTGAGCGGCGAGACGCCGTACCCGTTCCTCGCTGACGCCCGCCAATCCCGCTTCGACCTGACTCATCTGGGCCGAGGTCGAACTGAGCAGTCCTGCCACCTCACGGGCCTTCAGACCGGCTGCTTCCCGCAGTCTCCGCAACTCGACACCCAGGCGCACCTGCCGTGCCGTGGGCTGGCTTCGCGGCGCCATCTGGCCTCCCGACCCTCAATCACCGTGCGGACATGCCTCGTTCGGGGTCAGATTACGGGACCCGCTTGCACGAGGAAAATTTTTGCTCTACCTTCAGTGACGCAACCAACACGCACCGGAAGCGCACCGCTCCGCCGTGCCATGACGACTGTGGCAATGCCACCGCGCGCGAATCCCCCTTCCTCTGAACGGAGTTGAGGCATGCCTGAAACGTGGGACTACACGCTGTACATCCCGAACGACCTCAGAGCGGTGACTGTCTGCCGCCGGACCTTGCGTCTGATCCTGACGATGCACGGATTGACCGGGGTCGTGGACATCGCCGAGCTTCTGGCGGCGGAGCTGGTCTCGAACGCCGTACGCCATACGAAGGGGCCGGCCGCGCTGAGGGTTCGTCGCTCACCGGAGGGGGTGGTGTGGATCGGGGCGTGGGACACGAACCCGGGGCCGCCGGAGCCTCCGCGGTCGCTGGAGCAGGTCGCGGAGTTGGTGGAGGAGGGGCGGGGGTTGACGCTGGTCAGGGCGTGTTCGGACTACTGGGGCTGGCAGCCGTCGGCCCGGTTCGGGAACCGGGGGAAGTACGTGTGGTGCGAACTTGCGGCGGCCTAGCTCGTTGATCACGTCAGACGGAAAGGAGAGCTGATGGTCGGCTCGTCGCATGAGGCGCTGCACCGGATCTTCCAGAAAGACCCGGCCCTACTGACTCGCGCGTTACAGAGCGTGCTGCACGTACCCTTCCCCGAGCCGCGGGAGATCGCCGCGCTGAACGTGGACCTCACCGAGATCGAACCGGTCGAGCGGCGGGTGGACACGCTGCTGCGGGCGGAGACCGACGAGGGCACGTATCTCCTGGTGGTCGAGTCACAGGGCAAGGTGGACGACCGCAAGCGGGGCAGCTGGCCCTACTACCTCTCCTACCTCTACGAGAAGTACCGCTGTGAGCCCGTGCTCATCGTCATCACCCAGAGCAGCGCCACGGCCAAGTGGGCGTCGCGCCCGATCCGGCTCGGCTTCCGGGACTGGCACTCACTGACGGTACGGCCGCTCGTGCTGGGCCCGGACAACGTGCCGGTGATCACCAGTGAGCGGCAGGCCGAACGGGACGTCCCCCTTGCGGTGCTCTCGGCGATGACACACGGGCGGGGCCCGCAGGCTCCGGCCATACTGGAGTCCCTGGCCTCCGCTCTGCGGACCATCGACCCTGACAGTGCCGCGGTCTTCGTGCAGTTCGTCGACTCATGCCTGGCCGACCCCCAGGCGAAGCAGATGTGGAGGGACCTGATGACGGCGATCCAGTACTTCTGGCGACACCCGCTGGCAGAACAGGTACGCGAGGAAGGACGAGAGCAGGGACTGGAGCAAGGCCTGGAGCAAGGTCGGGCCGAGGCCAAGGCCGAGATGATCCTTCACATCCTGGAGTGGCGCGGCATCCCGGTGCCCGAGGGCCTCCGTGAGCGAGTCGAGGCCTGCACGGACCTCGGCCAGCTGGAGGCCTGGGCCCAGCAAGCCGTGCACGCCACGGACGCGGCGGAGCTGTTCGCCGAGAAGTGAGGGGTTACGGGACCGCCCGGTGGGGCGGTCACCGGAACGGAATGTTCAGCCAGGGGCTGCCGGGCTCGGACATCAGGATTCGGTGGGCCTCGAGCATGTCCTGGTACCAGTCCCCGAACTCCTCGTCGTCGAAGTGGAGGCAGCGGCCGAGGATGTAGCCGGCGGAGAAGTCCTGCCAGGTCTTGTAGGACAGGGAGGCGGATCGCCCGGCCTGAATGACCGCGGTCTCGGCCTCCGCGAGTGTGCCGAACCGGGCCCCGAGCCCCCACCGGGCCATCTTCGAGGCGCGGCCGAGATCCCAGGCGTCGACGGACGACACGTACCGGTTCTCGTCGAGTACACCGTCGGCGCGCATCCGGGCCTCGTAGCGGGTGATGCGCCCGATGAGCCGCTGCACACCCTCGACGTGGGCCTCGACCTCGGACTCGGGACGGGGGTCGGTCGTGGTGACACCGTCCTCGGACATCACGATCGAACCCTCGGAGTTCCTACGGATGAGGTTGGCGGCGGACTGCCGCCAGTACCCCAGGTCGACTTGCCCGCCGAAATCCCGGGCGATGGTCCGGCGCAGCCCGAGGACGAAATCCCAGACCGAGCTGTGCTGTTCGCAGGCGAGGAGGTCGCGGAGGTAGTACTGCCATTCCTCGCGGGTGGTGATGCCCCACCACTCGCGAAGCCGCTTGAGCTCGTTCCGATAGCCGGTGCCATGCCAGGCCATGGCGTTCCAGACGGAGCCGTTGCTGACACAAAGGAGCGATCCGCAGGCGAGGCCGTGGGCGACGGATCCGTGCAGCGGGCCGCCGACCCGGAGAGTGAGCAGCCTGCCGGGAATTCTCAGGGGGCCATTGGTCCGGTAGTGCTGAGCCCAGGCGTTGGAGTGCGGTGGCGCCGCCGGGAGGAACGCCTCACAGGGACTGCCCGGATTGACCACGATCCACGGCGGACGCCCCGGCTTCCATGCCTCGGCGAACCACCCGAGCCTGCTGCGATGGAACACCCGGTGCGGTTCAGGGGCGGGCAGCATGCCCACGGTGTACACCGCCCAGATGGGACCGCCGGCACGTGGATCGTGCCCGAAGACCGAGTACGTCCTGTCCGGGTTGGTGTCTGCCTTGTCGCGCTGTATCTCGAAATACAGCGGTTCCCGCGCGAGCATGCCAAAGTAAGCGGCCCAGTCCCCGCGCCGCTTGGCCTCGAACAACGCCTGCTCGATGTCCGTCGGAGGCGTCCAGGCAGGTGGCGCGGGAGGCCCGAAACCTACCGTCGGCGGACCGAACGACATGAGACTCCCTGTCCTTTTGTCACGAAGAATGAGACCCCGGAGCACCGGCCGGGGTCCCGCTCCGAACCCTGCTGGCCACAGCGAAGGCCCTACCTGCCATAACGCGGGACAAACAGGGAGAACCGATGGCCAGTCAGGCAATCACGGCCGCTGACGAATCGAGGTTCACTGCTCCCAGAATTTCTTCCCTTGAGCGTCGAGGTACTTCTGAAAGAACTCCCGAAGCGACGCCCCGACGCTATACCAGTCTGCCCGAGGGTCCAACTCCAGGGCGACCATGACCTTTCGATCACCCTCTTCAGACGGCGCAAAAACCAGCAATTCTAGATCACCGAGAAATTCTGCAATCACAATGTCGCCCGCCGTGAAGTCACCCGGTCGATCCTGCTTCTGAAAATCCAGGACTTCAGCACTCCGCCGGGGCGTCAGGACCCGCATGCCCCATTGCCCGTACACCACGTCAGCAAAGAGTTCGGCTTCACGACACTCGGCCCACAATTCCAGCACCTCGGCAGGGAGGGCCTCTCCGTCCCACGCGCCTTGAATTTCTTCGACGCTCGCGGGACCTGCGACACTGCACTCCAGCTCAAGTCCATCATCGCTCCCCGGAGAGCCGACTTGGGCCCAGCTACGGAATCCGTCCATGAGACCAGTCATCGCAATTCCTTATCGACTAATAATTGCGCCACCAGGACGTGAATGGCTGGTGTTCCGCCTGGCGCAACAATGGGACCAGATTGCTGAAATCATTAGTTCCGCCATATTCGCGCGGCAAGATGTGGTGAATGTCGTATTCTTTCCACGGCTGCGACAGGTCACCATATCCGCGATCGTACCATTCCTTGATGTATGCAGCCCTCGCATTGCCGTCCCAGACGACCCGGTCCGCCTTGTCGACCACGCTGAACCCGTCACCTGGGTACGGCACGGGCCAACCCGTACGGGGATCCGTAATCTGTGGGTACGGAACCCCTTTGGAGTTGGTCATCGAGCTGTAGAGCGACTGGTTTTGAGCGCTGCGGGCAGCGACAGCATCAGGGCTGTAAGGATCGCCGTCTAGCGCGGGGCCACCTGGGCCAAGCGCTGCGCCCTTCGGGCACCCTGTAGGAGCGAGACCGAGCGGATCCGCCCACGCATGCGGGTTGACGACGTATGTCGTTGGATTCGGCGCTGGGGCCAGTCCCAGCGGATCCGGGCTGAGGAACTGAGCCGATTCCGGGTCGTAGTGGCGGAAGTAGTTGTAGTGGAGGCCGGTTTCCGGGTCGTAGTACTGGCCGGGGAATCGAAGGGGCGTGTATGCGGTGCTGTTGGCCGCCCATGCCGTCGTGCCCCACAGGGCGCTGCGTGTGCGCCAGGCGATGTCGCCGTGTTCGTCGATGAGTTCGCTGGGTGTTCCGAGCAGGTCGGTGACGATGGCGAAGAAGCGGGAGTCGATCTCGTCCTGGGGTGCGTCGGCCGCGGTGATGCGTTCCGTCTGAGCAAGAGGGCGCAGGCCCTGGTGGTCCCAGGTGAGGGTGACCGGGTTGGGGAGGTCAGGGGACCTGGTGGTCTGTTCGCAGAGGGTGGTGCCGTCCCAGGCGAAGTCGACGCGTTCCACGACCGTCTCGCCGTCCGCAGCGAGGCGGAGTTTCGCGGTGCGGCGGCCCAGTGGGTCGTAGGTGTAGCGCCAGCGGGTGCCGTTGGGGGTCGTCACCGAGGTGAGGCGGTCTTCGGCGTCCCATTCGTAGCACCAGGTGTCCGGCTTGCGGGACAGGCGGGTCTTCTGGCGGAGGGTGATCCGGCCGAGGGCGTCGTGTTCGTAGCGGACGTTACCCGCTCGGGTGATGCGGGTGCCTGTGTAGGTGCGGGGGCCGACCGCCTCCTGGCCCGGATGGTTGGCCGGCCAGCTCGCCTGTGTCTGGTTGCCCGCCTCGTCGTACGCGTACCGCTCCGTCCAGCCCGCCGCATGTACCGCCGTCACCCGGCCCGCCGCGTCCAGGTCGAACTGGCGGGAGCCGGTGAGCTGGTCATCGATGCCGATCAGGTTGCCGTCGGCTCGGTAGGAGTACGCCCGGTGTTGGACGCTCCGGCCTTCGGCACCTGTGACCGACTGGGTCGTCAGGCGGCCCAGGGCGTCGAAGGTGTGGTCCAGGGTCGTCGTTCCGCCGAGCCGGCGTGTCAGTTCACGGCCCGCCTCGTCGTACGTGAAGTCGATGGCGCGGCCCGATGCCACCATGCCGGTGCGGCGGCCCGCGGCATCGTATGACCAGGTTGTCGCAGCCCCGGTGGGGGTTGTACGGCCGGTGCGGCGGCCCAGGGCGTCGTAGGCGTACGTCAGGGTGCGGCCGTTGACCGTCTCCGAGTGCAGGCGGCCGTAGCGGTCGCGGAGGAGGTTGAGGGAGGTGCCGTCGGGGCCTGTTGCCTGCGCCAGTTGGTCCGTGAAGTCGTAGGCGTACGTCGTGATCTGGCCGGCCGCATCCTTGCGGGTCACCTGGCCCAGTTCGTTCCGCTCGTAGGACACCACCTCGCCGAGAACGTTTCTGCGCGAGGTGAGGCGACCTGCGGAGTCGTACGCGTACGTCAGCGTGCGGTCGTCGAAATCCGTCTCCGTCACCAGACGGCCTGCCGCGTCGTACTCGTACGTCCACGTCAGGCCCTGCGGATTGGTGACCTTCGTCAGGCGCAGTTCACTGTCGTGGTCGAACTCGTAGCGGACCCCGTCCGGGCCCGTGCGTGCCGTCAGCAGGTCGAAGTGGGTGTACTCGAAGTGGGAGACGCCGCCGATCGGGTCGGTGTGGCTGGTGCAGTTGTCCTCGCCGTCGTATGTCCACGTCTCGGTTGTGCCGTCCGGGGCCGTGCGGCGGGTCAAGTGGCCCTCGGTCGACCATTCCAGCAGCGTCGTTGCGCCGAGGGGGTCCGTGATCGCCGTCGGGCGGCCCAGGGCGTTCCGCTCGTAGCGGGTGGTCGCGCCCAGCGGGTCCGTGATCTTCAGAGGGAGGCCGGCCCGGTCGCAGACGACCCTTGTCGCGTTGGCGAGTGGGTCGGTCACAGAGGTGAGGTGGCCGGCCTGCGTGTAGGTGAAGTGGGTTGTCTGGCCCGCCGGGTCCGTCACTGACGTGCGGTTGCCACGCTCGTCATAGGTCTGGCGTACGAGCGTGCCGTCCGGGTTGACCACCTTCACCGGCAGACCGAGCGCGTTGTACTCCGCCCTCGCCTCACGGCCGTCCGGGCGGACCACCGACGTCAGGTTGCCCTCGTCGTCATAGCGGAATGTCGTCGTGCGGCCCAGCGGGTCCGTCTGGAACAGCAGGCGGTTGTAGCGGTCACGTCCATACCTGGTTTCGGCGCCGAGCGGGTCGATCTCGGCCACCACCTGCCGGGCCTCGTTGACCTGGAAACGCCGGGTGTGGCCCTCGCCGTTGGTTGCCGTGGTCACACGCAGACCCGTCTCCGGGTCCGGTTCCTGGTAGGAAAAGCGCGTAGCCAAGTGGCCCGCGGAGCCGGTCTGGGCTATGCAGCGGTCCTGGTCGTCGTATTCGTATGCGTAGCTGCGGTCGTTCGTGTCCGTCCAGGACGTGACCCGGCCCGAGTCGTCGTAGGCGAAGCGGAATGGCAGTCCTGAGGAGTTGATGACCTCCGTGAGGTCGCCCTCCGTGTAGCCGAAGCGTTTCAGCTCCTGACCGGTCGCCGCCAGGTGGTAGGCCGTTACGCGGCCCGAGTGCGTCGTGATGCGGACGCCCTGACCGGCGCTCGTCACTACAGCCCGCGGCGTGCCCTCCTCGTCGTACTCGAACGTGATCCAGTTGCCGTTGCGGTCGTCTATCTGCTCCAGCACCGCCAGGTTCTCGCCCCGGTCAGCGAAGTGCCAGGTGCGTAACGTGCCCGGGTCCGTGATCGTGTAGCCGTCCTCCACACGGTCCAAGAGCCAGCGGGGGCCGTGAGACGGGAGGGTGGGCAGGCCCGGTGCCGGGTGCGGGTACGCCAGGAGCAGGCCGTCCTCCGTGACGAAGACGACTCCCTGAGCGTCGATCTCCAGACGCTGATCCAGGGTGGAGGACCAGGACGCGCCGAACCAGCGGCCCAGGCGGTAGCCGGACTCCACCCGCCGCTTGAGGACCAACGGCAGCACCCCGGGGAGGGCCGCGTCCGTCTGCGGCAGGAACATCTTGCCGGTGGCGACATCGACCGGGTCGCCGCAGTCCTCCACGGCGTCCTCTTGGCGGGAGTGATCCTGCGGGTTGTCGTTCACCTTCTCGCGGGCGGTGCTCCCGGCTTGGCCCTCCGCCCCGCGTTCCCCGGCCGTCGCCCCCTCTGCCCCCTTCGCCCCGTCCTCCGCGACCCGGGCGCCGTCGACGGCGGCTTCCTCGGCCCCCGCCTCCGGGATCAGGAACTGGGGAGCGAGTTCGCCACCGACGCCGCCGGGGTCCTCCAGGAAGGACTTCCACAGACCGTCGGCGGTCTGGGTGGGATGGGTGAGCATATGGACCGCGCCGCCCAAGAGTTCCACCTTGGCCTGAGCAGCCTCGTACGGGTGCGTGATCGCGTACGGATCGAGCGGGTTCGCATTGCGGGCCAGGTTGTTCAGGTCGCCGAGGCCGCGCATGAAACCGCCGAAGAAGCGCATGTCCTCCGTCTTGGCGGCGTCCAGGACGTCGGCGCCGTCGAGTTTGAGCTGGTTGAGGGCCGACGGCTCGTGCGGGGCGTGCTGGAAGGCGAGTTTGAGGCGGTCGGCGGCCTCTGCGGCGAGGTGGTCGCGCTGGCGTCGGGCGGCCGTCAGGATCTGTTCGGCCACGTGCTTGGCCTCGTCGCCGGGGTCCTGGTCCGGGGGCTTGGGGCCGGGGTCCTTCTTGCCCGCGTCGACGGCGTCGTTGTACGTCTCCACCTTC
Organism: Streptomyces sp. NPDC101165; assembly: GCF_044768135.1. Lineage (NCBI taxonomy): Bacteria > Bacillati > Actinomycetota > Actinomycetes > Kitasatosporales > Streptomycetaceae > Streptomyces > Streptomyces sp. NPDC101165. The sequence goes on along the minus strand of NZ_JBIWPG010000002.1, from coordinate 576,553 downwards.
TGTTGGTGGGCTTGCGAGGCGGCCTTGCCCTCGCGGTACTTCGCCACCGCCTCCCGGGCCTGGGACTGTGCCCATTCCACGGTGTGTGCGAAGTTCTCCAGGGCCGAGGATGCCTCCCCGCACGCCTCGGCGGCCTGGCGCCACTTGACCTGGTGCGTGGCGAACTTGCTCCGGAAGGCGTCAGCCGCCTCGCCCTTGAACTCCGACGAGTCCAGCTGCTGCATACCTGTCGCGACAGCGCTGAAGGACTGCGCGAAGTTCCGCAGATGCACCGCCGTCTCGCGGAGCTTCGCCGGGTTGCCGTGGATCAGTTCCTTCGGATCCGAACTCTCGTCCAGCTGCTGCTCGTCCACGTGCGCGCCCAGCTTGGACGCCGTGGAGTCACCCCAGTCGTCGACCTTGTCGGCCGCACCATGCGCACCGGCCCAGTCGAGCGCGTCGCCCACGCCATGGGCGCCCTCGTCGATGACGTGGCCCGTCGCCCGCTTGACATCGTCGTAGCCGGACTTCAGCGACCCCAGGGCACTGTTGAACTTCCCCGTGAGTGACATCAGTTGCCGTCACCCGACCCGGCCACGTCCCGCACGATCGACGGCGAGATCGGGATCGGGCTGCCTGGCGCGCCCTCGCTCGTCTCCACGTCCGTGAGCATGCCCTTTCCGGTCTGCTTCACGGAGTTCACCAGGTTGTCGCGGTCCTTCTCGCCGTACCCGGTCGTCATCGCCGCATGGTTGATCTGGTCCAGGCTCTCCTTCTCCACCTTGTCGTTGGAGGCGAACGGATCCCCGACCACGGAGTTGTAGGCGACCTTCAGCGAGCCCTTCACGTACTCGTCCGTCTGGTGGAAGGTTCCGGCCGCCAGCCCCATCCCCTCCGCGAGCGCGTTGCCCTCCTCCATCAGGTCGCGCACGCCCCACTGCCAGCGCTCGCAGAAGGTGTGCAGCATCGCGCCGAGATGGTCGTCACCGACGTCCATGCCGTCCATCTCCAGGCCGGTGAAGCCGCGACCCGCGCCTGCCCAGCCCTTCATCGTGCCCAGCGAGTCCAGCTCGCTCAGAGCCTTGTTGATCCCCTCGGCGATCGACTTCAGCCCCTGCACCTGCAGATCCGACTGCCCGCCCCCGCTCGGCGTCGTCACTGCCGTCCCTCCCCCGTCAGTCATCCGGCTTCGACACCGGAGTCCATGTCCACTACGTCACGCGTACGTGTTCCGGTTCCGCTGCCGCCGACCGCGCCCCTTTCCGGCCCGTCCACGGCGACCCCCTGCGGCACGATCCCGACGACCGGCGGCAGCACCAACCCCCGCTCACCGTCACCGGCATCGACCAACACCCCGCACGGCAGCCCGGTCCCGGCCACTGCCGGTACGCCTGCGTCCAGCACCGCCGCACCCCACACCGCCCGGTACCGCCAGCTCCGGTCGCCCTCCCCGCGTGACCTCGCATATCGCGCGAGCGCAACCTCGTCCGTGAACACGAGCAGCCACCGTGCCCCGCTCATCTCCACCGTCAGGGCCGCGCCGTTCTCCCCGTACGGGACGAGGACGCGGCGACGCCGGAACTCACCCAGCCTCATGCGGAACTTGCGCTGGTGGGCGTGGAGTTGGATGGTCTGCTGCGGAGTGAGCAGCGCCTCTGACCGGGCAGGCTGCTGTGCGGTCGCGAACGAGGCGGTGTCCGGCGGTGGTTGGCGTAGGGGGAGCGCCTCGGCGGGCGGCAGCGTGGGGTCCGTACCCACGACTGTCTGCTCGGCGATGTCCGCCAGCGCCGACCTGGGCGGATGCAGTCCGGTCTCGTCCGTCGCCCCCGCCGATCCCGTCGGCTCAGCGCTGCCCACAGCGCCTTCCCCCTCATCAGAAGTGTCCTGTCGCGTTCAATCACTTTCGTTCACTGAACGACCTTCGATGCTCACATGTGCGGACCGGCACAGACAACGTCAGTCGGATCAACAAGGGTTAAAACGTAGGTCAATTGGCAGGCCGGGCCAGCCGCGGCCGCCGGAACTCGATCGTCTCGTACGGCCCCGTCACCCCCGTCTCGTACAGGACTCCGACAGTGCCGTGGTCCAGCTGTACGAGGTCGGAGTAGGCGGCGCGCCGGGAAGACAGCGTCAGCGTCTTGGTGAAGGTCCGGCCGGCGTCCGTGCTGGACCACAGGGCCATCGTCCGGCGGGCGGTCGGCACCGACGGGGCGGAGAACAGCAAGGGGCCCTTGTGGAGTTGGAGCACGCTGCCCTCGACCACAGGAACGTCGTTCAGCGTGCGCTGGACGGCGAAGGGACGGGCGAGACTCCCGCCGCCGTCGGCGCTGTAGGTGTCGAGGCGGTGGCCGGGGCCGCCGCTGCCGTTCTGGTCGCGGGAGCTGATGTAGAGGCGGCCGTCGGGGAGTTGGGCGATGCTGGTCTCGTTGGCATTGGTCACGCCGTCGTAGGTGTCGTCCACGAAGCCCAGGTGCCAGGTGCGGCCGCCGTCGTCGCTGTAGAGGGCGTGGGCGCCGTAGTAACGGGGCTCCCGGCCGGTGTCGGAGGAGCCGGGAGGCGGGGCGGTGGAGTGGTCGGCGGGGACGAGGAGGCGGCCGGTGTGCGGGCCGCGGGTCAGGGCGAGCGCGTGGCCGGGGCCGGTCGCGTACCAGCGCCAGCCCGGGGGCTTCACCTCGGCCGTGATGTCCCGCGGGGGTGTGAAGCTGCGGCCGTCGTCCCCGCTGCGCTGTACGAACACCCGGCGGCCCCGCCGGGGCGCCACCTCACCGCGCATGATCTGGGCCTCCGTCACGGACCCGCCGTTGTACGAGGTCACGAGGACCACCGCGCCGGAGCGCGGGTCGACCACAGGTGCCGGGTTGCCCCGGGTGTTCCCCTGGCCGGCGGCCACCACCTTCAGCGGGCCCCAGGTGCAGCCGCCGTCGGTGGAGCGGCGCAGGACGACGTCGATGTCGCCGCTGTCGGCGGCGCTCGTGTGTCGGCCCTCGGCGAAGGCCAGGACCGTGCCGCGCCGGGTGACGACGGTCGCGGGGATGCGGTACGTGTCGTAGCCGCCCTTCCCGCCCACGTACGGCACGGAGGAGACGCAGCCGTGGGTCGAGTGCGCCGGGTGGACGGCGGTGAGCGGGGTGAGGAACGCGGTGGCGGCGAGAAGCGCGCGGCTCAGCGGAATCACGCCTCACATGTTCCCCGGAATCACCAGCCCGGACTCGTAGCCCACGATCACCAACTGGGCCCGGTCGCGCGCCCCGAGCTTGCCCATGATCCGGCTCACGTGGGTCTTCGCGGTGAGCGGGCTCAGCCCCAACACCTCAGCTATTTCGGTGTTGTTGAGGCCCCGGGTGACCAGCGTCAGCACCTCGCGCTCGCGGTCCGACAGGCACTCCGGGCCTCCCGTCACCGGTGCGGAGGGGCTGCGCAGGAACCGCTCGATCAGGCGTGCCGTCGGGCCCGGCGAGAGGAGTGCCTCGCCCGCGGCGACCGTGCGGATCGCATCCAGCAGGTCGGCCGGACGGGTGTCCTTCACCAGGAACCCGGAGGCGCCGGCGCGCAGCGCGTCCACGATGTTCTCGTCGGTGTCGTAGGTGGTGAGGACCAGCACCTTCACCCCGACGAGGTCCTCGTCGGCGGCGATCAGCCGGGTCGCCTCGATGCCGTCGAGGTCGGGCATGCGGACGTCCATCAGCACTACGTCGGCGCGTGCGGTGCGGGCGAGGTCGACGGCCTCGCGGCCGGTCGCGGCCTGCCCGACGACCTCCATGTCCGGCGCGGACTCCACGAGCATGGCGAACGCGGCCCGGACGAGGGCCTGGTCGTCGGCCAGCAGTACCCGGACGGGGTTCATCTGGTTCCTCCCAACGGCAGTACGGCCGTCACCTCGAAGCCCTGCGCGTCCTCGCGCGGCCCGGCGGCCAGCGTGCCGCCGACGCTGCGGGCCCGCTCCCGCATGCCGACCAGACCGTAGCCCGGCGTGCCGTCTTCGGCGCCCACGCCGTCGTCGGTGACGTGGACGCGGAGGGCATCCTCGTCCGCGTACACGCGCACCTGCACCGTCAGGTCCTCCCGGCCTCCGTGCCGTACGGCGTTGGTGAGCGCCTCCTGCACGATCCGGTAGGCGGCGGCTCCCACCGCGGGCGGCACCTCGTCCGCGGTGACCGCGACCTCCACCTCGGCACCCGCGACGGTCCGCGCGAGGCCTGCCAGGCCGTGCAGTCCGGGCAGCGGGCCGCGGCCGTCCGAGGAACCGGGGTCGCGCAGGACGTCCAGGGTCGTGCGGAGTTCGCCACGGGCCGTGCGGCAGGTCTCGGCGATGTCGTCCAGGGCCTGGGCGACGGCGGCCCGGTCCAGGCGGCCGGGATCGGCGGTCAGGACGTGCGCGGCGACCGAGGTCTGCACGCCGATGAGGGTGATGCTGTGGGCGAGCAGGTCGTGCAGGTCACGGGCGATGCGCAGCCGCTCCTCGGCGACCCGGCGGCGGGCCTCCTCCTCGCGGGTGCGTTCGGCGCGTTCGGCGCGTTCGACGATCGCGGCGACGTGCCGGCGGTGGTAGCGGACGACGACGCCGAGGAAGAGCACGGCGATCACCCAGCCGGAGGTGCGCAGCACCTGGACGGCGTGATGGGCGTTCACCGTCGTCATCACGCCCACGATGACGGTGAGGACGGTGATGCCCGTCAGGACGGTGCGCAGGGGGCGACTGGTGACGGCGACCGTGTAGAGCGCGGTGAGCCCGGCCGGGATCGTCGCGGCGTGGTTGTTGTCGAGGCCGTTGTACGTCGCGATGAGGGCCACGGCGGCGGCGAGCACCAGCAGGGGGCGGCGACGCCGCCACACGAGCGGTACGTGTGCGGCGAGCAGCAGCGCCCAGCCGAGCGCGTCGGGGCGGCGGCCCGGGTCGGTGGACAGGGCGACGCACGCGGCCGACACGGTGAGGGCGAGGGCGAGCAGGACGTCGTTGCGGGTGGCGTGCGGGGTGGTGAGGGGATCGCGGTTGATCGCCGCGACGATCCACTCGCCCTGGCGGGGCCGTCCCGCCGCCGGGACGCCGCGCACCGCCGCCGGGATCCTCCGGTACCGGCGGCGGCCTGTCGTGGTCGTGGTTTCCTGCACGGGGTTCATCTTCCGGTAGGCGGGCGCCCCCGCCGAGGGCAGGGGCGCCCGACGGTTCAGCCCACGGGTTCCGGTGCGCGCTCGGCGGGCGCCGACTGCGGCGCCCTGGACAGCCGCCCCGGCCACCACACCGCCCTGCCCAGCGCCACGCTCGCACTGGTCACCAGGTAGGTGCGGACGAGGAAGGTGTCCAGCAGGACCCCGACCGCGATGACGAAGCCCAGCTCGACGAGTTGGACGAGCCCCATGTTGGTCAGTACCGCGAAGGTGGCGGCGAGGACGAGCCCGGCGGCGGCGATGACCCCGCCGGTGGTGCGCAGCGCGGTCAGCGCGGCCGCCGACGGCTCGGCGCCGCCGAGCGACTCCTCCCGCATCCGGTGCATCAGGAAGATGCCGTAGTCGACGCTGAGGGCGACGAGGAACACGAAGGACAGCAGGCCGAGGCCGGGATCGGTGCCGTGGAAGCCGAACAGCGGCTCGAAGACCAGCCCGCCGAGGCCAAGTGCCGCTCCCCACACGGCGACCACGGCGACCACCAGCAGCAGCGGGGCGACGAGGGACCGCAGCAGGACGATCAGGATCAGCAGCACGGAGAGCAGCACGATCGGTACGACGACCAGCCGGTCACGGGCGCTGGTGTCCGCGAGGTCGAGTTGCTGGGCGCTGGGACCGCCGACCCGGGAGCCGTCCAGCCGGTGCCTCAGGGCCTTGATCGTCGCGGTCTCGGCGGCGGACTGGGGCGGGGCGGACGCGGTCACCGTGATCTCGGTCCAGCCGGCGCCGGTGCGGCCCTGCCGCGCGTCCGCCACTCCCTTCATGCCCCGGATCGTCGCCAGGGCGGCGTCGACGCGGCCGGCCGGGGTGAGGATCTCGATGGGCTGCGCGGACTGCTCCGGGAAGGCCTTCGCCACGGTCTGCAGGGCGGTGACGGAGTCGGGCCGGTCGACGAAGGTGTCCACTTGCTTGAGCGGCCCGGGCAGGTTCAGCGCGCCCAGCGCCAGTGCGCCGAGCAGGGCGGCGCCGGAGGCGAGGACGGTCAGCGGGCGGCGCCCGGCCGAGGAGCCCATCGCGGCGAACAGCGACCGGCGGACCTTGGGCGTGGAGCCGTAGGCGGGGATGAGCGGCCAGAACAGGCGGCGGCCCAGCAGGACCAGAATGGCGGGCAGCAGGGTCAGCATCGCGACCAGCGCGCACAGCACGCCGACCGTGCCGAGCGGGCCCATGCCCCGGCTGGAGTTGAGGTCGGCGGCGAGCAGGCACAGCAGTCCGGCGGCCACCGTGCCGGAGGAGGCGAGGACGGCGATCCCGCAGCCGCGCAGCGCCGCCCGCATGGCGTCGTACGGCCGCTCGTGGCGTCGTAGTTCCTCGCGGTAGCGGGAGACGAGGAGCAGGGCGTAGTCGGTGCCGGCGCCGAAGACGAGGATCGTCATCATGCCGGTGCTCGCGCCGGTGACAGCGGTGCCGAAGGCCTGGTTGAGGGTGTAGGCGGCGGCCTGGGCGAGGAAGTCGGCGACACCGGCGACGACGAGCGGGACCAGCCACAGCAGCGGGCTGCGGTAGATGAGGATCAGCAGGATCGCGACGACGGCGACGGTGGTGTAGAGCAGCGGGCCGCCGAGGGACTTGTAGACGCCCGAGGCGTCGGTGGCGAGGGCGGCCGGACCGCCGACGTCGACCGAGAGTCCGCCGGTGTCGTGGACGATGCTGCGGACGTCGTCGACGAAGGCGTCGCGCTTCTTCTCGTCGGTGCCGGGCTCGTTGCTGGTGACCGGGTACATGAGGGTGGTGCCGTCGGCGGACGGGATGCCCTGCGGAGTGCGGCCGGTGAGGGCGTGCCGGTGGGCGAGGGCGTCGACCTGCTCGCCGGCGGTGGCCCGGTCAGCGGCGGTCAGGCCGCTCGCGCGGTGGTAGACGAGCACCAGTTCGGTGGTCTGGCCGCCCGGGAGGCGGTCCTGGAGCCGGGCCACCTGGGTGGAGTCGGCGGAGGCGGGCAGGTAGTCGGTCGCCCGGTTGTGCTGGACGTCGGCCAGCTTGGCGGCGAACGGCCCGGCCACGGCCAGCAGGACCACCCACAGGCCCAGCACCAGCCAGGGCAGGCCTCGTCGCCCGCCTCTCACACGTGTTGTCGCGGCCCCCATGGAAACGGGCCCTCCCTCCGGAGCGGATGTCTGGATACGGCTTCCAGACTTCCGCCGGAAAGGGGCGCGTTCGTCGGGCGCGGGACCGAGTTCGGCGGTACTGCGCAGGGCGGCCGGGCGGGCGGACTACTCCCTGGGGAGTATCAGGAGGGCGCGGTCCGGCCGGGCGCGGATCCACCCGGGGGCCCGCCCGGATCCACCCAGGGCCCGCCCGGATCCACCCGGGGGACGTCCCCATGGTCCCGGGAATCACCCGCCCCGGCTCGTGGCCGAAGCCCCTTCCCGGGTCTTCGGTCAGCAGGGTGCCGTCGCGGGACGGAGGCGTCCGTCGTGGACCTCGGCGATCCGGTCGACCGCGGTGAGGTGGGTGCGGTCGTGCGTGACCAGGACGGTGGCGATGGCCTGCTGACGGGTGAGGCGGGTGATCAGGTCGACGACGGCGGCGCCGCGTTCGTGGTCCAGGGCGCTGGTGGGTTCGTCGACCAGAAGGACGGCGGGGCTGTTCATCAGGGCGCGGGCGATGTTGACGCGCTGACGCTGACCACCGGAGAGCTGGTGGGGCCGGCGTCCGGCCTGGGCCGCGACACCCACCGCGTCGAGCAGTTCCATGGCCCGGCCGTGGGCCCTGGCCGGTGAGCGGCCGTCGATCCGGGCCATGACCTGGAGCTGCTCGGCCGCGGTGAGGGAGGGCAGCAGGTTGGGTTGCTGGAAGACGATGCCGATCTTGTCGCGGCGCAGCCGGGTCAGTTCGTCGCGGGTCATGCCGGTCGTGGCGGTGGAGTCGATGGTGACCGTGCCGGCGTCGGGGGTGATGAGGGTGGCGGCCACGGCGAGGAGGCTGGACTTGCCGGATCCGGAGGGGCCGACCACGGCGGTCAGACTGCCCTTGGGCACGTCCAGCGTGACGTGGTCGAGGGCGGTCAGACGGGACTCGCCGTCGGGGTAGGTGAGGGTGATGCCGGTCAGGTTCAGGCTCATCGGGCGCTCCCCAGGGCGGTCAGCGGGTCGACGGAGGTGATGCGGCGGACGGACAGGGCGGCCCCGAGCGCGCCGAGCAGGATCATCACGGCGGCGGGGACGAGGACCGTGGCGGGAGTGAGGAGGAACGGCACCGCGCTTCCCGTGACGAGGGCGCCGAGACCGGCGGCGATGCCGGTACCGAGGAGGGTGCCGCCGGTCAGGAGGACCGCGGCCTGGCCGAGGGCGTCCCCGAGCAACTGGGCGGTGGAGGCGCCGAGTGCCTTGAGGACGGCGATGTCGCCGCTGCGCTGGATGGTCCAGACGGTGAAGAAGGCACCGACGACCAGGGCGGAGATGGCGAAGAGAAAGCCGCGCATCAGCTGCAGGGAGCCGTTCTCGGAGGCGTACGAGCCGATCGCGGACAGCGAGTCGTCCTTCGAGACCGTTCTGGTGCCGATGGCCCGGTCGGCGGCGGTGATGTCGGCGCCGGAGCCGGTGTTCAGAGCGATCACGGTCGCGGTCGGGCCGGCGCCGGTGCCGGCCGGAGGCGCCGTCTTCGCCCAGGCGTCGAGGCTGGTCCAGATCACGGGGGTGTGGCTGAAGGAGGCGTCGCCCCGTACGGCGGCCACGGTCAGCTTCTGTCCGGCCAGGGTGAAGTCGTCCCCGGGCCCCAGGCCCAGGTCGTCGGCTGCCGTGCCGGACAGCACCGTCGCGTGCCCCGTGATCCTGCTGCCGTCGGGGGCCAGCCGGGAGCCGGGCCGGACGCCGAACACGGAGACCCCGGTGCTCCGGTCGCCCGCGGTGGCCCTGGTGGTGCTGATGCCCAACGGTTCGGCGCCGGTGACTCCGGGGACCTCGGCCCACCGCCGCCACTGCTCGGCGGTGACGGACGAGTTGGCGTACGACAGCTCCTGGGCCCCGCCGGGCACGTGGAAGGCGATCCTGTCGGCCGGCAGGCCGGTGACGGCGGAGATGTTCTGCCGGCCCAGGCCCGCGGTCAGTCCGGAGAGCAGCCCGACCAGCAGGGTGATGAGCACGATGACGGTTCCCATGAGGGCGAACCGCCCCTTGGCGAACTTCAGATCTCTCCAGGCGACGAACACCTTGGCCTGCCCTTTCCTGCGGTGGAAGCGATAGGGCCCCAGCCTCGCCTCCGGTGCCCCGGCCGGGCATCCGGCGACGGACGGCACTTCGCGGACCGAAAGGCGGCGCGCGGGTTGTAACTTTCGGCGGAGGCCCGGCCCGGACCGGTTCCTTAGGCTGGAGGGACTGTGAACACCGCCGCTCCCGCCCTGACCCCGACCACCCGGACCCTGTCCTGGTGCCTGCACCTGCTGATCGTCGCCCTGCTCGTCCTGGCCGCCGGCCGCGCCGTGGCCGAAGGCCGGCCGCACGCCGGGGCTACGGTCGCCGTGGCCGTGGCGTGCGGGCTGGTGTACGCGGCCGGCCCCCTCGTGCCCCGCGTCCGCGGCGACCGGCGGGCCGCCGTCTGGTGGCTGGCCTCCGTCGGCGCGGTGTGGCTGGTGCTGCTGGGCCTGACCGCCGACGGGGTGTGGGTCGCCTTCCCGCTGTACTTCCTCCAGCTCCACCTGCTGTCGCGTCGGGCCGGCCTGGCCGCCGTGGCCGCGACCGCGCTCGCGGCGATCGTCGCGTTCGCCGGCCACCAGGGCTCCTTCAGCGCGGCCATGGCGATCGGCCCGGCGCTCGGCGCCGCCGTGGCGGTCGCCGTGGTGTGGGGATACCAGGCCCTGTACCGGGAGAGCGAACAGCGCAGGCGTCTGATCGAGGAACTCACCGCCACCCGCGCGGACCTGGCCGAGGCCCAGCACACCGCCGGTGTGCTGGCCGAACGCGAACGCCTGGCCCGGGAGATCCACGACACCCTCGCCCAGGGCCTGTCCAGCATCCAGTTGCTGCTGCGCGCCGCCGAACGGGCCCTGCCCGACGCTCCGGAGAACAGTGCCCGCTACGTCGGTCAGGCCCGCCAGGCCGCGGTCGACAATCTCGCCGAGGCCCGCCGCTTCGTCGCCGCCCTCGCCCCGCCCGCCCTGGAGGGCACCACCCTGGCCGGCGCTCTGGAACGGCTGTGCGCCACCACCGGTGCCCGGCACCGGCTCACCGCCCGCTTCCGCCTCAGCGGTGATCCGGCACCGCTGCCGACGCCGTACGAGGTCGTCCTGCTGCGCATCGCCCAGTCCGCCGTCGCCAACACCGTCCGGCACGCGCGGGCCACCACCGTCGAGGTCACCCTCGGCCGCTGCGGCGACGATGTCGCCCTCGACGTCGTCGACGACGGCATCGGTTTCGACCCCGCGGAGCTGCCCGCGCCCGACCCGGAGAGGGGCGGCTTCGGTATGGCCTCCATGCGCGCCCGGCTCGGCGCGCTCGGCGGCACCCTGACCATCGAGTCGGCCCCCGGCCACGGCACCGCACTGGCCGCCCGGCTCCCCCTCGCCCCACCCGCCGAGACCGAGGCCCGCCCGTGACCGACTCCGCCATCCGTCTCCTCGTCGCCGACGACCATCCCGTGGTGCGGGCCGGGCTGCGCGCCGTCCTGGAGACCGAACCCGGCCTCGTCGTGGTGGCCGAGGCCGCCACCGCCGAGGACGCTGTCGTCCGCGCCGCCGCGGGTGACATCGACGTCGTGCTGATGGATCTGCAGTTCGGCAAGGGAATGGGCGGTGCCGAGGCCACCGCCGCGATCACCGCCCGGCCGGGCGCTCCCCGGGTGCTGATCGTCACCACCTACGACTCGGACGCCGACACCCTCCCGGCGATCGAGGCCGGCGCCACCGGCTATCTCCTCAAGGACGCCCCTCCCGAGGATCTCGCGGCCGCCGTGCGCACCGCCGCCGCGGGACGCACCACCCTGGCTCCCACGGTCGCCGACCGGCTCATGAACCGGCTGCGCGACCCCGGCGCCGCCCTGACCCGGCGGGAGACGGAAGTCCTCGCGCTGGTCGCGGCGGGCCTGTCCAACCAGGCCGTCGGCCGGCGGCTCCACCTCACCGAGGGCACGGTCAAGTCGCACCTGGCCCGCGTCTACGCCAAGCTCGGCGTCGACTCCCGCACCGCCGCCGTCGCCACCGCCACCGACCTGGGCCTGATCAGGCGCTGACGGATCAGTCGCACGTCACGGGTATGGGTCGGTCAGGACGGAGTCCGTGCGGCGGCCAGCAGCCGGTTCACGTCGTCGGTGCAGATGGTGAGCGCGGCGCCGATCGTGGCCAGTGCGTCCCGTTCCGCGGGTGTGTAGGGGCCGTCGGCCAGGGCGATGCGCGCGGCCTGCAGGAGCAGGGACTCGCGGCCCACCGGGGCGAGGTGCGGGGCGAGCGGGTCGAGGGCCTCGTGCAGCTCTATCGCGAGGCTCGCGCCGCACGGCCCGCCGAGGACCCGGCCGGTGTCGGCGGCGAGGGCCTCGACCAGGGCGGCCAGCTGGTCCTCGGTGCAGTCCTCGAAGCCGGCGGCGCGCACCGCGGTGGCGGCCGTCTCCAGAGCCGTACGGGAGGAGGCGCCACCGGCGGCCAGGACGGCGAGGGCGACGGTGTGCACGGCGTCGCGGAGCATCGCGGAGAAGCGGCGGGTGGTGGGGTGGTCGAGGACGTCGGTGCCGAAGTGGCGGCGACAGGAGGCGCACTCCACGACCGGTCCGGTCGCCCCGCGCGGCAGCACGGGCACCCCGAGGAAGGTGAAGCGGCGGCGGCCGGTGAGCCGCTGGTAGTTGCGGTCGCCTCCGCAGCCGGGGCAGTAGAACTCGCCGTCGCCCACGGGTGTCCATGCGGTGCGGGTGCCCAGGAGGCGCACAGCCCGGGCAGCACGGTCGTCTCGTCCCCGTACTGGCAGCACGTCGCACCTCCGTAACGACGCGGCAACATCGCCGCGCTGGCGTGATGTTAGCCACATCGCGGAGCTGAGTCAGCACCTCGTGCGAGACCTGTCCGTGACCTGAGGGGTGCGATGGCCGATAAGTGACGGGGCCCTGACCGCCGTATGCAGCGGTCAGGGCCCCGAAAGTGCTGGTCGGCGAGGGTCAGCGGGCGGCGCGGTTCACCGCGGAGACGACAGCCTTCAGTGAGGCACGCGTCGTGTTCGCGTCGATGCCGATGCCCCACAGAACCTTGTCGTCGATCGCGCATTCGATGTAGGAGGCGGCCTGCGCGGAGGCACCCTCGCTCATCGTGTGCTCCTGGTAGTCCAGCAGGCGTACGTCGATGCCGATGGACTGCAGGGCGTCGAAGAACGCCGAGATCGGACCGTTGCCGGTGCCGGTCAGCACCGTGTCCTCGCCGTCGACGGTGGCCTCGACGGTGAGGGTGTCCACGCCGTCGGTGTCGGTGGTCGACTGGCCGGTGCGGACCTGGATGCGGCCCCACGGGTTGTCCGGGTTCGGCAGGTACTCGTCCTGGAAGACCGACCAGATGTCGCCGCCGGTGACCTCGCCGCCCTCGGCGTCCGTCTTGGCCTGGATGAGCTTCGAGAACTCGATCTGCATCCGGCGCGGCAGGTCCAGCTTGTGGTCGTTCTTCAGGACGTACGCGATACCGCCCTTGCCGGACTGCGAGTTGACGCGGATGACGGCCTCGTAGGAGCGGCCCACGTCCTTCGGGTCGATCGGCAGGTACGGGACCGCCCACTCGATGTCGTCCACGGTGACGCCCTTGGCCCTGGCGTCGGCCTCCATGGCGTCGAAGCCCTTCTTGATGGCGTCCTGGTGGGAGCCGGAGAAGGACGTGTAGACCAGGTCGCCCACGTACGGGTGGCGCGGGTGGACCTCCATCTGGTTGCAGTACTCCCACGTACGACGGATCTCGTCGATGTCGGAGAAGTCGATCTGCGGGTCGACGCCCTGCGAGAACAGGTTCATGCCCAGGGTGACCAGGTCGACGTTGCCGGTGCGCTCGCCCTGCCCGAACAGGCAGCCCTCGACACGGTCGGCGCCGGCCATCAGGGCCAGCTCGGCGGCGGCGACGGCCGTACCGCGGTCGTTGTGCGGGTGGATCGACAGGACGACGTGCTCGCGACGCGACAGGTTGCGGTGCATCCACTCGAAGCGGTCCGCGTGCGTGGAGGGCGTCGAACGCTCCACAGTGGCGGGCAGGTTGAGGATGATCTCGCGGCCCGGGCCCGGCTGGTAGACGTCCATGACCGCCTCACAGACCTCCAGCGCGAAGTCCAGCTCGGTGTCGGTGAAGATCTCCGGCGAGTACTGGTAGCCGAACTCGGTCTCCGGGCCCAGCAGCTTCTCGGCGTACTCCATCACCAGGCGGGTGCCGTCGACGGCGATCTGCTTGATCTCGTCCTTGGAGCCGCGGAAGACGACCCGGCGGAAGACCGGCGCGGTGGCGTTGTACAGGTGGACGGTGGCCCGGCGGGCGCCCTTCAGGGACTCCACGGTCCGCTCGATCAGGTCCTCGCGGGCCTGGGTCAGTACGGAGACGGTGACGTCCTCGGGGATCGCGCCCTCTTCCTCGATGATCGAGCGCACGAAGTCGAAGTCGGTCTGACCGGAGGCCGGGAAGCCGACCTCGATCTCTTTGTAGCCCATCTTGACCAGCTGGTCGAACATCCGGCGCTTGCGCTCGGGCGACATCGGGTCGATCAGGGCCTGGTTGCCGTCCCGCAGGTCGGTGGAGAGCCAGCGGGGTGCGACGGTGATGCGCTGCTCCGGCCAGGTGCGGTCCTGGATGTCGACCTGCTCGTAGCGGCCGTACTTGTGGATCGGCATGGAACTGGGCTGCTGGCGGTTGGCCATGATGCGGGGGCTCCTTGGGAGGTGTCCGAAAGGACGGCCGACGACGCAACGCCAAGCTCCGCGGGGAGGGAGTCGGCCTCGACTACAGGCCCTCGCCGCGGCAGCTAAGAAGGAGCAGCCCGAAACGCATGATGCTCCGCATGCTAGCCGAGCGGCGCCTCACCACGAGGGTTCGTATCAGTATGCGGGACCGTGGGGTCAAAACGGACAAAAAGTGCGCCATACCACTTTGACTACGTGGAGTGAGCACGATGTCACCGTATTTCACCAATCATGGTTGCTAGTAGTGACAGCCGGATCACACAGTGCAAGGGTGCCGGGCATGACGACCAACGGGGGCTTCCAGCCCGTCTTCTGCACGATCGTGCCGCCGCACGTCCTCGACAGGCTCGCCCGGAACGAGGACCCCACGCTCTCCGGCCCCGCCCGCCGGTCCCTGGAGCACGACGCCTACCAGCGCACCCACCGCCGCCTGACCACGGTGATCGGCGCGCCCGCCGTCGCCGCGCCCGCCGGAGCCGTGGCCGACCAGCCGCACCGCACCATCTACGACGCCGGCCACCAGCAGGACCTGCCCGGCACGAAGGTCCGCGAGGAGGGCACCGAACCCGGTGCGGACGCCACGGTCAATCGCGCCTACACGGGCCTGGGCGCCACCTTCGACCTGTACCTGAAGGCGTACGGCCGCAACTCCATCGACGGCGAGGGGCTGCCGCTGGACGCGAGCGTGCACTTCGGCACGGACTACGACAACGCCTTCTGGAACGGCGAGCAGATGGTGTTCGGCGACGGCGACAACGAGATCTTCCTGGACTTCACCATCCCGGTGGACGTCATCGGCCACGAGCTGACCCACGGCGTCACCCAGCACACCGCCAACCTGACCTACTTCGGCCAGCCGGGCGCGCTCAACGAGTCGATCTCCGACGTCTTCGGCTCGCTGATCAAGCAGTACGCGCTCGGCCAGTCCGCGGCCGAGGCCGACTGGCTGATCGGCGCGGGCCTGCTCGCCCCGCGCGTCACCGGCACCGCCCTGCGCTCCATGAAGGCTCCGGGCACGGCGTACGACGACGACGTCCTCGGCAAGGACCCGCAGCCCGCGACCATGGAGGACTACGTCCGCACCGGCCGCGACAACGGCGGCGTGCACATCAACTCGGGCATCCCGAACCACGCCTTCTACCTGGTCGCCACGGCCATCGGCGGCAACGCCTGGGAGCGGGCCGGCCAGATCTGGTACGACGTCCTGACCGGCGGCGAGCTGAAGCAGGACGCCGCCTTCGCCGACTTCGCCACGCTGACCGTCCGAGCGGCCCGCGAGCGCTACGGCGCCGGCGACGAACTCCAGGCCGTACAGAAGGCGTGGGAGCAGGTGGGGGTGCGGACGCTGTAGTTCCGTACTAAAAGTGCTTTCCGTCCGCCATGATCAGCGGCGGCCGAGAAGACGGCCTGCGTGAGTCAACCGCGTGAGGTGCTGACCGCCGGATCTCCGGCACAACACCTGCGGCAGCCCGCTGACCTGCGGGCCTCTGCTCACCGAACTCCGGAACGGCCCAGAGCAACCCCGGATGAGACACCGCAGGGTGACCACGCCGGAGCGCCCGGACCAGCCGAACCGGATGCAGTCCGTACCCCCTTCGGGAACTGCGGATCAAGTGTTAGAAGTGACCCATGCGTATCCAAGTACGGCGCACGGGCGGCTTCGCGGGCATCGAGCGCCGGGCCGAGGTGGACACCTCGGGCCGGCCCGACGCCCATGAGTGGCACACCCTGGCCGAACGCGCCCTCGCGTCCGGCCGGGGCACGCGCCCGGCCGGGGTTCCGGACGGCTTCAGCTACGAGATCACCGTGGACGGCCGGACGGTGTACGCGGCCGACCCCCGACTGTCCGAGGCAGAGCGGGAGTTGATCTCCCGGGTGCTGAAGGAGGGTGCGTAACCGCGGTTTCACGCCGGGGCGTTGACTTCCGTTACCGGGGGTAAGGATGATCCCGGCCATGGCGACCGATGCAGTCAATCCGATCCCCCGCTTCCCGGCCGGCTTCCTGTGGGGTGTGTCGACCTCCGCCCACCAGATCGAGGGCGCGGCCGACGAGCGCGAGGCGTCCGTGTGGGACGTGTTCACGGCCGAGCCGGGGCGGGTGAAGGACGGCACGACGGCGGCAGTGGCCTGCGACCACTACCACCGCTACCGGGAGGACGTGGCCCTCCTCGCCGGCCTCGGCGTGGACGCGTACCGCTTCTCCGTCTCCTGGCCCCGCGTGAACTCCCCGGGCGGCCTGGACTTCTACGACCGCCTGGTCGACGAGCTGTGCACGGCCGGCGTACGGCCCGTGCCCACCCTCTTCCACTGGGACCTGCCCGCCTCGCTGGACTGGCTGGAGCGGGACACGGCGGCCCGGTTCGCCGACCACGTGTCCGTGGTGGCGGAACGCCTCGGCGACCGCGTCACCAAGTGGATCACCCTCAACGAGCCCGCCGAGCACACCCTGCTGGGTCATGCGCTGGGCGCCCACGCCCCCGGCAAGCAGCTGTTCTTCGACGCGCTCCCGGTCGCCCACCACCAGCTCCTCGCCCACGGTCTCGCGGTGCAGGCCCTGCGCGCGGCCGGCGCGACGGACATCGGCATCGCCAACTCCCACGGCCCGACCTGGCCGGCGTCCGCGGAGCCCGCCGATCTGGAGGCGGCGGGCTTCTACGACCTCCTCCTCAACCGGATGTTCGCCGAGCCGATCGTGCTGGGCGCCTACCCGGAGGGCATCGGCGACCTGATGCCGGGCGACGTGTCCGCCGACCTGAAGGTCATCTCCGAGCCGATCGACTGGTACGGCATCAACTACTACGCGCCGACCCGGGTGGGCGCCCCGCAGGGCACCGAGATCGAGTTCGGCGGCCTGACCATGCCGGCCGAACTCCCCTTCTCCGTCCGGGAGATCGAGGACCGCCCGGTGACGGACTTCGGCTGGCCCGTCGTCCCCGAGGGGCTCACGGAGCTGCTCACGACCTTCCGCAACCGCTACGGCGACCGCCTCCCGCCGATCGTCATCACCGAGAACGGCTGCTCCTACGAGGGCGTCGACGACCAGGACCGCATCGCCTACCTGGACGGCCATGTCCGCGCCCTGCACGCGGCGCTGGAGTCGGGGGTGGACGTGCGCGGCTACTTCGTCTGGTCCCTGATGGACAACTTCGAGTGGGCGGAGGGCTACGCGCGCCGCTTCGGCCTGGTCCACGTGGACTACGAGACCCAGCGGCGCACCCCGAAGGCCTCCTACCAATGGTTCCGGGACGTGCTGCGGGCGCAGAGATGACCACTGCCCGCGCCTCGGCCGCCCTCGCCGAGCCCGTGGAACGGGTCGGCCGCGGCTGGACGGCGGCGCTCTCGCTGGCCAACGGGGCGATCTGGGTGGGCTGGTTCGGCCCGCTGCAGATCCTGCTCGCCTCCCAGGCGGGGGACTTCGCGCCCGGCTCCGGGATGTCCAAGGAGACGATGCTGGCCTGGGTGACGGGGGCGGGCGCGGTGGTCTCGCTGCTCGCGAACCCGTTCTTCGGAGCGCTGTCGGACCGGACCACCGCCCGCCGGGGCCGCCGTACCCCGTGGATCGTGGCGGGCGCGGCGGGCGGTGCGCTCTCCCTGCTGCTGCTCGCGGGCGCGGGCGGGCTGTGGACGATGACGCTGGGCTGGTGCCTGGTGCAGCTCACGCTGAACGCGGCCTTCGCGGCGGTGACCGCGGCCGTGCCGGACCGGGTGCCGCGGCTCCAACGGGGCTCGGTGGGCGGCTGGCTGGGGGCGGCGCAGATCCTGGGCGTGGTCGGCGGGACGGGTCTGGCGACGGCGGCGGGCGGGGTCGGCGCCGGATACACGGCCTGCGCGGTGTTCACGGTGGTGGGCGTCCTGCCCTACATACTGCGCTACGAGGACCTGCGCCTGGCACCGGAGGACCGGTCCCCCTGGTCCTGGCGCGCCTTCCTGGCCTCGTTCTGGCTGAGCCCACGCCGCCACCCCGACCTGGCCTGGGCCTGGCTGACCCGCTTCCTGATCAACCTCAGCAACTCGCTGGTGCTGCTGTATCTCCTCTACTACCTGCGCGACCGCCTGCACTACTTCGACCCCGACCGGGGTGTCCTCGTCCTCACGGCGGTCAACAGCCTGACGCTGGTGGCGACGGTCGTGGCGGGCGGCATCTGGTCGGACCGGGTCGGCCGGCGCAAACCGTTCGTCGTCTGGTCGGGCGTGCTGATGGCGGTGGCCACGGCGGCCCTGTCCGGCTGGCAGACCTGGCCGGGGGCCGTCGTCGCGTCGGCGGTCCTGGGGATCGGCTTCGGCGTCTTCACCTCGGTCGACTTCGCCCTGATGACCGACGTCCTGCCGAAGGCCCTGGACCGCGGCAAGGACCTCGGCGTCATCAACGTGGCCAACGCCCTCCCCCAGGTGGCGGCCCCGGTCCTGGCGGCACCGATAGTTACGTACCTCGGCGGCTACCGCGTGCTGTACCTGGTGGCGGCGGTGATCGGGTTGGCGGGGGCGGTGCTGGTGGGGCGGATACGGGGGGTGGCGTGAGCTGCCGTCCTCCCCGTCCCCTCCGGGGCCGCCGGACTTCCCGGGCGACTCCGATGACGGGGGCCGGGGCAGAGCCCCCCAGCCTCAGAACCCCAGCCGGCGCAGCTGCTTCGGGTCCCGCTGCCAGTCCTTGGCGACCTTCACATGCAGGTCCAGGCTGCATCAACATGCGGCTACCGCCGCGCGGCCGGCGCCCCGAGCAGCACCTCGACCTGCCCCCGCACCCGACACCGACGCCCTTCATCCCGCCACGACCGGTGGCCGGCGGAAAACGGGGTCCAGGGCGGACCCCATGCCGGGGGCCGGGGCAGAGCCCCAGGGCCTCAGAACCCCAGCCGGCGCAGCTGCTTCGGGTCCCGCTGCCAGTCCTTCGCGACCTTCACATGCAGGTCCAGGAAGACCGGGGTCCCCAGCAGCGCCTCGATGTGCTTGCGGGACTTGATGCCGACCTCCTTCAGGCGCTTGCCCTTGGGGCCGATGATGATGCCCTTCTGGCTGGGGCGCTCGATGTAGACGTTGGCGTGGATGTCGAGGAGGGGACGGTCGGCGGGGCGGTCCTCGCGCGGGAGCATCTCCTCCACGACGACGGCGATGGAGTGCGGGAGTTCGTCGCGGACGCCCTCCAGGGCCGCCTCGCGGATCAGTTCCGCGATCATGACCTGCTCGGGCTCGTCCGTGAGGTCACCCTCCGGGTAGAGCGCCGGGCCCTCCGGCAGCAGCGGGACGATCAGGTCGGCCAGCAGGCCCACCTGCTGGTCGCCGACCGCCGACACCGGCACAATCTCCGCCCACTCGAAGCCCAGATCCTTGCCCATCTGGTCGATGGCGATCAGCTGCTCGGCGAGGGTCTTGGAGTCGACCAGATCGGTCTTGGTGACGATGGCGACCTTCGGGGTCTTCTTGATGCCGGCGAGTTCCTTCGCGATGAAGCGGTCGCCGGGGCCGATCTTCTCGTTCGCGGGAAGGCAGAAGCCGATCACGTCGACCTCCGCCCACGTCGTCCGTACGACGTCGTTGAGCCGCTCGCCGAGCAGCGTGCGCGGCTTGTGGAGGCCCGGGGTGTCCACCAGGATGAGCTGGGCGTCGGGCCGGTGCACGATGCCGCGCACCGTGTGCCGCGTGGTCTGCGGCTGGTTCGCGGTGATCGCCACCTTCTGCCCGACCAAAGCGTTCGTGAGGGTGGACTTGCCCGCGTTGGGGCGGCCCACGAAGCAGGCGAAGCCGGCGCGGTGGGCGGTCTCGGCCGGCTGCTCGGATGACTGGGTACGAACGCTCATGGCGACCATTCTCCCTGATCCACGAAGCCGCGCCGTACCAGTGGGGAGTACCCCGTTCCCACGTGAGCTTTCGGAAACCCCTCCGCAACGAAACGTCACGGAAACACACCCGTACGCAACCGGAAACGGATACCGGTGACCCTCTGACGAGCCCCCACACCGTTGGAGACGCCCGTGACCCTCGCCGCCGCGCATGTGAACACCGGCGACACCGCGTGGCTGCTCGCAGCCACCGCCCTCGTCCTGCTGATGACTCCGGGACTGGCCCTGTTCTACGGCGGTATGGTCCGCACGAAGAGCGTCCTCAACATGCTGATGATGAGCTTCGTGTCGATCGCTCTGGTGACGGTGGTGTGGCTGGCGGCCGGCTACTCGCTGGCCTTCGGCGACGACATCGGCGGCGGGCTGATCGGCGGGCTGGAGCACGCCGGCATGAGCGGCCTCGGCCCGGCCAGCGTGCACGGCTCCGTGCCCACGCTTCTCTTCGCCACCTTCCAGCTCACCTTCGCCGTCATCACGGCGGCGCTGGTCAGCGGCGCGGTCGCGGACCGTACGAAGTTCTCGGCCTGGCTGGTCTTCGTCCCGGTGTGGACGCTCCTCGTATACGTTCCGGTCACCCACTGGGTGTGGGGCCCGGGTGGCTGGATCCACGACAAGCTCGGCGCGCTCGACTTCGCGGGCGGTCTGCCCGTCGAGATCACCTCCGGCGCCTCCGGTCTCGCCCTGTGCCTGGTCCTCGGCCCCCGCCTGGGCTTCAAGAAGGACGCGATGCGTCCGCACAACCTGCCCATGGTGATCCTAGGCGCCGGTCTGCTCTGGTTCGGCTGGTTCGGCTTCAACGCGGGCTCCGCGCTCGGTGCGAACGGCCTGGCCGCGGCCGCCTTCCTCAACACCCTGGCCGCCGGCTGCACCGGCCTGCTCGGCTGGCTCTTCGTCGAGCAGCGGCGCGACGGCCACCCGACCACCCTGGGCGCCGCCTCCGGCGCGGTGGCCGGCCTGGTCGCGATCACGCCCTCCTGCGGCACGGTCTCCCTGCTCGGCGCGCTGGTCGTGGGCCTGGCCGCCGGTGTCGTCTGCTCCTACGCGGTGAGCTGGAAGTTCAAGTTGAACTACGACGACTCGCTGGACGTCGTCGGCGTCCACCTGGTCGGCGGCGTCATCGGCACCCTCCTCATCGGCCTGTTCGCCGAGAAGGCGATGACCGGCGGTGTCGAGGGCCTGTTCTACGGCGGCGGGCTCGCCCCGCTCGGCAAGCAGCTGCTGGCCGTCGTGGTCGTCGCGGGGTACGCCTTCGCGGTGTCGTACGGCCTCGGCAGGCTGATCGACCGGGCGCTGGGCTTCCGGGCGAGCGAGGAGCAGGAGCACACCGGTTTGGACCTTACGGTGCACGCCGAGACGGCTTACGATCACGGGGTCCTGGGGCATGGCGCCCCGGTCTCCTCCTCCGTCGTCCCCACCGCCCAGAAGGTCAAGAGCCAGGCATGAAGCTCATCACTGCGATCGTCAAGCCGTACCGCCTGGACGCGGTCAAGACCGCCCTGCAGGAGCTGGGTGTGCACGGTCTGACCGTGACCGAGGCGAGCGGCTACGGCCGTCAGCGCGGCCACACCGAGGTGTACCGGGGGGCCGAGTACCGCGTCGACCTGGTGCCGAAGGCCCGGATCGAGGTCGTGGTCGAGGACGCGGTCGCCGACGACGTGATCGACGCGATCGTCAGCGCCGCGCAGACGGGGAAGATCGGGGACGGGAAGGTGTGGGCAGTGCCCGTGGAGACCGTCGTACGGGTGCGGACCGGCGAGCGCGGCCCCGACGCGCTCTGACCAGCAGCACTCCGGTCACCACTCCGCCCACGAAGACGAGCCCGGCGAGCAGCCACGGCAGCGCGAAGAAGGAGGCGCTCGCCGACTGACGGGTGTCCGGCGCTGTCGCGGTCAGGGTGATGTCGCCCCAGTCGAGCTGGGGCGCCCCGTGCCAGGTCTCGGTGAGCCGCACCCGCTGCCCCGGCAGCAGCTCGGACGGCACCCCGGTCAGGTCGCGGTCGAGCAGCGTACGGCCGAACAGTCCGCGCGCCTTCAGCTCCACCTTGGGGTCGAGGGTGACGTTCCCGGTGTTGCGCAGGGTGTAGCCGATGGTGGCCGTGCTGTCGCCGAAGCCGGGGACGAGTGGCTGGTGATGGCTGATGTGCATCTGCCCGACGGAGATCGCGGGCAGCGTGGGCCCGCTGACCCGGAGATAGACCCGGGCCCCGACGGCCCGCTGCACGCCGAGCGCCAGCTTGCCGCTGCCGGGGTCGACCCGCTCGTCGAGCGCGACGATCGCGCCCGGGTGGTCGCCCGGTTCGGCGCCGCGGGGCACGTGCAGGGTGAACGGCACGGTGACGGTCTTGTGGCCGGGAACGGTGACGCGTGACATGGCGGGCCGCGCCCAGGCACCCACCCCGTGCATCCGCTCCTTCAGGGTCCGTACGGCGAACCCGCCGTCGCGGGCGGTGTTGTAGGCGTCGGCCGCGTAGAGCCGGAACGTGAGCGGCCTGCCGGTCTTGTTGGCGACGGCGACCTTGTCGGTGAGGGTCTGCCCGGGGTCGGCCGAGAGGTAGAAGTAGGGGCGCGCGGCGACCTTGGAGGCGACCGGGTAGACGGACCAGCTGCCGTTGTCGGCGGCGTGGGCCGGTGCTGTCGACATCCCCAGGGCGAGGCAGAGGGTGCTGACGATGCTCAGGAGGAGGACGTACGGCTTGCGCATGGGTGCGGACCCCCCATGGGCTCGGGTCGTGGCGGTCGGGCGGGTGCGGCCCCGTGGTGCGGCGGGCGCCCGGCCACCGTGGTCGGAGTTCGGTCAGGTGAGGGTGAGGGTCAGGACGCCGGAGTACGAGCCCGGGGGCGTGAACGCCGGTACGTCCAGGGAGAGTCCGGCGTCGACGGTGAACTCGCCGCCGGTGAGCGTGGCGTCCGGGGTCGACGCGAGGGTCGCTCCCGAGGTGCCCACCGCGCCGGTCGAACCGGCCTTGCAGGTGCTGGGGCTGCCCGCCTTGGTGACGCAGGCAGGGGTCCAGCTCAGTCTGCTCGCGTCGATCTTGGCGCCGGGGCCGGTGAAGTCGGTGACCTTGCCGGTCAGGGACCAGCCCGCGGGCCCGCCGCGGAAGTCCTTGACCGTCACCGTCTGCAGGGCTCCGCTGGAGGCCCCGCCCTTGCCGAAGTCGACCGACGACAGCGCGACGGCGTCCCCGGCCTGGGACATGGACAGGGTGCCCGCCTTGACGGTGGTGGTCAGCTTCTGACTGCCGGCCGGGACGGGCGTGTTGTCGTTGACGACGTAGACCGCGGGGCCCGCGCCCTTGTCCGCGCTCCAGGAGCCGCCTTCGTAGGCCACGATCCCGGTCGTCGTCTTGTCGTTGACGACCAGCGAACCGCTGAAGGAGCCCGAGGCGCCCGCGGTCACGGTGGCGGTGTCCGCGGTCTGGGTGCCCCCGGACCGCCCGGCCAGGGTGACGGTGGCGCCCGGCGTGAAGTTGCTGCCGTTGACCGTGACACTGGCACCCGGGTCACCCGAGGCCGAACCCAGCGCGATGGCACGGGTGTTGGCCGGGGTGCCGTCGGTCGCCGTGACGGTCTGCGACGTCGGGGCGGGCGGGTTGGTGACCGTGCAGGGGGTGTCCAGCTCCAGGATGTAGCTGGTGTGGATGTTGTAGTCGCCGGGCGAGAGGGTGATCTGGCCGGCCTTGGTGACGGTGAACGTTCCGGTCATGGAGAAGGACGGGAAGGGGGCCTTCCCCGGGACCGGGGCGTTCTTCTTGGGCCCGGCAACCGTGACGGAACCGGTCTGGGCACCACCGAGCGTGACCTTGCCGGTCGGGGTCATGATGTCGGCCGGCAGGGCCAGGTCGGTGGGGTTGCCGGCGGCGGGCGTGACCACCGTGTAGGTCACGGTGACGGTGTCGCCGACCTTCGGGCTGGCGTTGTCCACCGACACGCTCGCGGTGGTGGTGCCGTCGATCGGCGGCAGGCCTGAGACGGCGGGCGGGATGCAGTGCGTGGCGAAGTCCACGTTCGTGCCGGCGGCACTGGCCGGACTGGCCAGTGCGCCGCCCGCGGTGACCGCGAGGACGGTCGCCCCGAACAGTGACGCCCAGCGCCATCGTCGGGATCTTCGGGGTGTCGAACCCATGGGGGCCCCTCCTGAGGGTTGCGGGCGCAGCGGCTCATCTGCGCCGACAGGGGGCATTGATGTGGAGCCTGCGTGAGAAGTCAATGGAGATGCCGCAGAAAACTGACGGATCATCAGTTTCTGCGGCATCCCCGGGAGATCCGGAACTATCCGGAACAGATCACTCAGGCCACTCGGGTCGCTCGGCTCGCTCAGTCGAAGACGAACGGGCCGGGCGACTGCTTGCCGGTGGCCTTACAGGTGACGTTGATCCCGAAGATCGTCATCTGCAGCGAGCCGCCGTACGCCTCCAGGCTGTCACCGGAGGCCACGGTGCCGGTGAGCGGGCCGGCGGTGACCGGGTCGCCGGCGGCCATGGCCGGGTTCTTCGTCCCGGTGAAGACGGTGGTGCCGCCGCTCGCCCTGACCAGGGTGAGCTTGGAGGTGATGGAGTCCTGCGCCACCGCGACCGGCGCCTTGACCGCGGTGGAGGTGAGGGTGATGGTGGCCGTGGTGCCGCTCTGGGTGGCGATGAGCGTGGCCGCGCCACCGCCGAAGATGCCGCAGCTCGCGTTGATGGTTGCCGTCTGAGGAGTGACGGCGGCCGCGGTGGGCGCGAAGGCGAGTCCGGTGACCGCGAGGGCCCCGGCGACCAGCGCCGCACCTGTTGCCGTGTGCTTGCCTCTCATGGGGATCCGCTTCCCTTCCCTGTGGGGATGCCATGTGGGGATGGTCGGAAGGTGCGCCGACGAACGAGCAGGCCAGAGCAGGTGGGTGCGGGCACGCTGCGGCGGCGGTGCGGATCTGACGGATCGTCGGAACTTACGGCTCCATTGATGCGCGAGAGGCAGGCGACGGCAAGGATGAAATCCGGACTACTCCGCAGCGCCCGCCGGAACCGTCAGCTTCACGGCCCCGTCAGGCCCGGCGAGCAACACCGGCGTCTCAGGCCCCCCGAGGTCGGCCACAGCGGCCCGGTCCTCCGCCGGGACGGACTCCGCCTCGCTCACCACGGCCGCCGCCTCCAGCGACTTCGCCCCGGAGGCCACGGCCATGGCGACGGCGGTCTGCAGGGCGCTCAGCTTCAGCGAGGCGAGCTGCACCGACCCGGCGACATACGTGCGCCCGGTCTCGTCCCGTACGGCCGCCCCCTCGGGCACACCGTTGCGGGCCCGGGCGGAACGGGCCAGGGTGACGATCTTGCGGTCCTCGGGGTCGAGCGCGTTGCTGTCGGTCATGCCCCGAGCATACGGACCGGCCCGGACCTGCACCGAGGTCAGTCCAGGGTCTGAACGATCTCGCTCCGGGCGGCCGTGTGCACCACGCGGGCACGGGCGCCGTTCACCAGCGGGAGGTAGGGCGCCACGTGGCCGCACTCGACGTCCGCGACGATCGGTACGCCCAGGGAGCCGAGGGCGTCGAGGACGGCCTCGTACTGGGTGAGGGTGCCGCCGTCGGGGGCGTGGGTACGGCCCACGAGGACGGCGGCCGCGCGGTCGAAGAAGCCGGCGAGGCGCATGCCGTGCAGGTTGCGGCAGATGGTGAACGCGTTGTCCTCGCAGGCCTCGACGTAGACCAGCAGCCCCTCGTCGCCGGCGAAGGACGAGGTGTTCAGGTACGGCGTGCCGGCGAGGTTGGTGAGGGTCTCGATGCAGCCGCCGATCAGCCGGCCCTCGACGTCCACGTCACCGGCGCCGTCGAGCCGGGTCCAGGCGCCCTCGGCGTCCAGGGTGAGGTCCCGTACGTCCGCGTGGGACCGGTAGTCGTCGAAACCGCCCGACCGGTGGCGGCCCGGCGGGGTCTGGGAGAGCGGCTCGCCCTGCGGCGCCGCCACGATGTCGAGCCAGGACAGCAGGCCCTCGGGCGTCCGGTACGGCGTGTCCATGAGGTTGTTGCCGTGCACGGTCGCGACCCCGGTGAGCAGGGTCAGGGGCGTGATCAGGGTCGACATGTCGGACCAGCCGACCACCCACGTCGGCTCGGCCCGCCCGATCTTCTCGAAGTCGAGCAGCGACAGCAGGTCGATCGCGGTCTCCCCGCCCCACGGCGGTACCACCGCCCGGATCGTCGGGTCGGTCAGCATCTCGGTCAGTTCGGCGGCGCGCTCGGCGGCCGGGGCGCTGATGTGCGTCGAGCCGTCCATGCACCGGCCGACGACCACCTCGTACCCCCGCGCCTTCAGGTCGCGTATCGCCACGTCGAGGCGCCCGCGCATCGTCTCGGGCACCCCGCTGGAGGGGGAGGTCACACCGACACGGTCACCAGGGCGCAGCGGGCGCGGATATCGCACAGAAGACATGCGCCGGATTCTGACACGCGGTCAGAGGGCCCCGGCAAACGCATTTACGGCCGGTCCAGCCGCAGCCGCTCCGCCCTCGGCAGGCCCGCGACGACGAGGTCGTACGAGTCCTCGATCAGTTCGCGGACCAGGCGGTCCGGGAGTTCGCCGTCGACGGTGACGGTGTTCCAGTGCCGCTTGTTCATGTGGTAGCCGGGGATGATCAGTCCCTCGTGCTCGCTCCGCAGCCGGACCGCGTCCTCCGGGTCGCACTTGAGGTTGACCGTCAGGGGCCGCGCGTCCAGCCAGCTCAGCGCGAACATCTTGCCCAGGACCTTGAAGACCGAGACGTCCGGGCTGAACGGGAAGTCCTCGACCGCCGCGTTGAACGACAGACAGAAGGTGCGCAGTTCCTTGGGGGTCACTCCGCGTTCTCCTCCTCGGGCGGGTCCGCCGGGCCCAGCGGCTCCACCAGTACGGTCACGATCTTGTTCCGGCGGCCGGCCGCGGCCTCCGCGGTCAGGCGCAGCTCGCGGCCGTCGGGCAGTTCCACGACCGAGGACGCACCGGCGATGGGCACGCGGCCGAGCGCCTTGGCGAGCAGGCCGCCGACGGTCTCCACGTCCTCGTCGTCGTACTCCTCCAGGCCGTACAGCTCGCCGAGGTCGGTGATGTCGAGGCGCGCGGTGACCCGGTAGCGGTCGTCGCCGAGGTTCTCCACGGGCGGGAGTTCACGGTCGTACTCGTCGGTGATCTCGCCGACGATCTCCTCGAGGATGTCCTCGATGGTGACGATGCCGGCG
The DNA here is from genome assembly GCF_044768135.1 of Streptomyces sp. NPDC101165. Classification (NCBI taxonomy): domain Bacteria; kingdom Bacillati; phylum Actinomycetota; class Actinomycetes; order Kitasatosporales; family Streptomycetaceae; genus Streptomyces; species Streptomyces sp. NPDC101165. The sequence continues at coordinate 549,554 of NZ_JBIWPG010000002.1, read as the reverse complement.
GTGCCGCCGTACTCGTCGATGACGACGGCGACGTGGTTGCGGTCCTTCTGCATCTCGCGCAGCAGGTCGCCGGCGTTCTTGGTGTCGGGGACGAAGACCGCCGGGCGCATGGCCGTGGACACCAGGTCGTTCTCGGCGTCGCGGCTGATGTGCGTCTTGCGGACCAGGTCCTTCAGGTACACGATCCCGACGACGTCGTCCTCGCTCTCACCGGTGACCGGGATCCGCGAGAAGCCGGAGCGCAGGGCGAGGGTGAGGGCCTGGCGGATGGTCTTGTAGCGCTCGATCACGACCAGGTCGGTGCGCGGGACCATGACCTCCCGTACGAGGGTGTCGCCCAGCTCGAAGACCGAGTGCACCATGCGGCGCTCCTCGTCCTCGATCAGCGACTCCTTCTCGGCGAGGTCGACCAGCGCCCGCAGCTCCGCCTCGGAGGCGAACGGGCCGCGGCGGAAGCCCTTGCCGGGGGTGAGCGCGTTGCCGATGAGGATGAGGAGCGACGGGATCGGGCCCATGATCCGGGCGAGGGGCAGCAGCACGTACGCCGCCGCCGTCGCCGTGTTCATCGGGTGCTGGCGGCCGATGGTGCGCGGGGAGACGCCGACGGCGACGTACGACACCAGGACCATCACGCCGATGGCGACCAGCAGCGCCTGCCAGGTGGCCGCGAACTCCTGCAGGCAGGCGTACGTCACCAGGGCCGCGGCCGCCATCTCGCAGGCGACGCGGACCAGCAGGGCCACGTTCAGATAGCGGGTGGGGTCGGCGGCGACCTGGGCCAGCTTGGCGCTGCCGCGCCGGCCGTTGCGCACGGCCTCCTCGGCGCGGAAGCTGGAGACGCGCGCGATGCCCGCCTCCGCGCACGCGGCCAGCCAGGCGACGACGACCAGGGCGATCGCGCCGATCACGATCTGCGGACTCATGCGAAGACCGGCCCTCGGACTACGAGACGGTCGGCGCCGGCGACGGGCCGGTCAGCCCCCGCTCGGCCCGCCACCCGTCCACGATGGCGGCCTGGAGCCCGAACATCTCGGCCTTCTCGTCGGGCTCCTCGTGGTCGTACCCGAGCAGGTGCAGCACCCCGTGGACGGTGAGCAACTGGAGCTCCTCGTCCATGGAGTGCTGCGTCGGCGCTTCCGCGCCCTGCTTGGTGGCGACCTCCGGGCACAGCACGATGTCGCCGAGCAGCCCCTGCGGCGGCTCGTCGTCGTCCTTCGTGGGCGGCCGCAGCTCGTCCATCGGGAACGACATGACATCGGTGGGACCCGGCAGATCCATCCACTGGATGTGCAACTGCTCCATGGCGTCGGCGTCCACGACGATCACCGAGAGCTCGGAGAGCGGGTGGATGCGCATCCGCGCGAGCGCGTAGCGGGCGATGTCGAGGATCGCCTGCTCGTCTACCTCGGTGCCGGACTCGTTGTTGACGTCGATCGACATGGTCGTGCTGGTCTACTTCCCCTTGGAGCCCTTGGCACCGGGCCTGCCATGGCCGCCCTTGTGGGCGCCGTTCTCGGTGCCGTGCTTGCTGTCGTACAACTCGTACGCGTCGACGATACGGCCCACCAGCTTGTGCCGTACGACATCGTGGGACGACAACCGGGAGAAGTGGACGTCCTCGACGCCCTCCAGGATCTCCTGCACCTGCCGCAGACCGCTCTTCGTGCCGTTCGGCAGGTCGACCTGCGTCACGTCACCGGTGATCACGATCTTCGAGTCGAAGCCGAGGCGGGTGAGGAACATCTTCATCTGTTCGGGGCTCGTGTTCTGGGCCTCGTCGAGAATGATGAAGGCGTCGTTGAGCGTACGGCCACGCATGTACGCGAGCGGCGCGACCTCGATCGTGCCCGCGGCCATCAGGCGCGGGATCGAGTCCGGGTCGAGCATGTCGTGCAGCGCGTCGTACAGCGGGCGCAGGTAGGGGTCGATCTTCTCGTAGAGCGTGCCCGGCAGGAAGCCGAGGCGCTCGCCGGCCTCGACCGCGGGACGGGTCAGGATGATCCGGTTGACCTGCTTGGCCTGCAGGGCCTGCACGGCCTTGGCCATGGCCAGGTAGGTCTTGCCGGTACCGGCGGGGCCGATGCCGAAGACGATCGTGTGCTTGTCGATCGCGTCGACGTACCGCTTCTGGTTGAGCGTCTTGGGGCGGATGGTGCGGCCGCGGGAGGACAGGATGTTCTGCGTCAGTACCTGGGCCGGGGTCTCAGGTCCGTCGCTCGTCCCGTCCTCGCTCGCCTTGAGCATGGCGATCGAGCGTTCCACTGCGTCCTCCGTCATCGGCTGTCCGGTGCGGAGCACCAGCATCATCTCGTCGAACACGCGCGAAATGAGAGCGACGTCCGCAGGGTCGCCGACCGCGCTGATCTCATTGCCCCGGACATGGATGTCGGCTGCCGGGAAGGCCTTCTCGATCACGCGCAGAAGGGAGTCGCCGGAACCCAGCACGGTCACCATGGGGTGCTGGGCGGGGACGGTGAGGTGTGCTCTCGCCTGCTCCTGCGCGGGGGTGTGAGCTGTGGGTGTCTGAGTCATGGGCCGGCGCTGTAGGCCTGCGGTTCCTCCTCGTCACGGCCGCATAGCTGAGGGCGGCCTCGCGATTCCAGGGTACGACGGTGGACTGACAAGGCTGTAGGGCTTTTCAGAGGGCGAGAGCCGGTACGTCAGCTGGACCGACGGAAGCCGATGGTCGGCACGGCCCGGCGCAACGGCCACACCCGGTCCAGTTCCTCCGGCACCAGCCCGTCGAGGAACGCGAACCTCTGCAACGCCACCCGGTCCTGCCCCGGAAGGGACTGCACCTTGCGCCACCACGCCCCGATCTCCGACCACCCCGGCGCCGACAGCGAGCCCCCGAACTCCTGCACGGACAGAGCTGCCGTGAGCCCGGCAAAGGCAAGACGGTCGGCGAGCGGCCACCCCGCCAGCGTGCCGGTCACGAACCCGGCCACGAACACGTCCCCCGCCCCGGTCGGATCCAGTGCCTCGACCGCGATCGCGGGCACCTCGGCCGTCTCCCCCGTACGCCGGTCCACCGCGTACGCCCCCTCCGCCCCCAGCGTCACCACCGCCAGCGGCACGTACTCGGTCAGCGCCCGCGCCGCCGCCCGCGGGCAGTCCACGCCGGTGTACCGCATCGCCTCCTGCGCGTTGGGCAGGAACGCCTCGCAGTGGTGGAGGTCGGCGAGGCTCCCCAGGTCCCAGGCCCCGGTGTCGTCCCAGCCGACGTCCGCGAAGACCCGGGTGCCCGCACGGGCGGCCTGGGCGATCCAGGGGGCGCGGGTGCCGGGGACGAGGGAGGCGACGGCCGCACGCGCGCGGGGCGGGACGTCCGGCGCCGGCTCGTCCGGCGGCGGCTCGTGGCCGTGGGACACCATGGTCCGCTCGCCCTCGTAGGCCATGGAGACGGTCACCGGCGAGTGCCAGCCGGGCACGGTCCGCGACAGGGTGAGGTCGATGCCCTCGCCCTGTTCCAGCGCGTCCCAGCAGTACTCGCCGTAATGGTCGTCCCCGAAGGCCGCCGCGAGGGACGTCCGCAGACCGAGGCGGGCGAGCGCGGCGGCCATGTTGGCGACCCCGCCCGGGCTGGAGCCCATCCCGCGGGCCCAGGACTCGGTGCCGCGCACGGGCGCCGAGTCCAGGCCGGTGAAGATGATGTCGAGGAAGACGGTGCCCGTGAGGTAGACGTCCCAGGGCGGATCGTCCGGTGCACGCAGGGCGACCAGCGGGTCGACCTGGGCCCGGCAGGGCGCTGCACGGGTGAGGTGCTCCGGTTCCTCTCCGGCGATCATGTGGGACGGGGTCACGGTGCGCTCCCTGACGTGATGCGGATCTGGTCAGTGTGCACCAGATCCCACCCGGGGCGCGGCTACCAGCGAGGCATCACCGGCGTCCGCCAGTGCGGCTCGGCCACCCGCATCGCCGCCGCGTCGTCCCGCTCGCGCATCGAGCCGTCGTCCTCGGTCCACCGCCGGTGCAGCCGGGCCAGCTCGTCCCGGTCCAGTTCGACGCCGAGGCCGGGTGCGTCGGACACCGCGACCCTGCCGTCGGTGAACGCGATCCGCTCGGTGAGGACGTCCTCGGACTGCCAGGGGTAGTGGGAGTCGCAGGCGTGGTGGAGGCCCGGCACGGTGGACGCCACCTGGGTCATGGCGGCGAGGCTGATGCCGAGGTGGGTGTTGGAGTGCATGGACACCCCGACGCCGAAGGCGTCGCAGATCGCGGCGAGGTGCTGGGTGTTGCGCAGTCCGCCCCAGTAGTGGTGGTCGGAGAGCACCACCTGGACGGCGTCCGCGGTGAACGCCTCCTCGATCTCGCCGAAGGTGGTCACGCACATGTTGGTGGCGAGCGGGACGCCCGCCCGTCGCCCACCACCACCCTTGTCCGAGGCGCTTCGCGCCGCCCCTCTCAATCCTGCGGACACCTCGGCCATCGCGGGAGTGCCCAGGGCCGGGTCCTCCAGGTACTCCAGGACGTCCCCGAGTTCCTTGGCGACCTTCAGCGAGGTCTCGACGGACCAGGCGCCGTTGGGGTCGAGCCGCAGCGGATGCCCGGGGAAGGCCTCGGCGAGGGCGCGTACGGCCGCGATCTCCTGCTCGGGCGGGAAGACACCGCCCTTGAGCTTGAAGGAGGTGAATCCGTACCGCTCCTTGAACGTCCGCGCCTGGGCGACGACTCCGGCGGGGTCCAGGGCGGCACCCCAGTCGTCCGGCTCGGCCGTGACGCCCTCCGGGTGGCCGGCCCACCTGTAGAAGAGATAGGCGCTGTACTCGACCGCGTCCCGCACCCTGCCGCCGAGCAGTGCGTGCACGGGCAGTCCGAGCGCCCGGCCCTGGGCGTCCAGGCAGGCCACCTCGAAGGCGGAGAGCACGGACAGCCGCAGCTTGTCGGCGCTCTGCACGCCCCGCAGACCGCCGGCGTCCACGGCGCCCCTGATCCGGTCCTCGTCCACGGCGAGGTCCAGTGCGAACAGTCCGTTCACATCCATGACCGATCGTCCGGGGAGGCGCTCGGCGAGGGAGCGGGCCGGCTCCAGGTACTTGGTGTCGCCGTAGGTCTCCCCGAGCCCGGTGGTCCCGTCGGCCGTGACGACCTCCACGATCAGCCGGGGGGTGTATGGCTGGTGCACGCCCTGGGTGTTGAGCAGCGGCGCGTCGGCGACCAGGATCGGCGTCAGGCGTACCTCGGTGATGGTCAGGTCACGGGTCACAGGGAGGCTCCTACGAGGTCGAGTCCGGCGGTGAGGAGGGCCTTCAGGTCGGCGAGGTCGGCGGGCGCGGGGTCGGTGAGCGGGGCGCGGACGGGGCCGACGCGCTCTCCGCGCAGCCGGGCCGCCGCCTTCACCAGGGACACCGCGTATCCGGGTGCGCGGTCACGGAGTTCGACGAAGGGGACGTAGAACTCGCGCAGCAGCTTCTCGGTCGTGCCGTGGTCGCCGCTGTGCAGCGCGCCGAAGAAGGCGCCGGCGATCTCGGGCGCGAAGGCGTGCACGGCGGAGGAGTAGGCGGGGACGCCGACGGTGGCGTAGGCGCGAGCCTGGATCTCGGCGGTGGCGGCGCCGTTGAAGAACAGGAAGTCCTCGGGCGCGGCGAGGGTGAGGCGCTGGAGGCGGTCGAGGTCACTGTGGCCGTCCTTGAGGCCGATGACGTTCGGGATGCGCGCGATGCGCCGCAACGCGGCCACACCATAGGCGACCTGGCCGCGCTGGTAGGCGACGATCGGCAGCCGGGTACGGGCGGCGAGCTGCTCCAGCTGGGCGGCCAGGCCCTCCTGCGGGGCGGCGACCAGGTAGTGCGGCAGCACGAGCAGGGCGTCGGCGCCGGCCTCCTCGGCGATCCGCGCGAACCGGGCGGCCTGCGCCCAGCCGTATCCCGTGCCGGCGACCACGGCCACCTGCCCGGCCGCCTCCTCGACGGCGATGGTGACGACCTGCCGGTACTCCTCCTCGTCCAGCGAGAAGAACTCGCCGGTTCCGCAGGCCGGGAAGAGGGCCCCGGGCCCGGTGGCGAGCCGCGCGGCGACATGCGCACGCAGCCCGTCCGGGTCCAGGGAGCCGTCGTCGTGGAAGGCGGTGAGCGGGAAGGACAGCACGCCGTGCGCCATGCCCTCCCGCAGCCGTCGCGTCACGTCCTGCGGAGTCGGGTCGCCGCCCACCTGACCATCTCCCCTTATGAATGTTGTCTATGTATGAGAACAGAGGCTAGATACACGGACACGCGAGAGTCAATGAGGGGGCAGAGGGAACAGCAAAAGAGCCCCATCCCGTACACAACGGGATGGGGCTCTACATGGAGCGCCGGGCAGGCCTTGCACCTGCATTTCCCCGCAGGAAGCGGGGCGTCTTTCCTTGGACCACCAACGCACTGTCCGACACCGGGAGTTCCGGCGACCGCGACGTGATCAACCATAGCGCATCCGGCGGGGCGCGAGCCAACTCGCCGACAGGATGCGACCTCCTACCCCGGCCCGCTGATCACAAACTCCGAAGTGACCCGGATCACGCCGGCCGACCTTCTTCCCGAACCGCGTAATTGATACAACTTGCTCGCGCGTTCCTGTCCGTCGACGGTCGTCGCTCATCCCCCTCTTTTCTGAGCCGCCGCTCTCGTCTGCCCTGGAACGCCCGTGTCCGCCCCCCGCTCCCTGCCCTGGCCCCTCGTCGCCCTTTTCACGGCCGGGTATCTCGCCCCGTACCTGCTGCCGACCACCGTCGGCCGGCTCGACACCGGACTTCCGCTCTCCGTCACCCAGGCCGGTGCCATCGGCAGTGCGCTGCTGCTGAGTTCGGCCGCGGCGGGCTTTCTGCTGGCCTCCCGGGTCGAGCGGATCGGCGCCCGCACCCTCGCCCGGCTCGGGCTCACCCTCGCCTTCCTCGGCTACGGCGGGGCCGCGCTCACCGGCCTCGTACCGGCCGTCGTCGTCGGCGCGCTGATCGGCGGGTTCGGGTCCGGCACGGTCACGGCGGTCGCCGCCGGCGGCATCGCCGGACAGCAGGATCCGCACCGGGTCACCACGTTCGGTCTGCTCGGTGTCTCCGCCCTCGCCGGCGCCCTCTACCTGACGATCCCGCACCTCGGCCCCGGCCACGGGCAGCCCCTCGCCGCGATCGCGCTGACCGCCCTCGCGGTCTGGCCGCTCACCGGCCGCCTGTCCGGCCGTACGGCCCCGGCCCGCACCCTCCCCCGCGCTCGAACAGGCTCGCGCGGGGGGACCCCCATCGAGCGCGGCCGGCTCCCCCACCTGCGCGCCGGCCTGCTGCTGGCCGCCGCCATGCCCTGCTGGTCCCTGGCACAGAACTCCCTGTGGGGCGTCAGCGGCCGCATCGGTCGCGACCAGGCACACCTCACCGAGGTCAGCGTGGGCGCGGTGTTCGCGGTCGCGCTCGGCGCCGGCCTGATCGGGGTCGTGGCCGCGGGGGCGCTCGGGCCGCGGCTGGGCCGGGCGGTGCCGATCGGCGTGGGTACGGCACTCATCGCGGGCTGCATCGCGCTCAGCGCCTCGGCGACCGACCTGACGTCCTTCGCCGGTGGCGAGATCGCCTGGAACGTGATCTACCCGGTCGTGCTGTCGTACGTCATCGGCCTCGCCGCCTCCCTCGACCCGCGCGGTCGCTGGGCGGTGTTCGTCGGCTCGGCGGCGTCCCTGGGCACGGCGGCGGGCCCGCTGGCCGGGAGCATGCTGGCGGCGTGGGCGGGCTTCCCGGTCATGGGCGAGGTGCTGGCCGTGGGCCTGCTGGCGGTGGCGGTGCCGATGACGGTGGTGGCGCTGCGGGCGGGCAGGCAGACGGTCTCCGTGGTGGAGATCCAGATGGACACCCCGGCCGTGCCTGCCCGGACCGCGTACGACACCGCCTACCCGAACTCGTACGCCTCGACCTCGGCGAGATAACGGGCGCGCCGCTCCTCGTCGTCCTCCAGGAAGGACGCGAGGAAGGAGTTGCGGGCCAGCGCGCGCATCTGCTCCTTGGGCAGCCCGAGGGCGTCGCGCACCGCGTGGTAGTTGTCGGCGACGTACCCGCCGAAGTAGGCCGGGTCGTCGGAGTTGACCGTGCACAGCAGTCCCGCGTCGAGCATGGCCGGGAGGGGATGGTCCGCGAGGACGTCCACCGCCCGCAGCCGGACGTTGGACAGCGGGCACAGGGTCAGCGGGATGCGCTCCCGGACCAGCCGCTCGACCAGCTCCGGGTCCTCCAGGCAGCGCAGGCCGTGGTCGATCCGCTCGACGCCGAGGACGTCCAGCGCCTCGGTGATGTACGCGGGCGGACCCTCCTCACCGGCGTGCGCCACCCGGCGCAGCCCGAGCGCGGCGGCGGCCTCGTACACCTCCCGGAACTTCACCGGCGGGTGCCCGACCTCGGCCGAGTCGAGACCGACACCGGTGATCCGGTCCAGGTAGGGCCTGGCCGCCTCCAGGGTCTCGAGCGCCGAGTCGGCGGACTCGTCCCGCAGGAAGCACATGATGAGCTTCGTGGAGACGCCGTGGTTCTCCTCGCTGCGGCCGAGCGCCCGCCACAGCCCCTCCATGACCGTGCCCATGGCCACGCCCCGCGCGATGTGGGCCTGCGGGTCGAAGAAGATCTCCGCGTGCCGCACGCCCTGCGCGGCGGCCCGGGCGAGGTAGGCGTCGGCCAGGTCCGCGAAGTCCTGCTCGGTGCGCAGGACGGCCATCAGCTCGTAGTACAGGTTCAGGAAGGACTGGAGGTCCTCGAACTGGTACGCCTTGCGCAGCTCGTCGGTGTCGGCGTAGGGCAGCTCGACGCCGTTGCGGGCGGCCAGCCCGAACGCCAGCTCGGGCTCCAGGGTGCCTTCGATGTGGAGGTGCAGTTCTGCTTTGGGGAGGGGCATCAAAGCATCGTAAGCGTGTTTTATCCGCGTTTCGGAACCGGCACTCGCAGGAGGTCGTGCGCCACGGTCAGCTCTCCCTCGAACCCGGCGGAACGCGCCTGCCGCTCGAACTCGTCGGGGTCCGAGTAGCGCTGGCTGAAGTGGGTGAGGACGAGGTGCCGTACCCCCGCGTCCCGTGCCACGGCCGCCGCCTGACCGGCCGTGAGATGGCCGTGGTCCTCGGCGAGTCCGAGGTCCTCGTCGAGGAACGTGGACTCGATGACCAGCAGGTCGCAGCCCGCGGCGAGCGCGTGCACCCCGTCGCACAGCCGGGTGTCCATCACGAACGCGAACCGCTGCCCGCGCCGTACCTCGCTGACCTCGTCCAGGGTCACGTCCCCGAGCCGGCCCTCGCGCTGGATCCGGCCGACGTCCGGCCCCTTGATCCCGTGCGCGGCGAGCCGGTCGGGCAGCATGCGGCGGCCGTCGGCTTCGATCAGCCGGTAGCCGTAGGACTCGACGGGGTGGGACAGCTTGCGGGCCTCGAGCGTGTACGACCCGGTCCGCGCGAGGGTGCCGTCGGCGTCGACCGGTGCCTCGGTGAGGCGGACGGTCTCCCGGTAGGCGGTCGCGTACCGGAGCCGGTCGAAGAAGCGCTGCCCGGAGCGCGGGTAGTGCGCGGTGACCTCGTGCGGCACCTGGTCGAGGTTGATCCGCTGGATCACCCCGGCGAGGCCGAGGGAGTGGTCGCCGTGGAAGTGCGTGACGCAGATCCGGTTCAGGTCGTGGGCGGCGACCCCGGCGCGCAGCATCTGCCGCTGTGTGCCCTCGCCGGGGTCGAACAGGATGCCCTCGCCGTCCCAGCGCAGCAGGTAGCCGTTGTGGTTGCGGTGCCGGGTCGGGACCTGGCTGGCGGTGCCGAGGACCACCAATTCACGTACGGACATGACGACTTACCCGGGGGGCCATTCCATGCCACGGCCACCGAGGATGTGCGCGTGGGTGTGCCAGACGGTCTGGCCGGCGCCGCTGCCGGTGTTGAAGACGATGCGGTAGCTCTCCAACTCGTCCTCGTCGGCGACGGCCTGGGCCTCGCGCAGCATGTCGGCGGCGACGGCCGGTTCCGCGGCGGCGAGTTCGGCCGCGTTCTTGTAGTGCACCCTGGGGATCACCAGGACGTGCGTGGGCGCCTGGGGGTTTATGTCCCGGAAGGCGACGGTCGTCTCCGTCTCCCGCACGATCGTCGCCGGGATGTGCCCCTCGACGATCTTGCAGAACAGGCAGTCGTCCTGCGGTTCTCCCGCCATTGCGCTGCGCTCGCTTTCGCCGGTGATCAGTACGGGGGGCATGGTAGTCGGTTGGGTGGGGGTCGGTGGGGGCTGGTTGCGCCCCGCGGCGGAGCCGCATATCGACACAGCCCCGCGCCCCTTTAGGTGGGCAGACCTGGCGGAGTTTTTGCGGGCTGCTCCGCCAGTGCCTCCAGTGCCAGGCTGATCGCCTTGTCCAGCTGGGTGTCCCTGCCCGCCGCGTAGTCCTGTGGGCGCTGGACGACCTCCACGTCGGGGTCCACCCCGTGGTTCTCGACGCCCCACTCGTATCCCTCCAGCCAGAACGCGTACTTCGGCTGGGTGATCAGGGTGTCGTCGACGAGGTGGTAGCGGCTGTCGATGCCGATGACGCCGCCCCAGGTGCGGGTGCCGACGACCGGGCCGATGCCGAGGGCCTTGATCGCGGCGTTGACGATGTCGCCGTCGGAGCCGGAGAACTCGTTGGCGACGGCGACGACGGGGCCGCGCGGCGCGTCGTGCGGGTAGCTGTACGCCCGCATGCCGCGCGGCAGCGCCCAGCCGACGATGCGCCGGGCCAGCTTCTCCACGACGAGCTGGGAGGTGTGGCCGCCGCGGTTTTCACGGACGTCGACGACCAGGCCCTCGCGGGCCACCTCGACGCGCAGGTCGCGGTGGATCTGGGCCCAGCCGGGGGCCTGCATGTCGGGCACGTGGAGGTAGCCGAGGCGGCCGCCGGACGTCTCGTGGACGTAGGCGCGGCGGTCGGCGACCCAGGCGTGGTACCGCAGGGGCTCCTCGTCGGCGAGGGGGACCACGACCGCGTGCCGGGGGTCGCCCCCGCCGACGGGCGAGATGGTCAGCTCGACCGGCTTTCCGGCCGTACCGATCAGCAGCGGGCCGGGACCGGTGACCGGGTCGACCGGCTGTCCGGCGACCGCGACGATCGCGTCCCCGGGGCGCACGGCGACACCGGGCGCGGCGAGCGGGGAGCGGGCCTGCGGGTCGGACGTCTCCGCGGGCAGGATGCGGTCGATGCGCCAACCGCCGTCCGCGTGGCGGGAGATGTCGGCGCCGAGCAGGCCCTGCCGGGCGCCGTTGCCGAAACCGCCGCGCGGGGTGACGTAGGCATGCGAGGTGCCGAGTTCGCCCTGCACCTCCCACAGGAGGTCCACCAGGTCGTCGTGGGTGGCGAGGCGGCCGAGGAGGGGGCGGTAGCGGTCGAGGACGCCGTCCCAGTCGACGCCGCTCATGTCCGGCCGCCAGAAGTTGTCCCGCATGATGCGGCCGGTCTCGTCGTACATCTGCCGCCATTCGGCGGCCGGGTCGACGGTCTGCCGGATCCGGCTCAGGTCGACGGTGATGTTCGAGTCGCTGTCCTCGTCGTCGGAGGCGCGCCGGTCGGCGGGTACGACCTTGAGGCGGCTGTCGGTCCACAGCAGCACCCGCTTGCCGTCGCCGCTGACCTCGAAGTAGTCGGCGTCGGCGGCGAGGTGCTCCAGGCGCTGCTGGGCGAGGTCGTAGCGCTCCAGCTCGGTCTTCGGGTCCGGGTCGTCGGGAGTGGCCCGGGAGGCGCCGAGGACGCCGCGCACCGGGTAGCGCAGCCACAGCACGCCGTCCTTGGCGGCCCGCAGGTTGGCGTAGCGGCCGGCCTCGACCGGGAAGGGCACGATGCGGTCGGCGAGGCCGTCGAGGTCGATGCGGGTCGCCGGGGTGCCCTCGGCGTCGGGGGTCTCCTCCTTGTCGGGGGTCCCGAAGGGCCGGCCGTGCCGCTGCGGCCCGAACGGGGACGGCGTGGTCGCGGCGAGGGTGATCAGGTACGGGCGGACGCCCTCGACGAAGGCCAGGTCGAAGACGTGCTCGTCGTAGACCGGGTCGAAGGAGCGGCTGGAGAGGAAGGCGAGGTGCTTGCCGTCCAGGGTGAAGGCCGGGGCGTAGTCCTGGAAGCGCAGCGGGGTCGCCGCGGTGACCGACAGGTCGGTGGTGTTGGCGAGGCGGAGCTGGCAGAGCGGATGCGGGCCGGGGTGGGACCAGGCGAGCCAGCCGGAGTCGGGCGAGAAGGCGAGGCCGCTGACGTCCCCGTCCTCGCTGCGGTCCACCTCGCGGACCTCGCCGGTGTCGCGCTCGACCAGCAGCAGCCGTCCGTCGTGCGAGGCGACGGCGGCCCGGCTGCCGTCGGGTGCCATGGCCAGTTCCAGGACGCGGCCGAGCTGTCCGGCGGCGATCCGGCGCGGGACCGCGCCGGGCGCGACGCCGGTGGCGGGCGCGAACTCCAGCGCGTCCTCGCCCTCGGCGTCCGTCACCCACACCACCCATTCCTCGCCGTCCGTGCGGAAGGCGTGCGGCAGCCGGGCCCGTACGCCGGGCTGTGCGGCCAGCGCGCGGGCCGGGCCGGAGCGGTGGGTGACCCAGTGGACGGCGCCGCGCACGGCGACCGCGCTGCCGCGCGCCGTGTGGTCGGGGGTGGCGTGGTCGAACCAGCGGGAGGCGTTCACCGGGTGGGGCTGCAGGTCGACGCGCGCGCCGCCGAGCCGGATGTCCAGGCGGCGCGGTTCTGCGTCGTCGAGGTCGTCGAGCAGCCAGAGTTCACCGGCGCTGCAGTAGACGACCCGGCGGCCGTCCGAGGCGGCGTGCCGGGCGTAGAAGCCGTCGAGGGGGGTGTGACGCCGCAGGTCGGACCCGTCGGCGAGGGAGGAGTAGAGGGCTCCGGTGCCCTCGTGGTCGGACAGGAACGCGACCCGGTCCCCGGCCCACAGCGGGTACTCGATGTTCCCGTCCAGCTCCTCGTGCAGCCGCACGAACTCGCCGACGCCTGCTTCACCCTCGGCGGCACGGTCGATCCACAACTTGCCCGCCGTGCCACCCCGGTAGCGCTTCCACCAGGCGGCCTCGCGGCCCATCGGGGCGGACAGCAGCACGGTGTGCGGACCGTACGCGACGTCACCGACCGGCCCGTACGGCAGGGTGGTGGCAGGGCCGCCGTCCAGCGGGATCGCCCGCGCCCAGCTGCGGCGCAGGCTCGCCTGGCCCTGGGTGCTGATCGCGAGGACCGCGCCGTCCGGGGTCCAGCCGCGCACCTGGGTCTTCGAACTCCCCCAGTACGTCAGCCGCTCGGCGGAGCCGCCGGCGACCGGGGCGATGTGCACCTCGGGGGCGCCGTTGCGGGTGGAGGTCCAGGCGACGGTCGTACCGTCGGGCGAGATGCGGGGGTGGGTCACCGGCACGTTGTCGGCGCTCACCCGCCAGGCCCGCCCGCCGTCCAGGGGTGCGAGCCACACGTCGTCCTCGGCGGTGAAGGTCACCAAGTCGCCGTGGAGGTGGGGGAATCGGAGGTAGCCGGAGGTTCCCGTCGAAGCGCCCTTAGTCACCCCGTCACTTTACGCAGCGGCCGCCGCCCGCGCCCCCGGTTTCGATCACTTGCCCTGCGCGGGCCAGCAGGTCGGGTCGCCCTTGCACCAGATCGTCCGGGTCACGGTCACGGTGACGGTCGGCTGCCCGCCGGAGGGCCGGTGGGTGACGGGCGGGGCGTACGTCGGCCCCGGCTTGGCGTTGCAGTTGCCCAGCCCGCCGACGTGGAACACCTGCTTGCCCTCGACCCGGGCCGTCAGATCCCCGCGCACACAGGCGCCGTCGACGGCCTTGGTCACCACCCCGACGACGGTGATCTTCCGCAAGTCGTCGGTCTGCCCCTGACAGTCGACGGAGACGACGGCGGTCTCCGTCGGCGAGGGCGCCCTCCCGGGCGTGCGGCTGCCCGAGCTGCCGTAGTTACCGGTGCAGGTAAGCCAACTCACGTTCACATGCTGCCGTTTCAGCTCGGCGGTGGCGGTCGTGTCGGTGGTGTACGCCACCGCGGCCGAACCGAGATCCCCCGGCTGGCACCCCACGACCGCCCCCACGGCCACCACGGCCAGCCCGGTCGCACTCAGCACACGCACGGGCCGCGCCCGACGTCGAATCCGCCTCAACACCCCCATGCAGGGCAGCGTGCCACCGGCCCGCGCACGGGGGAAGGCCGCATACGGTCACTCGTCAGTTCGGAGCGGTCACCATCGGCTGACGTCAGCCTCCCAGCAGCAGCCACTCCTGCAGCTCCACCAGGTTGCCCTCGGGGTCCTTGAGGTGGGCCACCCGCATGCGGTCGGTCATGGGGGCCGGGCCGTGGAGCAGGGTGGCGCCGCGGGAGGTGATCTGCTCGCAGTAGGCGTCGAGGTCGTCGACGCGCAGGACGACCAGGGAGCGGTGGCCGTTGGTCGGCTCGCCCAGTTCGTTCAGGATCTCGGCCATCATGGCGCGGTCCTGCAGGGCGATCCCGGCGGAGCCGGCGTGCGGGCTGAACTTCTCGTACGGGCCCTCGGTGGCGCCGGACTGCGGCTTGAGGCCGAGGACTTCGGCGTAGAAGTGGTAGCAGGCGGCGAAGTCGGTGACGAGGAGCCGTACCTGTGCGAGTTCCATCGTGTTCCCCCGGATTCTCAGGACCAGCGGCCGGTGCGGCCCAGGAGCAGGGCTGTGGCGGCGGTGCCGGCGGTGGAGGTGCGCAGCACGGTGGGGCCGAGCACGTGGGCCCGTGCGCCCGCCTCCTCGAAGAGTGCCAGCTCGTCGCGGGAGACGCCGCCTTCGGGCCCCACGACCAGCACGATCTCGCCCTCGGTGGGGAGTTCGGCGGTGGCGAGGGGAGCGCTGCCGTGCTCGAAGTCGGAGTGGAGGACGGCGGCGAAGTCGGCTTTGGCGAGAAGTGCGGCAACCTGTTTGGTCGTCGCCGCGTCCGCGACCTCGGGGAAGCGGACCCGGCGGGACTGCTTGCCGGCCTCGCGGGCGGTGGCCCGCCACTTGCCGAGGGCCTTCAGCCCGCGCTCGCCCTTCCACTGGGTGATGCAGCGGGCCGCCTGCCAGGGCACGATGGCGTCGACGCCGACCTCGGTCATGGTCTCGACGGCGACCTCGCCCCGGTCGCCCTTGGGCAGGGCCTGGACCACGGTGATGCGCGGGGCGGGCTCCGGCTCCTCGGAGACCGAGGTCATGTGGACGATCAGCCGGTCCTTGCCCTCGACGCCGATCACCTCGCACACCGCGTAGCGCCCGGCGCCGTCGGTGAGGACGACCTCCTCACCGGGCTGCAGCCGCTTCACGGAGACGGCGTGCCGCCCCTCGGGCCCGTCCAGGACGTACCGGTAGCCGTCCGAGCGGAAGTGCTCGACGACGAAGACCGGAGCCGTCATCGCCCGTCACCTCCGTCCGACAACGCTGTCCCCGCCGCATCGATCTCGCCGACGAGGACCTTCACCAGCTCCCCGGCCGGCAGCTCGCGGGCCATCCGGTGGCCCTGGCCCGCCCACAGCGCCATGCCCTGGGCGTCCCCGGCCTTGGCTGCGGCCTTGCGCAGCGGAGAGGTCAGGTGGTGGATCTCGGGGTAGGCGGCGGGGGCGTACGGGCCGTGCTCGCGCAGGAAGCGGTTGACCAGGCCCCGCGCCGGGCGGCCGGAGAAGGCGCGGGTCAACTCGGTGCGGGCGAACAGGGGGTTGGTCAGAGCCTGCTTGTGCAGCGCGTTGGCGCCGGACTCCGGGGTGGCGAGGAACGCCGTGCCCAGCTGGGCCGCGCTCGCGCCGGCCGCGAGGACGGCGGCGATCTGGCTGCCGCGCATGAGGCCGCCGGCGGCGACGACCGGGATGCCGACGGCCTCCCGGATCTGGGCGATCAGCGAGAGCAGACCTATGCCGGAGCCGTCGTTCTCGGGGATGTCCCGGTGGGTGCCCTGGTGGCCGCCGGCCTCCAGGCCCTGTGCGATCACCGCGTCCGCGCCGGCCCGCTCGACCGCGAGGGCCTCCTCGGCGCTGGTGGCGGTGACCAGGGTGAGGGTGCCGGCACGGCGCAGGGAGTCGAGGACGTCCCGGCCCGGTACGCCGAAGTGGAAGGAGACCACCGGCACCGGGTTGTCGAGGAGGACCGCGAGCTTGGCGTCGTAGCCGTCGTCCCGGCCGCTGTCGGGGTCGCCCAGCTCGGTCTCGTACCAGGCGGCCTCACCGGCCAGCTGGTGCGCGTAGACCTCGACGGCGCCCGACTCTGCGTACTCGGACTGGGGCATGAAGAGGTTCACGCCGAAGGGCCGGCTCGTGAGCCCCCGCAGCTGCTTGATCTCCTGGTACATGCCGTCGGCGGTCTTGTATCCGGCGGCGAGGAATCCGAGGCCGCCCGCCTCGGACACGGCGGCGGCGAGCTGCGGGAGGGAGACACCGCCCGCCATGGGGGCCTGCACGATCGGGTGGGGGAAGAGATCGGTCAGTGCGGAGGACATGACGGCATGTTGTCACGTCCTTTGAACAAGTCCGAATCCGGGCTTCCCACGGCATAGGCCACCGGCATGCGGGGTGCCGAAGCACCCCGCAGCCGATGGTTCAGCGCCCGTTGAAAGCGTCCTTCAACCGCGAGAACAGCCCCTGCTGACCCGGCTGGAACTGTCCCTGCGGACGCTCCTCGCCGCGCAGCTTCGCCAGCTCGCGCAGCAATCGTTCCTGCTCGGGGTCGAGCTTGGTCGGGGTCGTGACCTCGACGTGGACGATCAGGTCACCCCGGCCGCCGCCGCGCAGGTGCGTGACGCCCCGGCCGTGCAGCGGGATCGACTGGCCGGACTGGGTGCCGGGCCGGATGTCGACGTCTTCCATGCCGTCCAGGGTCTCCAGCGGCACCTTGGTGCCGAGGGCCGCCGCCGTCATCGGGATCGTGACCGTGCAGTGCAGGTCGTCGCCGCGCCGCTGGAAGGTCTGGTGCGGCAGCTCGTGGATCTCGACGTAGAGGTCACCGGCCGGACCGCCACCGGGGCCGACCTCGCCCTCGCCGGCCAGCTGGATGCGGGTGCCGTTGTCGACACCGGCCGGGATCTTCACCGTGAGCGTGCGCCGGGAGCGGACCCGGCCGTCGCCCGCGCACTCCGGGCACGGGGTCGGCACGACCGTGCCGAAGCCCTGGCACTGGGGGCAGGGGCGGGAGGTCATGACCTGGCCCAGGAAGGACCGGGTCACCTGGGAGACCTCACCGCGGCCGCGGCACATGTCACAGGTCTGGGCGGAGGTGCCGGGAGCGGCACCTTCACCGTTACAGGTGTTGCAGACGATCGCGGTGTCGACCTGGATGTCCTTGGTCGTCCCGAAGGCCGCCTCGTCCAGCTCGACCTCGATGCGGATCATCGCGTCCTGGCCGCGCCGGGTGCGCGAGCGCGGGCCGCGCTGAGACGCCGTACCGAAGAACGCGTCCATGATGTCGGAGAAGTTGCCGAAGCCACCGGCCCCGAAGCCGCCCGCTCCGGCGCCGCCCGCCTGGGAGAGCGGGTCGCCGCCGAGGTCGTAGACCTGCTTCTTCTGCGGGTCCGACAGCACCTCGTAAGCGGCGTTGATCTCCTTGAACCGCTCCTGGGTCTTCGGATCCGGATTGACGTCCGGGTGCAGCTCGCGTGCGAGCCGACGGAACGCCTTCTTGATCTCATCCTGCGACGCGTCGCGGCGCACGCCGAGAACGGCGTAGTAGTCCGTGGCCACTTACGACTCCGCCAGGATCTGTCCGACGTACCGTGCCACTGCGCGTACCGCTCCCATCGTTCCCGGGTAGTCCATGCGGGTCGGTCCGACCACGCCGAGCTTGGCAACCGCCTCGCCGCCCGAACCGTAGCCGACCGACACGACGGAGGTGGAGTTGAGTCCCTCGTGGGCGTTCTCGTGCCCGATGCGCACGGTCATGCCCGGATCCTTCGCCTCGCCGAGGAGCTTGAGGAGCACGACCTGCTCCTCAAGGGCCTCCAGGACGGGCCGGATCACGAGGGGGAAGTCATGCCCGAAGCGGGTGAGATTGGCGGTGCCGCCGATCATCAGCCGCTCCTCGTTCTCCTCGACCAGTGTCTCCAGCAGAGTGGAGAGCACTGCGGAGACCGTACCGCGATCCTCGACGTCGAAGGCCTCGGGCAGGTCCTCGACCAGGCGCGGCACGTCGGTGAACCTGCGGCCCGCGACCCGGCTGTTCAGCCGGGCCCTGAGGTCCGCCAGGGACGCCTCACCGAAGGGTGCCGGACAGTCGACCATCCGCTGCTCGACCCGGCCGGTGTCCGTGATCAGCACGAGCATCACGCGCGCGGGGGCGAGTGAGAGCAGCTCCACGTGCCGCACGGTGGACCGGGTCAGGGACGGGTACTGCACGACGGCGACCTGCCGGGTCAGCTGCGCGAGCAGCCGTACCGTGCGCGCCACGACGTCGTCGAGGTCGACGGCGCCCTCCAGGAAGTTCTGGATCGCGCGGCGCTCGGGCGCGGTCATCGGTTTGACGCCCGCGAGCTTGTCCACGAACAGCCGGTAGCCCTTGTCGGTGGGGATGCGCCCGGCACTGGTGTGCGGCTGGGCGATGTACCCCTCGTCCTCCAGGGCCGCCATGTCGTTGCGCACGGTCGCCGGGGAGACGCCGAGGTTGTGCCGCTCGGTGAGCGCTTTCGAGCCCACCGGCTCCTCGGTGCCCACGTAGTCCTGGACGATGGCGCGCAGCACCTGAAGCCTGCGTTCACTCAGCATTCGCGCGCACCTCCAGCATGTCGTCCCGTCGGCTCTTCCGGTCGCCCGCCTGGCACTCTGCGTGTCCGAGTGCCAGCCTTCCCCAGCCCAGTGTACGGGCGTGGGGTACTCACTGGGCAAGGTCGGTCCTGCCGTACCAGCTTGTACCGCTAGCGTCGCGGTATGACGGTGACTTGGGAAGAGCTGGGGTGGGAGCGGCTGGCGCCCGGGGTGGGGCGGTGCCGGCTGCCCGGCTGGGACTGCACCGTGGGCCTGGTTCTCGGGGCGGGTACTGCGTTGGTCGTGGACGCCGGGTCGAGCCCGGCCGAGGGCGAGCGGCTGCGGGCCTGGGCGGAACAGCTGGCGGGGCACGGTGTGACCCATCTCGCGCTCACCCATCCCCACTTCGACCACGTCTTCGGCACGGCCGCCTTCACCGGGGCGCAGACGTATGCGGCGGTGGGCGTCGACGCGGTGTTCGCGTACGAACGCGAGGAGCTGCGCCGGGACGCGGTCCGGCACGGACTGCCGGCCGCGGACGCGGACGCGTCCGTCGCCGCCCTGACGTCTCCCCGCCACCTGGTCTCGGGCGAGTGGACGCTGGACCTCGGCGACGGCCGGCAGGTGCTGCTGGCCAACGTGGGCCCCGGCCACACGGCCCACGATCTCGCGGTCCTCGTCCCCGGCTCGGTCTCCGGCGCCACCGAGATCGTCTTCTGCGGCGATCTGGTGGAGGAGTCCGGTGAGCCCCAGGCGGGCCCGGACGCCGTACCGTCCCGCTGGCCCGACGCCCTGGACCGGCTGCTCACCCTCGGCGGCGAGGACGCGCTGTACGTCCCCGGTCACGGTGCGGTGGTCGACGCGGCGTTCGTACGACGGCAACGCGACGAGCTGGCAGCGCGATTCGGCGTGTCGTGAGTGCAGGTCGGCGGCTTCTCCTATCGTCATCCGAATGCGCCCACCCGTCTCCCGCCATCGCCCTTCCAACGAGGGCCCTTCGGGCCCGCGCCCTCGTATGTACTCCCCGGACCTGACCCCGCCCTGGAAGAAGCCCAAGCCGGTGCCGGAGGTCCCGGCGGAGCCCGGCCTGGTGGTCGAGGAGCCCGGCACCGGTTTCTGCGGCGCGGTGATCCGCTGCGAGGCGGGCACGGTGACGCTGGAGGACCGCTTCGGCAAGCACCGGGTGTTCCCGCTGGAGCCGCGCGGCTTCCTGCTGGAGGGCAGGGTGGTCACCCTGGTGCGGCCCGCCTCGGGTCCGGTACGGCCCACCCGTACGGCGTCCGGTTCGGTGGCCGTCCCCGGCGCACGCGCGCGTGTGGCCCGGGCCGGCCGCATCTACGTCGAGGGCCGGCACGACGCCGAACTGGTCGAGAGGGTGTGGGGCGACGACCTGCGCATCGAGGGAGTGGTCGTGGAGTACCTGGAAGGCGTGGACGACCTGCCGGCGATCGTGGCGGAGTTCGGGCCGGGGCCGGACGCGCGGCTGGGCGTGCTCGTGGACCACCTCGTCCCGGGCACGAAGGAGTGGCGCATCGCCGAGTCGGTGACGAGCGAGCACGCGCTGGTCGTCGGGCACCCGTACATCGACATCTGGGAGGCCGTGAAGCCGTCGTCCCTGGGGATTCGCGGCTGGCCCCGGGTGCCGCGCGGGGAGGACTGGAAGACGGGCGTGTGCCGGGCGCTGGGCTGGCCGTCGGACAACACGGGGGCGGTGTGGCAGGCGATTCTGGCGCGGGTGGGCTCTTACAAGGATCTGGAGCCGGAGCTGTTGGGGCGGGTGGAGGAGCTGATCGACTTCGTCACGGCTCCTGCCGGGTGAGCCCGGCGGCGGCCGGCTGCCTGAGGTAGGAGCCGGGCTGTTCGACGCGCCCGAACCACAGCTCGGGCGGAGCCCAGCGGCGGAGCGCGCGGTCGTACACGCTGAAGAAGTGCCGTACGTCCAAGCGGTAGCGCAGCCGGGGCAGCCCCTCGCGCAGCGGCGCCGTGTCGCGGACGAACTCGCGGAGCAACGGGTCGTCACGGTCGATGTCACCGCGGGGGCACAGCTCCACCGTGTGGACCAGCCTCCGGCCGACGCGCGTCCAGTGGAGGCCGACCCCGGCCAGCGAGTCCCAGGGGATCAGCACGGCCTTCCCGTGCCGCAGGACCCAGAACCCGTTCGCGTCGAGGGCCGTGACCAGTCCGCGCCACCGCAGCACCGTGCGCAGCGCGAACCCGGACCAGACCAGGCCGAGCAGGCAGACCAGGGCGACGACGTGGAATCCCTGGTCGATCAGGACCAGCAGGCCGAGCACGCCCACCCCGCCGAGCAGCACCACCAGCGGCAGCGTCCACAGCAGCCACCGCAACCCGTACCGCACCACGGTGGCGTCCGGATCCGGCCGTCTGTCAGAGATCATGGCCGGGAACTGTACCCAGCCCGACGATCAGTCGACCAGATCCCGCACCACCGCGTCCGCCAGCAGTCGCCCGCGCAGCGTCAGCACCGCTCGCCCCTCCTCGTACGGGCCGGACTGCAGCAGGTCGTCCGCCAGGGCACGTCGGGCAGCCGCGAGCCCCTCCGGCTTCAGCAGCGACAGCGGCGCCCCCTCCCGCAGCCGCAGCTCCAGCAGGACGCGCTCCACCCGGCGGTCCTCGTCGGACAGCAGTTCCCGGCCCGCGCCCGGTGAGCGGCCCGATGCCAGCGCCGCCGCGTACGCGCCCGGGTGCTTGACGTTCCACCAGCGCACCCCGCCCACGTGCGAGTGCGCCCCCGGCCCGGCGCCCCACCAGTCCGCACCCCGCCAGTACAGCTCGTTGTGCAGGCAGCGGGCCGCCTCCGAGGTGGCCCAGTTGGAGACCTCGTACCAGTCGAAGCCGGCCGCGGACAGCATCTCCTCGGCGATCAGATAGCGATCGGCGTGGACGTCGTCGTCCGTCATGGGGACCTCGCCCCGGCGGATCCTTCGCGCCAGCTGGGTGCCCTCCTCGACGATCAGCGCGTACGCGCTGATGTGGTCGGGCCCCGCCCCCAGCGCCGCTTCCAGCGAGGCCCGCCAGTCGTCGTCCGACTCCCCCGGCGTGCCGTAGATCAGGTCCAGGTTGACGTGCTCGAAGCCCGCCGCCCGCGCCTCCGCCACGCATGCCTCGGGACGGCCCGGGGTGTGCGTACGGTCGAGCACGCGCAGCACGTGCTGCTTCGCGCTCTGCATGCCGAAGGAGATCCGGTTGAAGCCCCCCTCGCGCAGGGTGGCGAGGTAGGCCGGGTCGACCGATTCCGGGTTCGCCTCCGTCGTGATCTCCGCGTCCGGCGCGAGACCGAACTCGTCGCGGATCGCGCCCAGCATCCGTACCAGGTCGTCGGCGGCCAGCAGGGTCGGCGTGCCGCCGCCGACGAAGACCGTACGGACCTCGCGCGGGTCGTCGCCGAGCACCTTGCGGGCCAGGCGGATCTCGTCGGTCAGGGTGTCCGCGTAGTTGTCCCGGGAGGCGAGCACTCCGCCGGTGCCGCGCAGCTCGGTCGCGGTGTACGTGTTGAAGTCGCAGTAGCCGCAGCGGGTCGCGCAGTACGGGACGTGCAGATAGAACCCGAGGGGTCGGTCGGCGGCGCCGGTGAGCGCGGCGGCGGGCAGCGCGCCGTCGTCGGGGACCGGCTCGCCGTCGGGGAGTGCGGAAGGCATGTCCTCCATTGTCCCGTACGGCGCCGGTTACTCCGCCTGGAGGACCAGCAGGGCCAGGTCGTCCTCCGGCAGACCGCCGCCGAAGTCGTGCACCAGACGACGGATCCTGTCCGCGATCAGGTCGGCGCTCAGGCCCGCACAGCCGGACAGGGCCCGGGCGAGCCCGTCGCCGTCGTCGAACTGTCGGGAGCCGGAACGGCGCTCGGTCACCCCGTCGGTCACGCACAGCAGGCTGTCGCCGGGGCCCAGCTCGATGGTCTCGCTGGTGTAGGTCTCGTCCTCCACGACGCCCAGCAGGGTCTGCGGGCGGGCGGCGGTGCGCACGTCGCCGTCGGGGCGCAGCAGCAGCGGCAGGGGGTGTCCGGCGGAGGCCAGGGTGCAGCGGACGCCGCCGTCGTGCGGGGTCAGCTCGCCGTACAGAAGGGACAGGAAACGGGTCTGCGGGCCGTCCCCGGGGGCCACGGGCCGGGCTCCGCCGGCGACCAGCGCGCGGGCTGCCGCGTCGGCGGCCTCGGTGGCGTCGTCCAGGAGGAGCTGGTTGAGGCGGTCGAGGACGTCGGCGACCCGGTAGCCCTCGCGGGCGAGCAGCCGCAGCCAGGGGCGGGCGAGTCCGATCACGACGGCCGCCTCGGGGCCCTTGCCCTGTACGTCGCCGACGGCGAAGCACCAGCGGCCGTCGCCCGCCGGGAACAGGTCGTAGAAGTCGCCGCTGGGGCCGCCCTTGTCGCAGGGCTCGTAGACGAGCGCGCTGCTCACTCCGGGGATCTCGGCGACCGCGCCGGGCAGCAGGCCGCGCTGCAGGACGGCGCTGATGGTGGCCTGCCGGGCGTACTGGCGGGCGGCGCCGATGGCCAGGGCGACCCGGCGGGCGAGATCCTCGACGAGCCCGGTGACCTCGTCGGGGAAGCACAGCAGCCCGCACCGCCCGATCACCAGGGTGCCCAGCGGGCGGCCGCCCGCGATCAGCCGGTACGCCAGCGCCGCGCCGTGGGCGTCCTGCGGGCCGAGCGCGTCGCCGGGCCAGGGATACGGCTCCGGGCCGGACCTCCCCCACTCCCGGCTCTGCTCCAGCGAGGGGATCCCCGTCCCGTCCCGCGGGCAGGGCGGATCCTTCTCCAGGGCACGGGACAGCTCCTCGATGCGGTTCTCGCTGGCGTGCCAGACACGCGTGGGCGCGCCGCCGTCGCCGCCACGCACGGTCGCCTCGTCCTCCAGCCACACGGCGCACCAGTCGGCGAGCCGGGGCACGATCAGCTGCCCGGTGAGGGCCGTGACCAGGTTCTCGTCCAGCTGCCCGGCGAGCAGGTCGGAGGCCTCGGCGAGGAAGGACAGCGCGCCCCGGCCGAGCCAGTCCCGGTCGGCTCCGGGGCGCTGCGGCTGCGGGGCGAGGGCCTCGGCGGCCGCCAGGGTGTGGGCCGGGGCGGGCCCGTCCGGGTCCTCCCTGCCGTCGGCGGACAGCCGCGCCCACACCGTCTTGGTGCCGGTGCGGTAGGTGACGCCCCAGGACTCGGCGAGGGTGGCGACCAGGCGCAGGCCGCGCCCGTGCTCGGGGGTGTCGTACGGCGCCTCGCCGCGCGCTGGGTCGCGCGGCGCGCGCGCCGGGTGGTGGTCGCGCACTTCCACCACGAACGCGCCGGACTCCTCCAGGCGCCAGTCGACCTCCACCTCCGTGCCCGCGTGGACGACGGCGTTGGTGACGAGTTCGCTGACGACGGCCATGGCGTCGTCGGCCAGCCGTGCGGATCTCTCCGGGTCGACGAGCCCACGGTCGGACCAGTCGGCGAAGGCGGCCCGCACCAGGGCACGGGCGGAGCCGGGCGCGAGGGGACTGCCGGGCAGGTGGGCGAGTCCCTGTGCCCCACAGTCGTCACTCTCGCTCTCCCGCTGCGTCGGTATGGCCGCCATGTCCATGCGGCCAGGGTGACAGAGGGGCCCCACGCCTATGCGCTGAGTTACCGAAGTGGACAGGCACCCGTGAGAACTGTGCTACGGGTGTGCTCGAACACGGTCGGAAAATGTGCGGAATTCGAGCATCCGCGCATCCTCGGCCCGGTCCTGCCGTGACCTCGGTTCGTTCCTGCCGTGGCTTCGGCTCAGTCCTCGATGTACCGGATGTGCACGCACAGCGTCGTGCCGCGTTCGGTCCGCCAGGTCACCTCGTCCCCCACCTCGCGCCACAGCAGTGCCTTGCCCAGGGCCGAGTCGGGGCTGAGCCGCTCCGCCTCGTCGCCGGCGATCAACGCTATTTCGTACGTCGTGATCCCCGGTTCGTCCAGGTCCTCCACGCCGACGAGGCATCCCGGCACGACGACGGCACCGCCCGTGCAGGACGGGTCGGGGACGACCTGGTCGAGCAGGGCCCGCAGGAAGCTCCGCCGTTCCTTCAGCGCCTCGCGCCGCTTCTCGTGGTCGGCCAGCTGGGCCTTGCGGGAGGAGGAGTCGACGGCCACCACCTCGGGCAACGGCAGGTCGAGCACGTCCTGCACCCGCTCGAGTTCCCGCTGCACGCGCCGGTGGGCGCCGAGACTGATCCGGTCGACCCGAAGGCGCGGCAACGTTCGCTCATAAGGGGGAGTGGTCTGGGTGACGGCGGCCGTCTCGGTGGTCCGCACGGGCTGCCGCGGCAGGGCGGGCAGCGTGTGCTCGGCCGCCGTCCGGCCGGGCGCGTTCCGGGCCACGGGCCGCCGGTCCGCCGCTCCGGTTCCGGTCGGCCGTCGGTCCACGCGGAGCAGCTCCGTCGTCCGACCGTGGGCGGCCTCGGGGCTGCCGGGCGCGTGGTAGCGGGCCACGCCGACCTGGCCGTCGTCCCCGAGGACGGGTACGTCGACGCGGGCGATCGCGGCCCGGATCATCGCCTGCACCTCGACATGGGCCACCCGTGCGACGGGCCGCCCACCGCGCAGGACTTCCACGGCATCTGCGCCCGGAAAGCCCGGGACCCCGGCATCGCTGACGAAGCGAGCGGAACCGGCAACGGTCGAACGCAGACTGAACGCGTGCTGGGCCGAGTTGACTTCGTCGCGGTCGAGACGGGCCACGGAGACCAACTCGGGTTCGGCGGGCGTGGCTTGTGGTGCGGCAGGCCCGGCTTGCGGTGTGGGTGGCGTGATGCGCGGTGCGGGCGGAGTGATGCGCGGTACGGCCGGGGTGGTCGGCGGTTCCGCCGGGCGGGGCTGCGGTACGGATGCGCGGGGCTGACGTACGGCAGTGCGGGGCCGGGGTTCGGCAGCCCGGGGCCGGGGTTCGGCCTTGGCCGCGGCCGGAGGAGTGGCCTGAGCCGCAGCCGCAGCCGCAGCCGGGGCGGACGGTCGATGCTTCCTCCCGGCGTCGGCCGTCGCCCGTTCGATGCCCAGCCGGTCCAGCTCCGCCCAGAGGGGCTCGAGGGCCTTCTCCGGGTCGAGGAAGAAGCGGCTGCCGCGGATGCGGACGAACGTCCAGCCGACCCGCTCCAGTTCACGCTGGCGTGCCGCGTCCGCGTCCGCGTTCTCCTCGTTGTGGAAGGCGTCGCCGTCGCACTCCACGGCCAGGCGCCGGGTTCCGCCCTCGACGACGAGGTCGATGCGGTAGCGGCCGGCCGGGTACTGGGGCCGCACCCGGTAGCCCCGGGCCCGCAGAGCCAGGTACACCCGCTGCTCGAAGAGGCTGTCGAACGCCTCGTGCGGCACGTCCGGGCGGACCTCGCCGAGCCCCGCGCCGTCCTGCTCCTCGGCCGGCCGGGAGAACCAGTCCAGGTAGGCGCGCCGCAGGTCGGTCTCGCCCCACTCCGTGAGCGTCACACTGTGGAAGAGCCACACCTGGTCGCGGGCCCGGGAGGCGGCCACGTTGAGGTGCTGCCGGTTCAGGGCGCTGCTGTAGGGGCCGATGCGGCGCGGCCCGTCGGGACCGGCGAGCGAGGCGACCGTGCCGATGAAGACGACGTCGCGCTCGTCCCCCTGGAACTCCTCGGCGTTGCCCACGCGCAGCCGCCGCCGCTGCCGCTCGTCGAGCGGGATCCGGTCGGCCAGCAGATCCTCGATGAGGAACTTCTGCCCGGCACCGAGCAGAGTGATCACGCCCATGCTGCGTCCGGCGTAGGCGGGGTCCGCGACACACCGGGCGACGGCGTCCACCAGCCGCTCGGCCTCGGGCCGGTTGACCTGCTTCTGCCCGCTGCCCTCCACCCAGCCGTCGGCCACGTGGACCGCGCGCAGTGGCGGCAGCCGGTCGGCGCCGTACTGCCGCAGGGGCTGCAGCCGGCCGCCGTAGCAGAGCTCGTTGGAGAAGCCGATGATCTCCGGCATGCAGCGGAAGTGCTCCTGGAGCATCAGCCGGCCGCGGCCGCCGGCGAGCCCCGAGGCGATGTCGAAGAGGCTGGCGGTCGGCGTGAACAGGTTGCGGCGGGCGGGGGGCAGCTCGCCGAGCAGCCGTCGCTGGAGGGCGAACTGCTCGTCGTGGTCGACGCCGACCTGGGCCGGGCTGACCTGCTGGTCGTCACCGACGACCACGACCTTCGCGCCGAGCCAGGCGAGCAGCAGCGCCTCGGGCCCGGACTGGCTCGCCTCGTCGATGATCACCACGTCGAAGCGGCCGGCCCGGTCCATGGGGACGGTCTCGGTCACCTGGTGGAGCGGCATGATCCAGGCGGGTACGGCCTCCTGGCTGGCCCGGAGGCTCTCCCGCGCCTGCCTGCGGTAGGTGGCCGCGTACTTGCCGGTGCCCTTGCCGAGCCTGCGGACGTTCTGCTGGTACGAGGTGAGGGCCACGGCCTGGTCGTCGGTGAGCCTGGACAGACAGTTGAACCAGGCCTTGTCGGCCGCCAGCCGCTCCAGGCCGATACGGATGTCGGCGTCCGCCTCGGCGAGCAGGCGCAGTTGCCGTGCCTCGGCCTCGGGGTCCGTGAGGTCCGTCATCCGGGCGTGCCAGGCCGACCAGGCCCAGGCGGCCGCCAACTCCGGCAGGCGCGTGTCCCAGGCGGGATCGTCCGGCGCCGACTCCAACGCATCCGCGATGTCGGGGAGTTCGGCCTCGACCACCCGGTAGGCGTCGTCGCAGGCCTGCTTGCGGTCCAGTGCCGCGCGCAGGTCGTCCAGCTCGCCGACCGCGGCGCCGTAGGCGGCGGCGTCACGGGCCTCGGCCGCCGCGCGCGCCCGCTCCACGGACGCCGTCGCACCCCGCTGGTGGGCGGCGGCCCGGAGCACGTCGAGCGCGTCGGCGAGCAGCGCGCGGGCGGGGTCGGCGGCGTGGCGGGCGGCGCGGGCGCGGAGTACGGCGCGGACGGTGTGCACCCGCTCCTCGTTCCCCCAGTCGACTCCCGCGAGCCCCGGTGCGGGCGCCGCCCCGCGCGTCACGTCCTGGCGCAGGTCGGCGAGAACCGTGAGTGCGGAGAGGGTGTGGATGTCCTGGCGCAGCCGGGTCATGCGCCGGTTGACGCTCTGCCAGGCCTTGGCGCCCTCGCCCCACTCCTGCTCGATGTCCTGCAGGTGCCGTTCCAGGGTGATGCGGTGCACCACGGCCCAGGCGGCGGCCTCCGTCTCGGAGGTGCGGCCGTCGACCCGCGCCGTCTCGGGGAAGTCGCCGACCGCCTTGCGCAGCCGGGTCTTCAGGCCGAGCGGGCCGCGCAGCTTCTCGCCGGCGGCGAGAGCGTCGCGCAGGGAGGTGGCCAGCCCCAGCGCCGTCGGCACGTCGTACGACTCCAGGCCGCTGACCAGGGTGAAGCCGAGGGCCGCTGCCGCCTCCTCGGCCGCGGTCAGGGCCGCCGCGGTACGTGTGTGCCGGTCGCGGGTTCCGAGGTCCTGCCCGGCCATGACCTCGCGGCGCAGTGCTGCGGCCCAGTCGGCGGGCAGGGTGGCCGCCGCGGCGGCGGCCGCCGTGAACCGGTCCAGGGCCGCTGCCAGCTGGTCCTGCTGCTCGACGGTCAGGGTGGACACCGCGTCGTCCAGGCGCGAGGCGGAGCCGTCCTGGCGGAGCGCGGCGAGGTCGGCCTCCGCCTCGCGGACGGTCTCGACCGCCTCGGCGAACGCGGGTCCGGTGGGCAGGCGTCCCGGATCGGGCAGCGCGGCGGTGACCGTGGCCGCGAGGGCGCGGTGCCGGTCGGTGAAGGCGAGGGCCGTGCGACGCAGGTCCGTCAGAGCCTCGGGGGCGAGCGTGGGCGCCTCGGCGGGGACGGCGCCGAGCCACTCGTACCGCAGGCGCTCGGCGGCGAGGCGTTCGGCGATGCGGGTCAGGGTGCCCTCGTAGTCGCCGATCTCGGCCGGGTGACGGTAGGTCTCCTGCTCCCTCAGGGCCCGCAGGGACTTGAGGGCGAGCGCCTGTGCGGAGCGCGCGGACCTGAGGCGCTCCTCGTGCTCCTGGATGCGGCGGCGGTAGGCACGCGCGGAGAAGTCACCCTGCCGGTCGAGGATGGCCTTGACCGACTGTTCCAGTTCCTGCTGCCCGGCTCCGTCGTCGGTGCGGCTGACGCACAGTTCGCGGATGCCGGCGGGGAGTTTGTCCCGCAGGACCTTCAGGGCGCGGGCCGTGTGGCTGGTGATCAGGACGCGGTTGCCGTGGGCGAGCAGGTCGGTGACCAGGTTGGCGATGGTGTGGGTCTTGCCGGTGCCGGGAGGCCCCTGCACCACGACCAGGTCGCGGTCGCGCAGCCGCTCGGCGATGGTGCGCTGCTCGTCGTTGGAGGGCAGGGCGAAGTACAGCTCGGACCGGGCGCCGCGGGCCTCCGGAGAGCCGGGCTCGGGGTCGCCCAGCGGGCGGTCGCCGCCGGCTCCGGCGACGGCGCGGAGCAGCGCGGTGGGTTCGGCGCCCTGCTCGATGTGCAGGGCGACACCGCGCAGCGCTTCGAGCATGCTGCGCCGGGTGCGCTCCCTGAGCAGCAGCACGGGCGCGAAGCCGACGACCGGTACGGCGGGGTCTCCCGTCGCGCGGTGCCGGACGGGTGAGGGGTCGTAGCGGCCCGCTTCGTGGGCGGCGATGGTCCAGGTCCTGAGCGCGCGGTGCAGCTGGTCGGCGAGCATCGCGTCGGTGGTGTCGCCGGCGGCTTCCAGCTCCTGCCGGACCCGGGTGCGGATCTCGGCGCGCGCCTTCTGTCCGGCGTCGAGCATGGACTCCTCGAGGACCGGGCTGCCGTGCTCGGGGTCGGGTCCGACGGTGATGGCCCCGGTGTCGGGGTCGATGGCGATGACGGCCCGGCAGGTGACGAGGTGCCGGCGGATCGGCTCGCTCTGGGCGCACCAGGTCAGATGACCGAAGCCGACGACGAGTTCGA
The DNA here is from genome assembly GCF_044768135.1 of Streptomyces sp. NPDC101165. Lineage (NCBI taxonomy): Bacteria > Bacillati > Actinomycetota > Actinomycetes > Kitasatosporales > Streptomycetaceae > Streptomyces > Streptomyces sp. NPDC101165. Next base: position 520,028 of record NZ_JBIWPG010000002.1, on the reverse strand, counting down.
AGCTCTCGCCGAGTTCGGAGGCGTCCACGCACAGGCGGTAGAGGCGGTCGTAGGCGCGGACGACCGGTTTCGTGGCGCGGTCGCGGGCCGCCCACTTCTCCCACTGGCGCGACCAGGTGGCGTACTGCTCGTGCACGACGTCGCGGTGGGGGTGGTCGGCGAGGGCGACCGTGCGGTGCCCGGTGCGTGAACTGCCGCCCGCCGACACCTCGTCGGCCGGGATGTCCGCCTCGGTCCGGGGTGCGGGCGGCTCCTCCCGCTCGGAGTCGCGGATCTCCCGTCCGTCCAGCCAGTGGGCGAGGGGCAGGGGCGGGGCGGGCAGGTCGTGCCGTACGGGCCGGTCGGCCCGCAGCCACAACGGGGTGTCGCCGGGGACGGCTTCGGTGAGGAAGCAGGCGAACTGCTCGGGCAGATCGGCGAACCACATCTGGTGCCGGGCGTCGTCGTGGGTGCGTACCGGCCTGGTGCGGCTTTCGCCGACCTCCGCGAGGTAGCGGAAGACGTGACGGACCACGTCGTCGGGCGTCGCGGCGGACACGGGCACGCTCACCTCGCTGAACTGGCGGAACCCACATATGGAGGGATTGTGTGCATCCTAGGGGGCGAGTCTGACACTCGCGCCCTTTCCGCCTGTTCCGGGCACACGTCGGCCCCGGAAGGCGAAGTGCCTTCCGGGGCCGGACGGTTGTCTCACGCCTCGCGGGTGCCCGAGTACATCTCGTCGATCAGGGCCTTGTACGTCCGCTCGACCACCGGCCGCTTCAGCTTCAGGCTCGGGGTGATCTCGCCGTGCTCGACGTCCAGGTCGCGCGGCAGCAGCCGGAACTTCTTGATGGTCTGCCAGCGCTGCAGGCCCTCGTTGAGCTGCTTGACGTAGCCGTCGACCATCTCGACCGTCTGCGGGGCCGCGACGATCTCGGCGTACGACTTGCCCTCCAGACCGTTCTCCTTGGCCCACTGCAGGACGGCGATCTCGTCGAGGGCGATGAGGGCGGTGCAGTAGTTCCGGTCGGCGCCGTGCACCAGGATGTTGGAGACGTACGGGCACACCGCCTTGAACTGGCCCTCGACCTCGGCCGGGGCGACGTACTTGCCGCCGGAGGTCTTGATGAGGTCCTTCTTGCGGTCGGTGATGCGCAGGTAGCCGTCGGGCGACAGTTCGCCGATGTCGCCGGTGTGGAACCAGCCGTCGCTCTCCAGCACCTCGGCGGTCTTCTCGGGCTGCTGGTGGTAGCCGTCCATGATGCCGGGGCCGCGCAGCAGGATCTCGCCGTCGTCCGCGATGCGCACCTCGCAGCCGGGCACCGGCTTGCCGACGGTGCCGGTGCGGTAGGCCTCACCCGGGTTGACGAAGGAGGCCGCGGAGGTCTCGGTGAGGCCGTAGCCCTCCAGGATGTGGATGCCGGCGCCGGCGAAGAAGTAGCCGATCTCCGGGGAAAGTGCGGAGGCGCCCGAGACACAGGCGCGCAGCCGGCCGCCGAAGGCCTCCCGCAGCTTGGAGTAGACGAGGGCGTCGGCGGCCTTGTGCTTGGCGCCGAGCCCGAACGGCACGGCGTGACTGCCGGTGCGGCGGAAGTTGTCCTGCGAGACCTTGGCGTACTCGCGGGCGACCTCGGCGGCCCACTGGAAGATCTTGTACTTGGCCCCGCCGCCCGCGCGGGCCTTGGCGGCGACGCCGTTGTAGACCTTCTCGAAGATGCGCGGCACGGCCGCCATGTAGGTCGGCTGCACCACCGGAAGGTTCTCGATGATCTTGTCGACACGGCCGTCGACGGCGGTGACGTGGCCGACCTCGATCTGGCCGGAGGTGAGGACCTTGCCGAAGACGTGGGCGAGCGGCAGCCACAGGTACTGCACGTCCTCGCCGCTGATCAGGCCGGTCGCGGCGATGGCCTTCGCCATGTACGCCCAGTTGTCGTGCGGCAGGCGCACGCCCTTGGGGCGGCCGGTGGTGCCGGAGGTGTAGATGAGGGTGGCGAGCTGGTCCTTGGTGATCGCGCCGACCCGCTCCTTGATCAGCTCGGGGTGCTTCTCCAGATAGGCGGCACCGCGCTGCTCAAGATCGGTGAGGGTGATGACCCACTCATCGGTCTCGACGCCGGCCGGGTCGATGACGACGACCTTGGTCAGCGCGGGCAGCTCGGCCCGCTTCTCCACCGCCTTGGCGACCTGCGCCGCGTCCTCGGCGATCAGCACCCGGCTCTCGGAGTCGGAGAGGATGAACGCGGACTCGTCGGCGTTGGTCTGCGGGTAGACGGTCGTGGTGGCGCCGCCCGCGCACATGATGCCGAGGTCGGCGAGGATCCACTCGACACGGGTCGAGGAGGCGAGCGCCACCCGCTGCTCGGGCTGCAGACCCAGTTCGATGAGCCCGGCCGCGATCGCATACACCCGCTGTGCCGCCTCGGCCCAGCTCAGCGACTTCCAGTCGTCGGGGCCCTGACCGGAGGCGGGCACGACCGGGTAGCGGTAGGCCTCGGCGTCCGGTGTGGCCGCCACGCGCTCCAGGAAGAGGGCCGCGACGGACGGCGGACGGTTCTCGATCAGGGTCTGTGTGTCGGTCACGACATCCTCCGGGGCCCGCGACAGTGCGGCTGGCTCAGGTGCGGCTGGGTTAACTCACGGTGGGGTTCGGGCTTGTTGTTTAACTCGCGAGTAACTATCGAGCAGGGATCAGCGTAAGGGGCGACCGGCCGCTGCGTAAGGGGCATCGGCCTGTCACTTTCCACGCAGAGCGACGCTACGCACGCGTAGGGGCCCGCCGTGCTTTCGCACGACGAGCCCCTGTTGTGCCCGGTTTGCGGACACAGTCCGCTGTTACCGTTGGTTACTTCTTGCCCTTGCCCGACCCCGCGCTGTCATCGCTGGACAGGACCGCGATGAAGGCCTCCTGCGGAACCTCCACGGAACCCACCATCTTCATCCGCTTCTTGCCTTCCTTCTGCTTCTCCAGCAGCTTCCGCTTACGGGAGATGTCACCGCCGTAGCACTTGGCGAGGACGTCCTTGCGGATGGCGCGGATGGTCTCGCGGGCGATGACCCGGGAGCCGATGGCGGCCTGGATCGGCACCTCGAAGGCCTGCCGCGGGATGAGCTCGCGCAGCTTGGCGACGAGCCGCACCCCGTACGCGTACGCGGCGTCCTTGTGGGTGATCGCCGAGAAGGCGTCCACCTTGTCGCCGTGCAGCAGGATGTCGACCTTGACCAGGCTGGAGGTCTGCTCGCCGGTGGGCTCGTAGTCGAGGGACGCGTAGCCGCGGGTCTTGGACTTCAGCTGGTCGAAGAAGTCGAAGACGATCTCCGCGAGCGGGAGGGTGTAGCGGATCTCGACCCGGTCCTCGGAGAGGTAGTCCATGCCGAGCAGGGTGCCGCGCCGGGTCTGGCACAGCTCCATGATCGAGCCGATGAACTCGGTGGGCGACAGGATGGTGGCGCGCACGACCGGTTCGTACACCTCGCCGATCTTCCCCTCGGGGAACTCGCTCGGGTTGGTGACGATGTGCTCGCTGTCGTCCTCCATCACCACGCGGTAGACCACGTTGGGCGCGGTGGCGATCAGGTCGAGACCGAACTCGCGCTCCAGCCGCTCCCGGATCACGTCCAGGTGCAGCAGGCCGAGGAAGCCGACGCGGAAGCCGAAGCCGAGGGCCGCGGAGGTCTCCGGCTCGTAGACCAGCGCGGCGTCGTTGAGCTGCAGCTTGTCGAGGGCCTCGCGCAGCTCCGGGTAGTCGGAGCCGTCGAGCGGATACAGACCCGAGAAGACCATCGGCTTCGGGTCCTTGTAGCCGCCGAGCGCCTCGGTGGCGCCCTTGGCCTGGCTGGTGACGGTGTCACCGACCTTGGACTGGCGCACGTCCTTCACACCGGTGATGAGGTAGCCCACCTCACCGACGCCCAGACCGTCCGCCGGCAGCATCTCGGGCGAGCTGACGCCGATCTCCAGCAGCTCGTGGGTGGCGCCGGTCGACATCATCCTGATGCGCTCGCGCTTGTTGAGCTGGCCGTCGATGACACGGACGTAGGTCACGACACCGCGGTAGGAGTCGTAGACCGAGTCGAAGATCATCGCGCGGGCCGGCGCGTCGGCGACCCCGACCGGCGCCGGGATCTCCTTGACGACCTTGTTCAGCAGCGCGTCGACGCCGAGGCCGGTCTTGGCGGAGACCTTCAGCACGTCCGACGGGTCGCAGCCGACCAGGTTCGCCAGCTCCTCGGCGAACTTCTCCGGCTGCGCGGCCGGCAGGTCGATCTTGTTCAGCACGGGGATGATCGTGAGGTCGTTCTCCATCGCCAGGTAGAGGTTGGCGAGGGTCTGCGCCTCGATGCCCTGGGCGGCGTCGACGAGGAGGATGGTCCCCTCGCAGGCGGCCAGCGACCGCGAGACCTCATAGGTGAAGTCGACGTGCCCCGGGGTGTCGATCATGTTGAGGATGTGCGTCGTGCCCTGGTCGGGGCCCTCGGTCGGGGCCCAGGGCAGACGCACCGCCTGGGACTTGATCGTGATGCCGCGCTCGCGCTCGATGTCCATCCGGTCGAGGTACTGAGCACGCATCTGCCGCTGCTCGACCACACCGGTCAGCTGGAGCATCCGGTCGGCGAGTGTGGACTTGCCGTGGTCGATGTGCGCGATGATGCAGAAATTGCGGATCAGAGCCGGGGCGGTACGGCTCGGCTCGGGCACATGGTTAGGGGTCGCGGGCACGCAGGGTCCTGTCTCTTGAGGCGCCTTATGCCTCGGGTCGGATCGATACGTAGTCTCCATGGTCCCACGCGAAGGGACCGGGGACCGTTTTGGGCCGCCCGGAGGGCCACTGGTACTGTAGATGGCTGTGCCTCATGCCCTCTCAGCGCGAGGCACGAACAGAAAATTTTTGGATCACCGGTGCGGGCCCGAGCGGCCCCGCACCAGAACCTGAAAAGGCTCCTTCGTGGCGAACATCAAGTCCCAGATCAAGCGGATCAAGACCAACGAGAAGGCTCGGCTGCGCAACAAGGCCGTCAAGTCCTCCCTGAAGACCGCGATCCGCAAGGCCCGTGAGGCCGCTGCCGCGGGTGACGTCGAGAAGGCCACCGAGCTGCAGCGCGCTGCCGCGCGTGCGCTCGACAAGGCCGTCTCGAAGGGCGTCATCCACAAGAACCAGGCCGCCAACAAGAAGTCGGCGCTTGCTTCCAAGGTCACGTCCCTCAAGGGCTGAGACTCCCTTCTGATCTGACCGCCGGAAGGACCCAGAGCGGGCCCTCTCTCATCCGCTCCCGTCCGGCACCCCAGAGCCTGTTCGCGGCCTGCGTTCGCCACGCGGGAACGGGCTCGCCAGCTTGGTCCGAGGCCCCGGTGCCCTCCCTTCCCCAGGGTGGGCGGCGGGGCCTTCGGCATGGCCGCCCCGGGCCTTCGCGTCACGACCAGAAGGCGTTGTCCTTGTCGAGGTCCGGTACGCACTCGTCGATGTCGGTGATCTTGTCCCCGACGATCCTGAAGACGAGGCATCCGTCCTCCCCGTAGCGCCTGTCCCCGCGCTCCGCGGTGACGTGGTGCAGGGCCACGACATGCCCCCGCCCGTCGACGAACACGTCGCGCAGCTGGACACGCAGACTGCCGCCACTGTCCTGGAAGAGCTTGCCGTACATCTTGATCACGGCGTCCCGGCCCTTGAAGTCGCCGGAGAGCGGATGACTGCCGGGCGCGTGATAGGTCACGTCCGCCGTCATCAGCTCCCGCAGGGCGTTCATGTCGACTCGGAAGAAGGCGTCGTACCCCTTACGGACCAGGGCTGCGTGCGGATGTTCAGCCATGGCGATCGCCACCTTCCAGTGCTTCGGCGATGTACGGCTGACAGCTCCGATTCTCCTCGCCGACGACCACCGGGCGACTGGATCACCGCTCACGCCCTAAGGCTCAGGCCCTAAGGCTCAGCTCCGTCCTCTGGACCGCGCGGCCCGGGCGATCGTCACGACCGCCTTCTCCAGCGCGTACTCGGGGTCGTCACCGCCGCCCTTCACGCCCGCGTCGGCCTCGGCGACCGCCTGCAGCGCCACGGCCACCCCGTCCGGCGTCCAGCCCCGCATCTGCTGGCGCACGCGGTCGATCTTCCACGGCGGCATGCCCAGCTCACGGGCGAGGTCGGCGGGCCGGCCGCCGCGCGCCGACGACAGCTTCCCGATCGCCCGCACCCCCTGGGCCAGCGCGCTGGTGATCATCACCGGGGCCACCCCGGTGGCCAGCGACCACCGCAGCGCCTCCAGTGCCTCCGCCGTACGCCCCTCCACCGCCCGGTCGGCGACCGTGAAGCTGGACGCCTCGGCCCGCCCCTTGTAGTACCGCCCGACGACGGCCTCGTCGATCGTCCCCTCGACGTCGGCGACGAGCTGCGCCACCGCCGAGGCCAGCTCGCGCAGGTCGCTGCCGATCGCGTCGACCAGCGCCTGGCATGCCTCGGGCGTGGCCGACCGCCCGAACCCCCGGAACTCGCCCCGCACGAACGCCAGCCGGTCCGCCGGCTTGGTCATCTTCGGGCAGGCCACCTCCCGCGCCCCGACCTTGCGCGCGGCGTCCAGCAGCCCCTTGCCCTTCGCGCCGCCCGCATGCAGCAGCACGAGGGTGATCTCCTCCGCGGGCGCTCCCAGGTACGCCTTCACGTCCTTGACCGTGTCGGCCGAGAGGTCCTGGGCGTTGCGTACGACCACGACCTTGCGCTCGGCGAAGAGCGAGGGACTGGTCAGCTCGGCGAGCGTGCCGGGCTGCAACTGGTCCGACGTCAGGTCCCGCACATCGGTGTCGGCGTCCGCGGCCCGCGCGGCGGCCACCACCTCCCGCACGGCACGGTCGAGCAGCAGCTCCTCCTGGCCCACCGCCAGGGTGACGGGGGCGAGGAGGTCGTCGTCAGCGGTCTTCTTGGCCATCACCGACAGCATCCCACGCGGCACCGACAACGCGTCCGCGCCGCCGGATCACGGCTCCTCCCGCCAGCCGTCCCACTCCCCCGCGAAGGAGTCCAGCTCCGCCGCGTCGAGGCGCTCCTCCTCGTCCGTCAGCACCACCAACCACTGGGCGTCCTCGGCGTCGTCCTCCCCCGCCAGCGCGTCCCGCACGATCCGCGGTTCCTCGTCGAGGCCGAACCGCGCCCCCAGTGCCTCCGCCGCCTCGTCCGCGGCCTCGCGGTCGGGCAGGACCAGCACATGTCTCACATCGCTCACGGGATTCATTGTCCGGCACGCGCGGCACGGCCCCGGTGGGCCCGCGCGCCCGTGCTCAGCGGGAGGTCCGGCCGACCAGGTCGACGACCTCGCCGAGGAATCCCTCGTCGAGCATGGTGGAGACCGCCGTGTCGCCCTCGTCGCCGTAGCCCGCGTCGTGGCAGGCCACGCCGATCAGATGGCCGCCGTCCAGCGCGAAGGTGCCGAAGGACCACTCGCCGTGCGAGGCCGGGGTGCCCGTCGGGGTGAGCAGCGCGCGGTGGTCCGGGTCGAAGCCGAACTGGGTGAAACCCATCCGCATGCCCTGCCCGAGTGCCTTGGTGTAGGCCTCCTTCAAGACCCAGGTGCGCAGGAGGTCGCGCTGCTGCTCCTCCTCGGGGAGGGCGGCCAGGCGGCGGCGCTCGGCCGGGGTGCACACATGGCGCTCGACCGCCGAGTACTGGATGCGGCGGTCGCCCCGCTCGGTGTCGACGCCGATCCGGCCGCGCCGGTTCAGGCCCACCACCAGCAGGTCGCCGGTGTGGCTGAGGCTCACCTCGATCTGGTCGCAGCCCCGCAGATACGGACGTCCGCCCGCCTTGGACGCGAGTTCCACCGCGTCCGGCGGGGTCTGCAGGACGGCTCCGGCCGTGTGCTTCAGCAGCAGCCGGGAGGCCGCGAAGCGGTCGCGGGCCTGCGGGTCGGTCAGGGCGTGCAGCCGCTGCCAGTCGCGGGCGCCGAGCACCGGGCGCAGCCGGGGGTCGGCCAGGGTGGCGGGCAGCCAGCCGCGCCACGACGCGTGGACGACGACGTGGCCGTGCCAGGCCATGGACTGCCTGACCCGGCTCCACGGGCTGTCCGGCCCGGGCATGTGGAGGGGCGCCGCGACGGCGGGACTGTTCACGGGGTACCTGCTTCCACCAGGGGCGCGTCGTGGAGGTCGAGACCGCGGCCGGCGGCGAAGCGCGCCAGCAGTTCCTCCATCACGCGGTCGACGCAGTCCGCGGGGAGGGATGGCAGGGTGAGGCCGAGCCGGCGGCCCAGCCGGTGCAGCGCCAGGACGAGCCAGGCCGGGTCGGCGAGGAAGCCCTCGGTGTGCCGTTCCCAGGTGGCGAGGGCGGCTCCGACCACGCAGAGCACCGCGTGGCGGTCGGCGCGTGCGGCCATGGCGGGGCCGGTGAGGGCCGCCCGGTCGCCCGGCTCCACGGCGCGGCAGTCGTCCCGCAGCTCCCGCAAGGCGTCCCGGAAGGCGGTGGCCATGGTGCGCAGGACCGTGCCGTACGGGCCCGGGGCGGTGTCCCCGGCGAGGCGGTCGGCGCCGGCGCCGAGCGCTGCGGCCAGGAAGTCGCCGCCGCCGGCCACCTGGAGGGCGGTGAGGTCGAGGGCGGGGACCCGGGCGCCGGGGGCGAAGAGGGCGTCGGTGGGCTCGGGTTCGACGCCCCAGGAGGTGCGGGCGAGCAGGGGCAGCTGGGGGATGACGACGGCCTGGCAGGAGGCGGTGCCGGCGTGGCCGAGACCGGCGGCGGGCAGGTCGCGCAGCAGTTTGGAGAGCATGCCCTGGTCGGTGTCACGGCTGTAGCCGCCGGCGCCGAGCACGGTGGCCAGCTCCTCGAGATCGTCGCGGAGCAGGTCGGGCACGAGGTACTTGAGTCCGGCTGCGGCCAGATGGGCGCTGTCCGGGAGCAGGGACAGGGCGCGGAGTACGGCGGTGGCGCAGCTGTCGCTCGCCAGGAGGTCCGCGAACACGCCCGCAAGGACGCCGCGCTGCCGTCGGCCGAGGGCGCCGTCGGCGAGGGCGGTGCGCAGCGCCGAGCGCAGCACGGTGTCCACGGAGGCGATCACCGCGCCGGTGATGAGGGTGCGGTTGAGCTGGAAGGTACGCAGGGCGAGGCGTACGCCGGCGCCCTCCGCGCCGACCAGGGCGGCGCCGGAGACCCGGCAGTCCTCGAACTCGTATCCGGCGAAGCGGCAGCCGCGCATGCCGGTGGTGGGGCGGCGGCCGAGCAGTCTGAGCCCGTCGCCGCGCAGGGCGTCGGGGTCGAGCAGCAGCACCGAGTGGGCGGCCGGGCCGGGCGCGGGATCGGTCCGGACGTAGGCGACGACCGCGCCCGCGCGGTCTGCGTTGACGACGACGTCCTTGCGGCCGCGCAGCAGGTAGCCGTCGCCGTCGGGCAGCGCGTCGACCTCGCCGCGGAGCATCGCGGTGCCGTGCGCGAGGGAGCGGTGCACGATCGTGGCCCGGCCGCCGGACGCCAGCAGCCGTGCCACGTGGGCGCGTTGGGCCGGCGATCCGGCGGCGAAGACCGGGGCCGCCGCGAACAGCGAGGTGATGCCGTACCCGAAGCCGAGGGCCACGTCGCGGCGGAAGACGGGGCGCAGCACGTGGACGAGGCTCTCGGCGTCGTGCAGCCGGCCGCCGAGCGCGACCGGGACCAGCTCCGCGCCGAACCCCTCGTCGTCGAGCAACGCCTCCGCGCCCGGGAGGAGTTCGCAGGCGTCGTCGGCGGTGAGGAGGGCCCGGAAGCCGAGGGGGTTGGCGGGGTCGCCGGGGTCTCCGAGCCGGCGTTCGAGGCGGGCGGCCCGGTGGCGGACGTCGTCCCGCTCACGGAGTTCCACGGTCACGGGCTGAGCCCTCCCTCCGCCGCGCGGGCGTACAGCGGCCTCAACTCGCCGCGCAGGTACAGGTCGCGCATCAGGGAGCGGCGGACCTTGCCGCTGGTCGTGCGGCGGACGGTGCCGGGGCGGACCAGGACCACCCGGCCGGGGTCGGCGCCGAACTCGCCGTGCAGCCTGCCCCGCACCCGGTCGGCCAGGTCGGCCAGCTGACGGGTGCTCCAGCCGGTGCCGTGGACCTCCTGGATGGCCACGATCTCCTCCCGTTCGGCAGGAGCGGCGAGCACGACGGCCGAGCCGAACGGGGCGCCGGTGCGCGCCAGTTGACGTTCGGCCTCCTGGGGGTGCAGGGTCCGGCCGTCGATCAGGAGGGCGTCCTTGATGCGGCCGGTGACGTACAGCTCGCCGTCGGACAGGGCACCGAGGTCGCCGGTGCGCAGGAAGCCGTGTTCGCCGCGGGCGGTGACCGCGTCGAAGGCGGCGGCGGTCTCCGTGGGGCGGCGCCAGTATCCGGCCGTGACCGCCGCGCCGCGGACCCAGATCTCCCCGACCGTTCCGTCCGTGAGGACCGCGGAGGTGTCCGGATCGACGATGCGCACGGTGTCCGGGGCCGGGCGGCCGCAGCCGACGACCGTGCGCACCGGACGGCCCGGGACGGGAGGGGTGAGCTTGCCGTGGTCCAGTGCGGCGGCGCCGACGGTGGTGGTCCGCGCCGGGCCCGGGCCGCCGACGCTGACCAGCAGGGTCGCCTCGGCGAGGCCGTAGCCCGCGACCAGTGCGCCGGTGCGCAGGCCCGCGGCGGCGAAGCGGCGTGCGAAGGCGTCCTGGGTGACGGCCGAGACGGGCTCGGACGCGTTGACGGCGACGGTCAGCCGGCCGAGGTCGAGCTCCGCGAGGTCGGCGTCGGTGACGGCGGCCAGGCAGCGGGCGTACGCCGAGTCGGGGGCGGCGGTGACGGTGACGCCGTGCCGGGCGACCTCGCGCAGCCAGCGCAGCGGGTCGGCGGCGAACAGGCTCTGGGGCATGAGGACCGCGGTGGCGCCGAGCCAGAGGGGGTGCAGGAGCTGGCCGATGAGGCCCAGGTCGTGGTGGAGCGGCAGCCAGCCGCCGATGCGGGCGGTCCGGTCCGTGCGCAGGGCGTCCTGGAGCGCCCGCATGACGGCGAGCAGGTTGGCGTGCGTGACGCGGACGCCGCGCGGAGCGGCCGTGCTGCCGGAGGTGTACTGGATGAGGGCGGTGTCCCCGGGGCCGGGCGCGGGTGGCTCCCCGTCGGCGACGGCGGCCGGCAGGTGGTCGACCGCGAGGCACACGACCGCGGAGCGTCCGGCGTCGGCGAGCCGGCGGGAGAACTCCGGGGCGTGCGCGGAGTGGGTGAGCAGCAGGGGCGCGTCGGTCTCCGCGGCGATGGCGGCGGTGCGTTCGGCGGCGGCCCGCGAGGCGTCCGGTGGGGGTACGGGGACCGCGACGGCCCCCGCGTACAGGCAGCCGAGCAGGGCCGCCACCGTGTCCGGGCCGCTGCCGGTGGCGACCAGGACCGGGACGCCCGCGGCCCGGCGCCCGCGCAGCGCGGCGGCCACGGTGCGGGCCCGGGCGTCCAGTTCGCGGTAGTCGTGGGCGGTGGCCCGGCCGGTTTCGTCCAGGCAGAGCAGAGCGGTGTCCCCGGCACTCGCGGAGAACCGCTCTGCCAGTGCGCGTGTGAAGCTCGTCGCCGCTGTCATACCCTGCTCCCCCTGCGCCGGTGCGAATGCCTGTCCACTCCTACTCTGCGCGCCGGTCCTTGACGAACACTTGACGATCGATCGTGCTGGTCGGCCCTGGTCCGGTCATCGGCGGAACCGCTGCGCCCCGTCGAGCAGATCGTGCAGGAGGTTCATCTCCTGCGAGCTGAGCGGGAGGTCGGGGCGCAGTCGTTCCGGGTGGCCGGGCGGCGGGCCGTCGGCGTCGACGGCGACCGTGAGCCGGAAGCCGTCGTCGAGGCCGTGGAGCCGGGCCCTGGTGCTGTCCGCCGCCGCGAGGTACAGATCGACGCCGCCGTGGACCATGAGGGCGTGTCCCACCGGTCGCAGCCAGCGGCCGAGCCGGCGGCGCCAGTGGCCGGGACGCTTCCATCGAGCCATGTCAGAGCACACCTTTCAAGCCGCGGTATCCGTTCATCTCGGTCGCCTCTCCCTTCACTCCGGCCGGTCGGCGGCCGGGGTGGCAGGGAGGATGAAAGGGCAGGCCGGAGAAGTGCCGGAGAACCACTGGAGCTTCGGTGGAGAGGTCGTGAAAGGGCGTGTCGCAGCACAACCGATTCCGGCCATCCGTATCGATCAGTGTGTGCGGCATACTTGGCCGAGTCTGATTCAACTGAGACACGGGGGGCATGAGTGGTACGAGTTCTCATAGCCGAGGACATGCACATGCTGCGCAAGGCGCTGGTCTCGCTGATCCAGCTGGAAGCGGGACTGGAGATCGTGGCGGAGCTGTCGTCCGGCTCCGACATCGTGCCGACCGCCCTCGCGCTGCGACCGGACGTCGCCGTTCTCGACATCGACCTCCCCGGCACCGACGGCATCACCGCCGCGGCCTCGCTGCACGAATCCGTGCCGGAGTGCCGCACCCTGATCCTCACCAGCCTGGGCAGACCCGGGAACCTGCGGCGGGCCCTGGCGGCCCACGTCTCCGGCTTCCTGCCGAAGGACTCCGACCCCGACGCGCTGTGCGACGCGATCCGCAAGGTCGCCGCGGGCGAGCGGGTCATCGACCCCCAACTGGCCCTCGCCACGCTGGACTCCGGGCCGTCCCCGCTCACCGGGCGGGAGCAGGAGGTCCTGCAACTCGCGGCGGAAGGTCATGAGCCGTCCCACATCGCCTCGCGGCTCCACCTGTCCTCCGGGACCGTGCGCAACTACCTGACCTCGGCCGTCAGCAAGCTCAACGCCCGCAACCGGGTGGACGCGATCCGCATCGCCCGCGAGGCGGGCTGGCTGCGAGCCCTGTAGGGGCGCCGGGCCGGGCCGGCGCCCCGGTGCGCCGCTAACCCGCCGGCGCGAGCTCCACCTCTGCCGCCAGTTCGAACCAGCCGTCCGTACGCGGTCCCGCCGAGAGGGAGCCGCCGACCGCCGTCACGCGCGTCGACAGGTTCCCGATGCCGCTCCCGCCGCCACGGGAGTCGAGCGCGGGCTCTCCGGAGCCGTGCACCCCGTCGTTGACCAGCGAGAGCCGTACCGCCCCCGCCACGCGTTCGGCGGTGATCAGGCACCGCTTGGCCTGGCTGTGCCGCAGGACGTTGGTCATCCCCTCCCGCAGCAGGGTCGCGAGGACGGTGTCGACGTCGCCGGGCAGCTCACCGCAGTCGAGCCGAACCTGTGCCTGGATGCCCACGCCGGCCAGCATGGTCACCGCGCTCTCGGCCTCCGCGCTCAGGCTCATCCGGTGGGTGCCGCCCGCCACGGTCCGTACATCGGCCAGCGCCTGCCGGACGATCTGGAGCACCTCGGTGAGTTCCCGCTGGGCCTGCACCGGCTTGTCCTCGGCCAGCCTGCGGACCAGTTCGCACTTGAGGGTGATCGCGGAGAGGCTGAACCCGAGCAGGTCGTGCAGGTCACGGGCGAAGCGGAGGCGTTCGGTGATCACGGCGAGCCGGGCGATCTCGGCGCGCGACCAGTGCAGTTCGAAGGCGAGCTGGGCCATGCGGGACAGGCCGAAGACGACCAGTGCGCAGATCACGTCGTAGGCGGACAGGTAGATGATGTCCTGGGTGGCGTTGCCGACGAGGTAGAGCGTGAGCGTGCTGCTCGCGACGACGCCGGCGGCCACCGGCCAGGCGGCGGCAGCGGGCAGCACGAGGAGGGCGGAGCCCGCGACGAAGCCGGGCAGCCCCAGCCACTCGATCCCGAACAGCAGGGACGGGACGACCTGGAACGCCGCCTGCAGTGCGAGCGCCGCGTACCGCGGCCATCCGGCCCACCACGCCGACCACGGCAGGCGCCAGTGGAACGACTGGGCGACCTGGAGGGCGCAGGCGCCCACGAGCCAGGCCGCGCTCGCGGCCGTCCGTCCGGGGCCCGGCTCGAAGGAGAGGGCGAGGACCGCCGAGGCCACGAAGTAGCCGAGGAGGACGGCGGAGGTGATCGCCGTGGCCGCCGTCGGCACCATGTCCGGGTACACGCACTCGTACGCCTGCGCCTCGTCGTCGTCGCCGGACGCGGCGCGCCGGGCGGGGCGGGGCGGGAGGAGGCGGGCTCGGGCAGGGCCGGCTCGCTCAGCGGCACCGCGGCCTCGATGCGGAACCAGCCGTCGGCGTCCGGTGCGTGACGGAGCGAACCGCCGAGCGCGCGGATCCGCCGTTCCAGGACGGCGAGCCCCCCGTCGGCGACCGAGTGCACGACCCGGGACGCGCGTCCGACGCCGTCGTTGACGACACTCAGGCGCGCGGTGGCGTCATGGGCCTCGGCCCTGATCACACAGTGCTCGGCCTTGCTGTGCCGCAGCATGTTCGTCAGGCCCTCGCGCAGCACCGCCGCGAGCGCGGTGTCCACCGCACCCGGCAACTGCCCGCAGTCGTAGCCCACGTCGGCCCTGATCCCGGCCGCGGCCAGCATCGACACGGCCGCGTCCGCCTCACCGGAGAGCGACATCTCCCGGTACCCCCTGCTCACCGACCGCACGTCGGCCAGCGCCTTGCGGGAGGTGCGGAGCACCCCGGTCAGTTCGTCCCGCGCCATCGCCGGGGCGTCCGCCAGCAGACGGTAGGCCAGTTCGCACTTGAGGGAGACCGCCGAAAGGCTGTAGCCGAGCACGTCGTGCAGGTCCCGTGCGAAGCGCAGCCGTTCGCCGTCGACGGCCAGACGGGCGAGTTCGGCGCGGGAGCGGTGCAGGTGGGCGATCATGCCCGACATCCGCGACAGGCCGATCACGATCAGCGGGATCAGCACGGCCTCCGTCGTGTTGTACGCGATCGTGGCCCAGCCGTCGGCGAAGTGGAAGAAGACCGCGCTGTCCCCGACGACGCAGAGGCAGAACAGAGGCCAGCCGATCGCGGCTGGGAACACCAGCACCGCCGAGGCCGTCAGGAACTCCGTCATACCGCCCCACGCCACGCCGAACCGGGTGATCGGCAGATAGGCGAGCAGGCCCTGCAGCACCCAGGTCACGGCCCGGTAGCGGGGCGCGACGGGGAACAACCTGGGGAAGGAGTGGCCCAGTTGCAGCAGGAGGATGGCCGCGAACCCGAACAGGGCGGCGCCGAGCTCCCAGGCGGGCGGGTGTTCGGCCCAGACGTACGAGCCGTCGATGACGAAGAATCCGACGAGAACCACCGCGGTGATGGCTATCGCCTTACGCGGTGGTAGTTCCTGACTGCCGGCCGGCGCGGGTTGCCCGTCCGCGCGGCCGTCTTCGAATATTCCCAAAATTCCCCCATGGTCCACAGTGCTTGGTCACAGCACAGTCCCGGTTCGGAATCATAAAGAATCTTCTTTACCGTTCAGTAGCCCCCGGCCGAACCAGGGCAGTCCGCAGCCGGGTGCGACGCGTTCGGCGAGCAGTCCGGCGGCGGCCGCGTAACAGCGTGCGGCGCGGGCGACGGCCGGCGGGGGATGTGCCGGGGTGCCGTCGCGACGGCCGCTCAGCCAGTCGAGGAGGCGGTCGGCCTCGGGACCGTGCAGTTCGAGGCGGTGGTGCAGGCGCGGGGAGTTCAGGACCGTGGTGCGTCCCTCGCGCCGGACCCGGACGTCGTCCCGCAGCCGCGCCCGGCCGCCCGGCTCCGCGGACGCCGGGCGGAAGCCGGCGCCGGGCGCGACGGGCAGCACGCTCAGGCACAGGGTGGCACCGACCGCCAGGTGCCGGACCACCACGTCCTGGTGCGCGTCGAGGACGGTGAGCAGTTCCCGGGACGCGTCGTCCCAGTGCTCCTCGGGGACGTCGTAGCCGGGGAATCCGGGGACCACGTTGGCGAGGGAGACCGGACCGAGCAGCATCCGACGCAGCGCCTCGCGGACGGAGCGCGCGGGCCGCGGCACGGTACGCCGGCCCCACGGCGTGCGCAGCAGCACGTCTTCGCCGTCGAACCCGACCGTGACGTCCTCGCGCAGCGACCACAGCTCCGAGAGTTCGGGGGCCGCGAGCCGGTCGATGCGCATGGGGGTCCTTCCGTGTGTACGGGGTGTGAGGTCGGACGGCGGGGCTACAGGAACAGCGGTACGGGGTTGAGGTCCTCGTACCGGGTGGGTTCGGCGCGTCTGCCGAGTGCCACCGGCACGTCGAAGAGACGGCCCGGGGCGAACCGGGCCCAGTGCGGGCGCAGACCGGGTACGACGACCCGGACCACGGGAAGGCCCACGTCGGGACGTGTCTGGTCCAGCACGAGCAGCTCCATCCCGTGCTCCCGCAGGAGGGCCACGGCGGCCTCGATGTCCTCTCGCAGATCGTCGCGGGGGGTGTACGCGTGCGTGCCGGGCCCGGTGGGGGACGAGCCGTCAGGCAGCAGGTACGAGTGGGCGGCCGTGGTGGCGGTCCGCAGCCAGTGGGCGACCTCGGCGTCCCGGGTGACGGTCATGCCCTCGGGGGTGTCCTCGAGGACGTGCGGCATCATCTGGTTCAGCTCGGTCAGGGCGCGGCGCAGGGCGACGCGCGGATCGAGGTGGGCGCCGAAGCCGAACATGATGTGCTCCGGTCCGCCGTCGGTGCGCCGGGAGACCGCGGCCAGCACCGGGATGCCGAGGTCGGCCGTGATGTCGAGCACCCAGACCTCACGGCCCAGCGAGGCGTGCACGCGGCGGAGTTCGGTGATCCAGGGGTCGTCGAAGGCGTCCAGGTCCACCGCGGGGTGTCGGGTGCGGTTGTACCACCACAGGGCGAGGGCGTCGCGTTCGACGAGTTCCAGGAACCCCTGGAGCACGGCGTCCTCCAGGGTGCCGCCCGCCGCCGTGCCGTTGGAGGTGGCCAGGCAGGTGAAGGCGCCCTGCGGCTGCGGCACCCCGTAGTAGAGCAGTGCCGTCGGCAGCAGTTTCTGGCGCCGTTCGGTCAGCGACCACACGGGCGTCCAGTCCGTCTCCCGGTCGTCGTCGAAGGGCTCGCACACATACTGGAACGGGCCGTGGGCCTCGTTCCACTCAGCGCGTCCGGCGTACTGCCTCGGGTCGTACAGCTGGACGGTGTCGGGGTGGACGGCGCGGTCCCGGAGCGCACCGTAGCTGCCGCGCACCGTCGCCTCGCCGCCCTCCGCGTACCCGGAGTGCCGCTCCAGCGCCTCCGCCAGCGCGCTCACCCGGGCCTGGAGCGCGGTGGCCCCCTTGCCGCCCACGGCGGCGCGCAGCCCGCCGCGGATCGCCCCGATCCCCTGGCCGGCGACGGCCGGGTTGAGTCCGGCGCAGTAGGAGTTGAGAAACTCCGGACCGCACGGATAGCGGGTGATGTCCCGGACCAGCCCGGTGATCGGGTCCACCAGGTGCCCGTAGCGGTCCAGGAGCTGCCGCGGGCCGAGACTGCGGTGGCCGTTGCCGCCGGTGTCCGTCTTGAGCCGGGAGCGCAGCACCACGGGGGTCTGCACCTGGGCGGCGGCCATGCCCGGCTCGCCGCACGTCGCGCACTGCGGGCGCAGGCTCACCGGATGCTGCTCCCCGGCCAGCGTCAGGCTGTCGAGGGTGCGCAGCGCCTGCTGGCTCGCGTGCCGGTATCCGGCCAGCCACTTGGCGGCCTCCAGCGCGGCCAGGTGCAGCGCCGTCAGCCGGGACGCGGGCAGCGAGCAGGAGGGGCGCGGCACCGGGCCGGACCGGCCCAGCATCCGCTGGATGTGCGCCTCCACGGGGCGGGACCGCCACAGGCGTTCGGCCAGGCAGGACCAGCAGGGGCCGTCCCCGCCGCCGAGGAACGGGCCCAGCCACAGCTCGGCGCCCTCGGTCTTCACCGGCAGCCAGCGCCGGCCGGCCGCGCGGAACTCGGCGTCCACGGCGGCGAGCGCCGGGTCGAGGTAGTCGTCGCAGAGGACCACCGCGAGGGCGGCGCCCGCCTCGTGCCCGGGCTCGGCCGTCGTGAGGCCGACGGCCTCGAGGCAGGCGGACAGCTCGGCGGCGTCCACACCCCCCACCGCGAGCACCTGGACCGTCCCGTCCGTGCGGGCGGCCGCAGCGCGGTCGCCGTCCAGGCCGCCCGCCTCCCAGTAGGCCTCCTCGGCCGCCCGCTCCGGCTCCACGACGCGCTCGGCGCGGTTGCACAGGAGTCCGGCGCCGCTCAGCCGGGACACCAGCCGGGCCGCCTGTCCGGCGGGCAGGGTGTCCGCGGTGTCGCGGGCGATCCCCTCCAGCGGCCGGGTGCCGTCCAGAAGGGGCGCGAGCCGGCTGATCTGCTGGCCGTGCAGGGCGGTCACCCGCTGGTCGGAGATCAGGTAGACCGCTTCACCGGGCACCTGCTCGACCCGCAGGTGCGGCTTGAACCCCAGCAGCGGGACGGCGGTCCGGCCGACGCCCATCAGGCGGCGTACTGGGCGGACTTGGCGGACTCGGGCAGCGCCACTCCGCAGCCGAGGCACAGCTTCGGCGCCTGCCCGACGATCGCGTTCCGCCCGAACTCCTCGATGACGAGGTCGTCCTGGCCGGCACCCGTGACAATCATGTTCCCCTGCATGACATCCATCCCTTGGTCAGTGAGCTGACGTTGGGGGGAACCCCCCGTAGGCACTCGGTTTCCGGTCGTGCCGACACCGAGAACCCTGCCGCCGGAATCCGTGAC
The DNA here is from genome assembly GCF_044768135.1 of Streptomyces sp. NPDC101165. Lineage (NCBI taxonomy): Bacteria > Bacillati > Actinomycetota > Actinomycetes > Kitasatosporales > Streptomycetaceae > Streptomyces > Streptomyces sp. NPDC101165. Next base: position 501,533 of record NZ_JBIWPG010000002.1, on the reverse strand, counting down.
TCCCCAGTGCCACGGTCACGCGATGCACATGAAACTTTCACACCTGTCACGGGGAGAGCCGCATGCCGGGTTCAGGAGCCTCGCACTGGCCGGGAACGGACCCCGATGAGAGCTTCGGAGGGTGTTGCAGCCGGACCCGATACGACGGGGAGGTCCGGCGGATCCAACCCCGGAGGAATCCACGATGGAGATCAAGGTGCTCGGCCCGCTGATGGCCGAAACAGGTGGCACATCGATCGTCCCGAGCGCCGGCAAGCCCCGGCAGATCCTGGCCCTGCTGTCCATGTACACGAACCAGGTCGTGCCCGTGCCGACGCTGATGGAGGAGATCTGGGGCGGCGACATGCCCCGCAGCGCGCTGACCACGCTGCAGACCTACATCCTCCAGCTGCGCCGGCTGATCGGTAAGGCGCTCGGCCCGGACAGCCCCTACGGCGCCCGGGACGTGCTGGCCACCCGGCACGGCGGCTACCTGCTCGAGGTGCAGCCCGGCGCGGTCGACGTGCACGAGTACGACCGGCTGGTGGCCACCGCCCGGTCCGAGGCCGACCGGGGCGACGACACCACGGCCACCGCCCTGTACCGGGACGCGCTCGCCATGTGGCGCGGGCCGGCCCTGGTCGACGTACGGCTCGGCCCGCTCCTGGAGATCGAGCTGGTGCGGCTGGAGCAGAGCCGGCTGGAGGTGCTGGAGCAGCGCATCGACTGCGATCTGCGCCTCGGGCGCCACATGCAGCTGCTGGCGGAGCTGACCTCGCTGACGGCTCGGCACCCGCTGCACGAGGGGCTGCACGCGCAGTGCATGGTGGCGCTGTACCGGTCGGGACGGCAGTGGCAGGCGCTGGACGTGTACCAGAACCTGCGCCGCGGCCTCGCCGACGAGCTGGGCCTGGACCCTTCCACGCGGCTGCGGCAGCTGCACCACGCGGTGCTCGCCGGGGACCCCTCCCTGGACGCGGCGACCTCCGCGGGGCGCCGCACGCTGGACCTGTTCGCCGCCTGACCGGGGCGCTCGCCGCGACGCCGTCGGTCCCCCCGCCCCCTTCCCGGCGGGCGGGCGGCCCGGCGCGTGCGCGACTCGACCGGTCCTCCAGGGTGTGGCCGCACGGTGCCCCCGAAACTCTCCTACCGAACCTGGGGGTTCACCTTGCGAGTCATCGACCTGTCGTCCGCCGTGGACGCGTCGGGGTGGGAGCCGGACCCGATCGTCCACGAGATCATGACGCCGGCCGAGGGGGCCCGGCACATGGCGGCGGAGATGAAGGAGCACTTCGGTCTCGACTTCGACCCCGCCGACCTGCCGGGCGGTGAACTGCTCTCGCTGGACACGCTCACCCTGACCAGCCACACCGGCACCCATGTGGACGCGCCCTCGCACTACGGCTCGGTCGGCTCCTACGGACGCCCGCGGACCATCGACGAGATGCCGCTCGACTGGTTCCTGCGCCCGGCCGTGGTCCTCGACGTCAGCGACGTCGGCACCGGCGTCATCGGCGTCGACCGGATCGAGAAGGCGATCGCCGATGCGGGGTACGTGCCGCGCCCGCTGGACATCGTCCTGCTGCACACCGGCGCCTCCGTGCACGCCGGTACCTCGCGGTACTTCACCGAGTTCGCCGGGCTCGACGGCCCGGCCACCGACCACCTTCTGGACCTCGGCGTGCGCGTCATCGGCACCGACGCCTGGAGCCTGGACGCCCCCTTCGGCCACATGATCCGCGCCTACCAGGAGACCGGCGACCGCTCGGTGCTGTGGCCGGCCCACTTCGCCGGGCGGCGGCGCGAGTACTGCCAGGTGGAGCGGCTCGCCCAGCTCGACACCCTGCCCGCGCACGGCTTCCGGGTGTCCTGCTTCCCCGTGAAGATCGCCGGTGCGGGAGCGGGCTGGACCCGGGCCGTGGCCCTGATCGGGGAATGAGGCTCCGGACGAGTTCGGAGATGGCGGCGCCCTGGCTGTTCTGCTTCCACCACGCGGGCGCCGGTGTCTCGTCCTTCGCCCGCTGGCAGCGGGACCTCGGCGACGCCGCCGAGGTGGTCCCGGTACTGCTGCCGGGACGCGGGCCGCGCTCCAGAGAGCCGAGGATAACGGACGCCGCCGAACTCATGACCGAGCTGCAGGAGTTGATCCTGCCGCTGCTGGACCGGCCGTATCTGCTCTACGGGCACAGCCTCGGCGGTCTTGTCGCCCACGCGCTGACGCTGGCCTTGGAGAAGGACGGCCTGCACCCGCCCGCGCGGCTCGTGGTCGGGGCCGTGCCCCCGCCGCATCTGCGCAATCTCCTGGTGCGCAGCGCCGACCTGGCGGACCGGCAGCTGCTGGAGCTGCTGGTCGATCTGGACGCGATACCCGCGGAGGCCGCCGGCCGTGACGTCGCGCTGTGGCAACGGCGGGTGGTGCCGGCCCTGCGGGACGACCTGCGGCTCGCCGAGTCGCTGTGCCGGGCGGGGGCGGGCACGCGGCTGCGCACCCCGCTGACCGCGCTGGCGGGGCGGGACGACCCGATCTCGCCGCTGGCCGACATGGCCGAGTGGGCGGACTACACGGACGCCGGGTTCCGGCTCCAGACCCTGCCGGGCGGCCACTTCTTCGTACGGGAGCGGTCCGTGCCGCGACTGCTGCGCGAGGTGGCCGAGGAGTTGCGGGGGCCGTTCCAAGACGAGTCGAGCGCGGATCAAGACGCCGCGTCGAGACTCATGGCGACAGCTGACCGATCAGAGAGGTGACGCAGCCGTGCTGCATTCTCCCGGGGCGACCCCCCGCGACCCGCGAACCGAGGAGGCCCGATGAGCCGACGCGTCGTCATTACCGGAATCGGTGTGGTAGCCCCCGGGGGCGTCGGCACCAAGGAGTACTGGTCCCTGCTGACCGAGGGCCGCACCGCGACCCGGGCGATCTCGCTCTTCGACGCCTCGGCCTTCCGGTCCCGCATCGCCGCCGAGGTCGACTTCGACCCGGTCGCCCAGGGGCTGACCGAGGAGCAGGGCGAACGGCTCGACCGGGCCGCCCAGTTCGCCCTGACAGCCGCCCGCGAGGCGGTCTCGGACAGCGGCCTCGGCCCGGCGGACACCGACCCGTTCCGCACCGGTGTCACCATCGGCAGCGCGGTCGGCGCCACCACCAGCCTCGACTACGAGTACGCGGCCGTCAGCGACGACGGAGAAGCCTGGCTGGTCGACCACGAGCGGGCCGTCCCGCACCTGTACGACAGCTTCGTGCCGAGTTCCTTCGCCGCCGAGGTGGCCTGGGAGTTCGGTGCGCAGGGGCCGACGGCCGTGGTGTCGACCGGCTGCACCTCCGGGCTCGACTCGGTCGGCCACGCCGTCGAGCTGATCCGCGAAGGCAGTGCCGATGTGATGATCGCCGGGGCCACCGAGGCGCCGATCTCGCCGATCTCCGTCGCCTGCTTCGACGCCATCAAGGCGACCTCCAACCGCAACGACGAGGCGGAGACCGCCTCCCGCCCCTTCGACAAGTCGCGCAACGGCTTCGTCCTGGGCGAGGGCAGCGCCGTCTTCGTCCTGGAGGAGTACGAGCGGGCCGTCGCCCGCGGCGCGCACATGTACGCCGAGATCGCGGGGTTCGCCTCGCGCTCCAACGCGTACCACATGACCGGTCTGCGGCCGGACGGCGCCGAGATGGCCGAGGCGATCACGGTCGCGCTCGACGAGGCCGGCCTGCCCGGGACCGCCGTCGACTACATCAACGCCCACGGCTCGGGCACGCTGCAGAACGACCGGCACGAGACCGCCGCGTTCAAGCGCAGCCTGGGCGAGCACGCCTACGCCACGCCCGTGTCGTCGATCAAGTCGATGATCGGGCACTCGCTCGGCGCCATCGGGTCCCTGGAGATCGCGGCGTCCGCGCTCGCCATCGAGCACGGCGTGGTGCCGCCCACCGCCAACCTGCACGAGGCCGACCCCAAGTGCGACCTCGACTACACGCCGGTCGTGGCGCGCGAGAAGACCATCGACACGGTGCTCAGCGTGGGCAGCGGGTTCGGCGGCTTCCAGAGCGCCATCGTGCTCACCAGGCCCGGGCGTCCGGACCGTACGACAGAGAGTAGGGCCGCATGACCACCGCACTCGCCCCGACGACCGCGGTCTTCACCGGCATCGGCGTCACCGCCCCCAACGGCCTGGGTACCGAGGCGTGGTGGCGGGCGACGCTGGCCGGCGAGAGCGGCATCCGTCCGGTCTCCCGCTTCGACGCGTCCGGCTACCCGGCGCGGCTGGCGGGCGAGGTGCCGGGCTTCGACCCCGCCGAGCACATCCCGAGCCGGCTCCTGCCGGCCACCGACCACATGACCCGCCTCGCCCTCACCGCGGCCAAGGAGGCCGTCGAGGACAGCGGCGCCTCCCCCGACGAACTGCCGCCGTACTCCGCCGGTGTGGTCACTGCCGCCTCCGCGGGCGGCTTCGAGTACGGGCAGCGCGAGCTGCAGGCGCTGTGGAGCAAGGGCGGCCAGTACGTCAGCGCCTACCAGTCGTACGCCTGGTTCTACGCCGTCAACACCGGCCAGATCTCCATCCGGCACGGGCTGCGCGGGCCGAGCGGTGTGCTGGTCACCGAGCAGGCGGGCGGGCTCGACGCCGTCGCCCAGGCGCGGCGCCAGCTGCGCAAGGGCAGCAAGCTCATCGTCAGCGGCGGCGTGGACGGCGCGATCTGCCCCTGGGGCTGGACCGCCCAGCTCGCGGGCGGCCGGATGAGCATGGTGGCGGACCCCGGGCGGGCGTACCTGCCCTTCGACGCGGAGGCGTCCGGGTACGTCGTCGGCGAGGGCGGCGCGATCCTCGTGCTGGAGGACGCCCAGGCGGCCCGGGCCCGCGGGGCTCGGGTGTACGGACGGCTCGCCGGGTACGCGGCGACCTTCGACCCGGCGCCAGGCCGGGGTGGTGAGCCCGGGCTGCGGCGCGCCGCCGAACTCGCCCTGGAGGAGGCGTCGCTGGCGCCGTCCGCCGTGGACGTCGTGTTCGCCGACGCGGCCGGCGTGCCCGAGCTCGACCGGCAGGAGACCGACGCCCTCACCGCGCTGTTCGGGGCGCGCGGGGTGCCGGTGACCGCTCCCAAGACCATGACCGGCCGGCTGCTGGCGGGCGGCGCCTCGCTCGACCTGGCCGCCGCGCTGCTGTCCGTGCGGGACGCGGTGATCCCGCCGACCGTGAACGTCACGGCACCGGCCGACGGCGCCCTCGACCTGGTCACCGCGGTCCGCCGCGGCCCGGTGCGCACGGCGCTCGTGCTGGCGCGCGGCAGGGGCGGTTTCAACGCCGCCGCCGTCGTGACCGCCGACGACTGAAAACCCACAACAGACAGGTGACTTCCATGGAACTGAAAGAACTGACCAACCTGCTGCGTGAGTGCGCCGGCGTCGACGAGGGCGTCGACCTGGACGGCGACGTCCTCGACACCCCCTTCGACGAGCTGGGATACGACTCGCTGGCCGTCCTCCAGGTGACCGGTGTCATCGAGCGCGACTACCGGATCCAGCTGTCCGACGACACGGTGGCCGAGGCGACCACGCCGCGGCTGCTGCTGGAGTTCATCAACGAGCAGCTGGGGGCCGCATCGGCGCTCCGGGCCGCATAGGCCCCCGCCGGCAGCCGTTCCCGCGCGCAGGCCGCCCATCCCGTACGGGGTGCGGCGGCCTGCGGCGTTCCCGGGCCCTCCCCCGGCCCCTCGGGCACACGGCACACGGCACAGAACGCACAGCCCGACAGGGCACGGAGCGCACAGCGCACGGCACACAGCAGTGCCCGCACGCCGGGGGAGTCGCGTGCGGGCACTGCCGGGGGAAGGGCCGGCGTCGGCCGGCCCTGGGGGGGATGGTCAGAGGAGGTCGTCGCGGGTGATCTGACGGTCCTGGATCTGCCAGGCGCCGTCGGCGCGGACGATGCGGTCCTCGCACAGGGTGCTGGCCTTGATCTCGGGACGGCCGCCGCGCGGGGTCTCGATGACCAGGGCGTAGCAGCGGGCGGTGACCGTCTGCTCGGTGGCGGACTCGACCGAGACCATCCCGAGCCAGTGCCGGCGCTGGACGCCGGCGGCCGCGTACGCCTCGGTGGCCTTGGCGGCGGCCTCGGTGATCGCGGCGCGGCCGACGGCCGGGACGGGCTGGGCGTTGGCCGCGAAGACGCCGTCCTCGGTGAAGGTCCGGGCCCACTCCTCGACCCGGCCGTCGTCGAGCAGGTGCATCTGCTGGGCGTAGAACTGCTGGATCTCCTGGTACAGCCCGGCCGTGGCGGACTGCGGCAGCTCGGTGACGGTCATACGGGTCCTCTCCTGCGGTGGTCGTGCCGTGGCTCTGCGGTGGTCCCGGTGCGAGCCTCCCGGCGCCGTTCACGCTCGCCGTCGCCGCTCGAACGGCGGTCGGGGAGTTCTGGAGCGACGGCCATCCACCGGTGCTCTACACCGGTTCGAGCGGGGCTCGGCACTTTGGGGCGCACCGACACCGAACGCCCAGGAGAGACCCCATGGCTCAGCAGCTCAAGGACCACAAGGCCGCGCTCGTCACCGGCGCCACCAGCGGCATCGGCCTGGCGGCCGCCCGCACCCTGGCCGAGGCCGGGTACGCCGTCTTCATCTGCGCCCGCGGCGAGGAATCGGTGCGGCTGACCGTGAAGCAGCTGCGCGAGGAGGGGTACGAGGCCGACGGGACCGTCGCCGACGTGCGCGACCCGGAGTCGGTGAAGGCGCTGGTGGGCGCCGCCGTGGCCGCGTTCGGCCGGATCGACGTGCTGGTCAACAACGCCGGGCGCAGCGGTGGCGGCGTCACCGCCGACATCACCGACGAGCTGTGGAACGACGTCATCGCGACCAACCTCAACTCCGTCTTTTTGGCCACCCGCGAAGTCCTGACCCAGGGCGGCATGCGGGAGCGCGGCTGGGGCCGGATCATCAACATCGCCTCCACGGCGGGCAAGCAGGGCGTGGTCCTCGGCGCCCCCTACTCCGCCTCCAAGCACGGCGTGGTCGGCTTTACCAAGGCCCTCGGCAACGAGCTGGCGCCCACCGGCATCACCGTGAACGCCGTCTGCCCCGGCTACGTCGAGACGCCCATGGCGCAGCGCGTGCGCGAGGGATACGCGGCGGCCTACGACACCTCGGAGGAGCAGATCCTCGCCAAGTTCCAGGCGAAGATCCCGCTCGGCCGCTACTCCACGCCCGAGGAGGTGGCCGGCCTGGTCGGCTACCTGGCCTCCGACACCGCCGCCTCGATCACCTCGCAGGCCCTCAACGTCTGCGGCGGCCTCGGCAACTTCTGAGCCGCGTGCCCCGCCCCTCCTCCCTTCGAGCCCCCCTTTCGAGCAAAGGAAGTCCATCCGTGTCCGTGACCACACCGCACCGCACCCTGCACAGCATCGCCGTGGCCGCGCCCGCCGAGGTCGTCTACGGGATCGTCGCCGACGTCACCAAGTGGCCCCAGTACTTCGCCCCCAACGTGCACGTCGAGCACCTGGAGAAGGACGAGGGCAGCGAGCGCATCCACATCTGGGCGCTCGCGAACGGCACGGTCAAGAACTGGGTGTCGCGCCGCACCCTGGACCCGGCCGCGCTGACCGTCACGTTCCGCCAGGAGGTGTCCGCCCCGCCGGTGGCCGCGATGGGCGGCACCTGGGTGGTCTCCCCCGTCGACGGCGGCTCCTCGCTGCTGGAGCTGCACCACGACTTCGCCGCCGTCGACGACGACCCGGCCGGCGTCGAGTGGATCACGGCGGCCGTTGACCGCAACAGCGGGGCCGAGCTGGGCAACATCAAGGAGCTCGCCGAGCGGTACCACGAGCTGGACGAGCTGGTCTTCTCCTTCGAGGACACCGTGGAGATGGCCGCCGAGGGCAAGGACGTGTTCGACTTCCTCGACCGGGCCGACCTGTGGCCCGAGCGGCTGCCGCACGTGGTCCGCCTGGACCTGACCGAGGACGAGCCGGGTGTGCAGGTCATGGCGATGGACACCAGCGCCCGGGACGGCTCCACCCACACCACCGAGTCGGTGCGCGTCGTGTTCGGACCCGACCGGATCGTCTACAAGCAGACCACCGTGCCGGGCCTCATGACCGCCCACACCGGCAGCTGGACCATCGTTCCCGGGACGGACGGCGTCCGCGTCACCTCCCGGCACACGGTCACGCTGAAGCCGTCCGCGGTGGAGAAGATCCTCGGCGCCGGGAAGACGGTCGCCGACGCCCGCGAGTACGTCCACAAGGCGCTCAGCACCAACAGCACCAACACCCTGAAGCTGGCCAAGGCGCACGCGGAGGCGCTCCGTGGCTGAGCTGCGGTACGAACTGCCCGACCGGATCGACCAGTTGCTCGCGCGGGCCGCGGCCGCCACCCCGGCGCACCCGGCGATCGTCGACGACGGCACGGAGCTGGACTACGCGACGCTCGACGCGCGCGTCGACTCCTTCGCCGCCGCGCTGCAGGACCTCACGGCGGCGGGCGAGGTGGTGGCGGTGGCGTCCGTCCTGCACCCGGACTTCGCGGTGGCCTACCACGCCGCCGCCCGCGCGGGGCGGACCGTCGCAGTGGTCAACCCCCTGCTGCGCGAGGAGGACCTGCTGCACGTGCTGGCGCTCGGCGGCGCCGCGGTCGCCGTCGTCGACGCGGCGCTGGAGGCCCGGCTGGCCGCCGTACGCGACCGACTGCCCGCGCTGCGGGAGGTGCTCCGCATCGGGGCGCTGCCCGCGGGCGCCGGCGCGCCCGCCGACCCCGGCACCGGGCCCGGCGACACCGCCGTGCTGCAGTTCACCAGCGGGACGACCGGCCGCCCCAAGGCGGTGCGGCTGAGCCACCGCAACGTCGTCGTCAACGCGGCCCAGATCGCCGACGCCCACCGTCTCGACGGCGCCACGGTCGCCCTCAACCACCTGCCGACGTACCACCCGATGCACCTCAACTCGGCGGTCGCGGCGGGCGCCACCCAGGTGCTGTGCTCTGCGCCGGAGCCGGTCGCGGCGCTGCTGACGGCCAACCGGTGCGGTGCGACGATCCTCTACAGCCTGCCGGTACGGCTGGCCCGGCTCGCGGCCGACCCCGACCTTGACAGCGTGTCGGTGCGCTCCCTGCGGCGGATCGCGTCCGGCGGGTCGGGACTGCCGGTCGCCGCGGCCCGCAGGCTCTCGAAGCGGTTCTCCGTCCCCGTCTTCCAGGGGTACGGGCTGGCCGAGACCTCCCCGCTGACGCACAGCGACGACCCCGACCGGCCGGTGCACGGTTCGGTCGGGCGGCCCGTCGCCGGGACCGAGTGCCGGATCGTGGACATCGACACCCGGGCCGTGCTTCCCGCCGGCTCAGCGGGCGAGGTGCAGCTGCGCGGACCCCAGGTCATGCGGGGCTACCTCGGTGGCCCCGACGGCACGGGGCTGGAGCCGGACGGCTGGCTGAGCACCGGCGACGTGGGACGCGTCGACGAGGACGGCCGGCTGTTCCTGGTGGACCGGCTCAAGGACGTCTTCAAGTGCGACAACTTCCTGGTCGCGCCGTCCGACGTGGAGCGGGTCCTGCTGCGCGACCCGCGGGTCGCGGACGCCGTCGTGGTCGAGCTGCCGGACACCGCGCACGGGGCGGTCGCCGGGGCGCTGGTCGTCCTGCGCGAGCCGTCGGCGCTGGGGGACGTGGTCGCCGAGGTGAACGACGCACTGCCGTACTACCAGCACATCCGGGACGCGATGGCGCTCGACGCCATCCCGCGCTCCGGCAACGGAAAGATCCAGCGGCGGCTGCTGGCCGAGCAGCTGAGGAACCACCAGCCCGCCTGACCCCCGGAGGGACCATGAACTTCACCGTCGTCAACACCTTCACGCTCAAGGACCCGGCGTGCGCCGAGGAGTTCGAGGAGCGTTTCCTCAGCCATGTGGAGTGGATGCGCGGCCGCCCCGGGTTCGTCGCCCACCAGGCGGTCCGCTCCACCGAGCAGCCCGGGGTGTACGTCAACTTCGGCTGGTGGGAGAAGCCGGAGGACTTCCAGGCGGTGCTCGCGAGCGACACGTTCAAGGCGCACGCCGAGGAGTTCCACCGGATCGTGGACGTGGTCGCCGACCCGTCCGCGGGCGTGCTGCGCCTGGACGGCGCGAGCGCCGGCGACGGCGACCACCTCGTCGTCGAGTTCTTCACCGACGAGGACCCGGGCGCGTACCGCGGCTACGCGGAGGCCGACGGCTTCGTCGGCGCCGACGTCGCCAAGTCGCTGTTCGCCCGCCCCGGCGGCTTCACCGCCCTGACCCGCTGGCGCTCCGCCGAGCAGGCGGCCGCCGCCCGTGCCCCCTTCGTGGAGCGCGCGCTGCCCGCCTCGCCGATCGCGGGCAATCGCGCCGACCTCGCCGCCGGCGCGGTCTGAACAGGAGGACCCCATGGAGTACCGCCGACTCGGCACGGACGGGCCGGTGGTCAGCCGGATCGCGTTCGGGAACTCGCTGACCGCCGGCAACCAGCTCGCCGACGCGAACGCCCTGGCGTGCGTACGCGCCGCGCTGGACGCAGGCATCACGACCTTCGACACCGCGGACGCCTACGCGGGCGGCCGGGCCGAGGAACTGCTCGGCCGGGCACTGCGTGGCGTGGACCGGGACTCCGTCGTCGTCTGCACCAAGGTGGGCAGGGGCGGCGGGCCCGGTCCCGGCGCGCTCTCCGCCGGGCGGATCGCCACGAGCCTGGACGCGTCGCTGCGGCGGCTGGGCACCGGGCACGTCGACCTGTACCAGGCGCATCTGTACGACGACTCGACCCCGCTGGAAGAGACCATGGGGGCCTTCGCCGACGCCGTGCGCGCCGGGAAGGTCCGCTGCGTCGGCGTGTCCGAGTGGGCCGCCGACGAGATCGGGCGCGCGGCCGTGCTCGCCCGCGAACTCGGGGTGCCGCTGGTCGCCAACCAGCCGCAGTACTCGCTGCTGTGGCGGGTGATCGAGCCCGAGGTGATGCCCGCGTGCACCGCACTCGGCATCGGGCAGATGGTGTGGTCACCGCTGGCCGGAGGCGTGCTGACCGGCAAGTACCGGCCCGGGCAGCCGCCTCCGGCCGGTTCGCGTGCCGTGGCCGCGCGCGGCGGCGAGGTCTCCATCCGCCGGTTCGACTTCCTGGACGACGCGGTGCTGACCGCCGTCTCCCGGGCCGCGGAGCTGGCCGGCCAGGCCGGTCTCACGCTCCCCCGGCTCGCGCTCGCCTGGGCGCTGCGCAGCGAGGCGGTCGCCACCGCCGTCATCGGCGCGTCCGCGCCCGAGCAGATCACCCGCAACCTCGCGGCCCTGCGAACCCCGCTGGACCCGGAGCTGCTGCACCGGATCGACGCGGCCCTCGCCCCGGTGGTGGTCCGCGATCCCGCGCTCACCCTCAGCCGGATGCTGCGCGCCGCATCCCTTTCCCAGACCGCCCGTTGAAAGGTCCCCTCATGACCGTATTCGCCGGTACCGAACGGCAGGTCCACCACACCCGCGCCACCGTCGACATCGACGCCCCCGCCGACTCCGTCTACCGGGCGCTGACCGGTGTCGCCGACTGGCCGGTGCTCTACCCCTGGATCGCGCACACCGAGGTGCTCGGCCGCGAGGGCGCGGACGACGAGGTGAAATTCTGGGCCGTGCGGCCCGACGGCACCGGGCTGCGCGTGTGGACGTCGAAGCGCACCCTGGACCCGCGGGCGCTGCGCATGGTGTTCGAGCAGCGGGGCTCCGTCGGCCCGATCCGGCAGCTGGGCGGCACCTGGGACTTCGTGTCCCGGCCCGACGGGGGCTGCCGGGTGGAGTCCGGGCACTGGTTCACCACCGACGCCGACCCCGCCGAGACCGCCGGGGAGCTGGACCGGCACGGAGCCCTGCAGATGCGGACGCTGAAGTCGCAGACGGAGAGCGCCACCGCGCTCACCACGGACGTGATCCGCGCCGAGTCCGCGGCGCTGGTCGCCGGCGGCTCCCTCGCCGAGGTCCGCGGCCGGCTGCTGGCCGCGCTGCCCGCCGGGGACGGCGACGCCTGGTTCGGGGACGTGGAGACGGGCCCCGCGGTACAGATCGCGCACGGCGACGACGTCCTCGTGCAGAAGCCTCTGTCGCCGCCCGCGCCCGCGCGGCTGTACCGGACGCGGTGGCGGCTGGCCGAGGAGGCGGGCGGCGTGCGGGTGACGGCGGATGTGCTGGCCGTCGCCACGGGCGAGCACGAGCGGGTGCGCCGGCTCGCCGAGGCCGGGGTGCGGGACGCGCTCACGCTCGCGGGTGCCCGATGAGCGAGGCGGCGGACGTCGAGGAGATCGAGTCGGACGTCTGCGTCGTCGGCGCCGGGCCGGCCGGGCTCACCCTGGCGCTGCTGCTGCTCCGGTCGGGGCTGCGGGTCAGCGTGGTGGAGCGTTCGCGGTCGCACCAGCGGGAGTTCCGCGGGGAGATCCTGCAGCCCGGCGCGATGAGGATCCTGGACCAGCTGGGCGTGCTGGAGAAGGCGCGGGCGCGCGGCTGCCACGAGCACTCCCGGTTCCGGCTCCTGGAGCAGGACCGGGTGCTGCTCGACATCGACTACCGGTCGCTGCCCGCCCCGTACGACCATCTGCTGTCCATCCCCCAGTCCCATCTGCTGACCGAACTCCTGCTGCACTGCGCCCGGTTCAGCGGCTTCCGGTATGTCGACGGCTGCCGGGTCGGCGGGCTGCTGCGCGACGACGGGGGGCGGGTGACCGGGGTGACCGGTGACGGGCACGTCTTCCGCGCGAAGGTGGTGGTCGGCGCCGACGGCCGGTTCTCCAAGGTGCGGCGGCTCGCCGGGATCGAGGCGGGCCGGACCGAGGCGTTCGACCAGGACGTGCTCTGGTTCAAGCTGCGCGGCGCGCGGCGCGAGGCCGGGCACGACGTGCGGGTGTTCCGCGGCGCGGGCACCAGCCCGGTTCTGGTGTACGGGTCGTGGCCGGACAACGTGCAGGTCGGCTGGACGCTGCCGCACAAGGGGTACCAGGAGGTCGCCCGGGCCGGGCTCGGGCACATCAAGGACCAGCTGGCGCGGGCGGTGCCGGCGTACGCGGAGCTGATCGACGACCAGATCACCTCGCTGCGCGACCTGAGCCTGCTCGACGTCTTCTCCGGGCGTGCCGAGCGCTGGGCCGTGGACGGTCTGGTGCTGATCGGCGACGCCGCGCACACCCACAGCCCGATCGGCGCGCAGGGCATCAACCTGGCCGTGCAGGACGCCGTGGTGCTCCATCCGGTGCTGGTCGAGGCGGTGCGCCGGGAGGACACCGGTGTGGAGTCCCTGTCCCGGTTCGAGCGGCTGCGGGCCCCCGACATCGCGGCCACGATGCGGCTGCAGGGCGTCCAGAGCAAGGCGATGCTGTCGACGGGCACGTTCGCCACCCGGGTGCGGCCCCGCCTGGCCGCGGTGGTCCGGCACACCCCGCTGTACCGGAAGATCCTGCGCACCGTCGCGTACGGCAACCCGTCCATCCGGGTCGCGGAGGAGCTGTTCGCGCTGTAGCCGGACACACGAAGAGGGGGCCGGGTCCCATGGACCCGGCCCCCTCTTCGTGCGCCTTACGCGGCCGGCACCCGCTCCCGGGCCGTGTCCACGGCGACGGCGTAGAGGCCGCCCTGCACCTCCGCGTGCGCGGCCATGCGCTGCGCGTCGGCGGCCATCTCGGGGCTGCGCAGGACCGGCGCGTAGGCCTGCGGCCCGGTCCACCAGCCGATGTTGACGTAGGACCCGGTCTCGCGGTCGGAGCGGACCAGCTGGTGGGCGAGGAAGCCGTCGTTGGCCTTCACGAAGGAGACGTGGCCGAGGAAGGCCTCCTCGAAGGCCTGCTGGTCGGCGCCCTCGCGCAGGGTGAACGTGGTCAGCGCGACGGCGGCGTCGGCCGCCGGGGCCTCGGCCTCGCCCACGCCGTCCGCGGCCTTCTCGCCGGCCAGCACGGGACCGTGCACGCTGATGATCGAGGCCAGGTAGACGAACCGGCTGCTGACGGCGGTGAAGAACTGCCAGTCGCCGACGACCGTGCGGTGCGCCTCCGCGTCCCGCCACCAGGTGAGGATGACGAAGGAGTCGGGCGCGGAGATGCCCCGCAGCAGGGCGGTGCGCAGCAGGCCGTCACGCTGCGAGACGGCCTCCTTGTAGGTCTGGTACGCCTTCTCGAACTCGGCGCCCTTCTGCTTGTGCTTGTCCTTGAGCACGAAGTGGGCGACGGCGACGACAGGGGCGTTGGCGGTCATGTCTCGGTGCCTTTCGGTGGATGAGTGGGGCGAGGTGGGGTGGGGCGAGGTGAGGTGAGGTGAGGTGAGGTGACGGTCGTTCAGGCGGGCTGCGGCACGTACGCGTGGACGTACTTGTCGAGCACGGACCGGTAGTAGTCGGGGCCGAAGCCGAGGCCGTACACGGTCGGCACGAGCCGGCAGAGCTTGTCGATGGAGACGGGCTGGGCGCCGGAGGCCTCCACATAGGTCTTCTCGGCGCTGGTGCCGAGCAGGCCCTCCATGTGGGCGATGACGTCCTCGATGCGGGGGGCCTGCCCGGAGGCGACGTTGACGACGTCGCGGGTGCGGCCGTCGACCAGCAGCGTGTGCACGATCTTGACGACGTCCTCGACGTCGATCAGGTCGCGCTGGGCGCCGCGGTGCACATGGATCCGGCCGCTCGACAGCTGCCGCACGAGGGCGGGCAGCAGCTGGTGCGCGGGCTGGTTGAAGCCCACCACGTGGGACAGGCGCAGGATCAGGTACTCGACGTCGGAGGACCTGACCACGGCCTCGAGGGAGAGCTTGTGGCGGCCGTACGGAGTGGCCGGGTAGACCGGCCCGTCCTCACGGCCGGGCGAGGCGTCGGGCACCGAGTACATCCCGGCGGACGCCGTGGAGAAGAACACCAGCCGCTTGCCGTGCTTCTCACAGTACCGAAGCGTCTCGTAGAGCCGGGCCGACTCCCTCGTGTACTGCTCGGGCGGGATGTCTCCGGCGGCCGAGACCCCGGCGGCGAGCGCCACCACGTCGGGGTGGTGGTCGCTGATGCCCGCCAGATGCCCGGCCAGGAATCCCCTGCCGACGATCTCCATGGGATGTGCCAACTCCTCGTGATGGATAGGTGGTTCACCGGCGGGGCGAAGTGGCCCAGTCGGGGACGGCGGTGATCTCCAGGACGGCGGTGGTGATCGTGTATCCCGCGCCGCCGCCGTAGAGCATCACGTGGTCGCCCGGGCTCAACGCCCCCGTGCACAGGAGGTGTTCGAGCCCCGCGGCCCAGTCGCCGGCGCCGATGTGTCCGCTGCGACGGGCGAACTCCCAGGTGGTCCGCTCCTCCTCGACCCCGAGCAGGTGGTGGATCTGGAAGGGTCCCTGGATCCGCCCGGTGGACGGGATGACGACGTACGCGAGGTCGGCGGTCTCCAGGCCCGCGTCGTCCAGGACGGCCTGCTTGGCCTCCTGCATGACCTTGCCGAAGCGGATGTTGGTGAATGTCTCGTCGCTGACGGCCCGGTGGGCGTCGCCCCGCGCGGTGAGGTCGATCTGCCGTTCGGCGGCGCGTGAGACGGGGGCGAACTCCTCGTCGCCGCGGGCCATCGGTTCGAGGGTGTTGTCGGCGACGGTGGCGGTCGCCACCAGCCGGGCGAAGCCGCCCTCGGTGGACAGGACGGTGGCGGTGGCGCCGTCGGCGTAGGCGTTGCCGTGCCTCAGGCGCCAGCGGTCGGCGCCGGGGCCGCCGAAGCGGTCGGCGGTGGTGAGCATGACCGCGCTGCCGAAACCGGCCGTCAGATGGGCGGCGGCCAGCTCCAGGCCGCTGATGCCGACGTTGCAGCGCTGCTGCACGTCGAGGCCCGGCACGGTGGAGCCGACGGTGCGCTTGGCCACGTAGGAGGCGGCCGGCCAGATGTCCAGCCCCTGGAACCAGGTGCTGCCGTGCAGCAGCAGGGAGTACGCCGACTTCGGCAGGCCGGAGCGCTCGTGGGCGGTACGGCCCGCGGCGACGGCCATGTCCGGCGGGGCGGTCCAGGCCTCGCCGGCCGCCTCGCGGGCGATCCGGACGGACTCGTACCCGAAGTCGTCGATCCACTCCTGGCCGCACTCCCCGGCCGCGACGCACTCCGCGACCGGCACCGGTTCGGGCAGCCAGCTGCCGAGTCCGGCGACATAGACATCTTTCCAGCGCATCCAGCTACTCCTCCGGCTCGGAACTCGGGCGTTTCGGCATGCGCCCAAGGTCCGCGCACGCTCTCGAACCGCGCTGGAGTCCGGGAGGGGAACGGACGTAGGCGGCGGACTCCAGCGCCGCTCGAGCGAAACCCGAGCGGCGGCCGAGCCGCTGCCGCCACGCTCTGATGCATGACCGGAGGGTGGGCGCGCCACGCCCACCGCCCCGACACGCCCCCACCGACTCCTCGGAGATCCGCCGTGCGCATCCTCTTCACCGCCCATGCGGGCAAGTCGCATCTGCGGCTGCTGATCCCCCTGGCCCAGGCGGCGGTCCGGGCCGGGCACACCGTGGCTGTCGCCGACGACGAGTCGATGCGGGGGGAGAGCGAGAGCTACGGCCTCGCCTTCTTCCCGGCGGGCGTCGACTGGGCCCTCGACCCGGACTGCGTCGCCGCGATCGCGCCCGGCCTGTGGTCGGGAGACCAGGAGGCGTACGAGGACGGCCTCGTCGACTGCATCCTGGGCGCGCCCGCCCTGCGCGCGGCCCGCGACATCATCGCCGCCGCCCGGGAGTGGAAGCCCGACCTGATCGTCCGCGAGGGCGAGGAGATGGGCGGTTACCTCGCCGCGGAGGCCCTGGGCATCCCGCACGTCGCGGTGGCCGGCGGCTCCACGCACCTGCTGACGCCCGCCGTCACCCACGACCGGTTGAACGCGCTGCGCGCCGGACTCGGCCTGCCCGCCGACCCGGACGACAACACCGCCTACCGCCACCTCCTGGTGAGCTGGCTGCCGGCGAGCTGGACCGGGGACGGGCTCGACGGCCGCACCCTGCGCCACTACCGCCAGACCACCCCGTTCCGCGGTGACGACCCGGTGCTGCCCTGGCTCGCCGGACTGCCCGACGACAAGCCGGTGGTCTACGCGTCGATCGGCACCATCGCGCCGTCGCTTCCGGGGAAGTCGGACGCCGTGCTGGGCGCGGTGATCGAGGCCCTGTCCGGCATCGACTGCACCGCCGTCGTCTCGATCGGCGTCGGCCGCGACCCCGAGGACTTCGGGCCGGTGCCCGACCACGTCCGGCTGGTCACCGAGTGGGTGCCGCAGGACGTCCTGCTGGAGGCCGCCGACGTGTTCATCACCCACGGCGGCCACAGCGGCATCCGCGAGGGACTGCGCTCGGGCACACCGATGCTCGTCACCCCCATGTACGACGACCAGCCGCACTCGGCGGAGCGCTGTGCCGCGCTCGGCTGCGCCATCGACCTGCCCGCCCCCTTCGCGGATGCGGAGGCGGTCACCGCGGCCGTCACCGCCCTGCTCACCGATCCGGCCTACCGGCGCCGTGCCGCCGCCGTCCGGCGGGAGATCCTCGCCTGCCCGCCGGTGGAGCGGCTGGTGGCGGACCTGGAGGATCTGGTGGCGGCCACCCGTACATCCGCCGAGGAGGCGTCATGCGTGTCCTGATCACCGCGCTCGTCCCGAGCCATCTCGTCCCGATGGTGCCGCTGACCTGGGCGCTGCGCGCCGCCGGGCACGAGGTGCTGGTGACCGGGGACGCCGAGCTGGTGCGGTTCGCGGCCGCCGCGGGCCTCGACACCCGCCCGGTCGGCGGCGGCGAACTGCGCCAGCGGCTGACCCGGCCCGGCGCGGTCCGCATGCCCGACCGGGCGGGGATGGACCGCCGCGCGGCGTCCGAGTGGGACGAGGCCGGCGATCGCTGGCGCACCCGGCTGGGCGGCTACATCGACGAGCTCGTCGGGTTGGGCCGGGACTGGGTGGCGGACCTGGTGGTGACCGACCCCGTCGAGTTCGGCGGGCTGATCACCGCCGCCGCGCTCGGCGTGCCCGGGGTCGTCCACCGCTGGGGTCCCGACGACTTCACCAGCCCGCTGCTGCGCCAGGCCAAGGTCCAGCTCGACGGCATGAGCCGGGAGTTCGGCGCCGACGGCTTCCCGGACCCGGCCCTGATCATCGACCCGAGCCCGGCCTCGCTGCTGCCCGGCGGTGACAACGTCCCCGGGCTGCTGACCCGCTACGTCCCCTACTGCGGCACCGCGGAACTGCCCGACTGGGCGGTGCGGCGGCCCGAGCGGCCGCGTGCCCTGCTGTGCCTCGGCATGTGGCACGGCCGGCTGCTCGCCGAGACCGGCGAGCTTCCGCCCGGCTTCCGGCACGCGTTGTCCGCCTGCGCCGAACTGGGCGTGGACGTGCTGTTCCCGATCGACGCCCAGTACCACCCCCTGCTCGGCGACGTGCCGGACACAGTGCAGGTGGTGGACCGGTTCCCGATCGGCCCGCTGATGCGGCACACCGCGCTGACCGTGCACCACGGCGGCAGCGGCACGAGCATGACGTCCTTCGCCTCCGGTGTGCCGCAGCTGGTCCTGCCCGGCGGCAAGCCGTTCCTGCAGACCACGGGACGGCTCGTGGAGGCCTCCGGCGCCGGGCGCAACCTCGCCGGGGAGCAGGAGCAGCGGGACGCCGGGCTGGTCCGGGCCGCAGTGGCCGGACTGCTCACCGAGGAGCACTACCGCA
Source organism: Streptomyces sp. NPDC101165 (assembly GCF_044768135.1). Classification (NCBI taxonomy): domain Bacteria; kingdom Bacillati; phylum Actinomycetota; class Actinomycetes; order Kitasatosporales; family Streptomycetaceae; genus Streptomyces; species Streptomyces sp. NPDC101165. Next base: position 482,915 of record NZ_JBIWPG010000002.1, on the reverse strand, counting down.
AGGCCGCACGCGTGGTCGGCGAGGAGATCGCGGGCCTCCCCGACCCCGCCGAACTGGTCCGCACCCTGGAGGGGCTGATCTGACATGCGTCCGCTCACACAGCACGTACAGGAAAGGGAACAGGTGCCACCCCCCATGGCAGAACAGCACGGACCGCCCGCGGTCGTCTTCGAGGGCGTCGTCAAGGCGTACGGCGACGTCCGCGCCGTCGACGGGATCGACCTGACGATCCACCGCGGCGAGACGGTCGCCCTCCTCGGCCCGAACGGCGCGGGCAAGTCCACCACCATCGGCATGCTCCTCGGCCTCTTCCCGCCGGACGAGGGAACCGTCGAGGTGTTCGGCAAGAAGCCCGAACTCGCGATGCGCGCCGGCCACCTGGGCGCGATGCTGCAGGAGGGGAAGATGATTCCCCGGGTGTCGGTCCGTGAGCTGGTCGACTTCGTACGCGGGACGTACCGCGACCCACTGCCGCTCCAGGAGGTCCTGGAACTGGCCGAACTCACCAAGATCGCCGACCGGAAGGTGGACCGGCTCTCCGGAGGCCAGGCCCAGCGGGTCCGCTTCGCGCTCGCCCTGGCCGGCGACCCCGACCTGGTGGTCCTGGACGAGCCGACGGCCGCCCTCGACGTGGAGTCGCGGCGCGAGCTGTGGGCCGCGATGCAGCGCTACGCCCGGCGCGGGAACACGGTGCTGTTCTCGACGCACTACCTCGAGGAGGCCGACGACAGCGCCGACCGGGTGATCGTGATCGCCGCCGGCCAGGTAGTCGCCGACGGCACGACCTCCCAGATCAAGAGCATGGTCGAGGGACGCACGGTCAGCTTCGCGCCGCGCGGCGGCCCGAGCGACGGCTACGACCTGCTGCCCGGCGTCACCGCGGTGGAGTTCCACGGCGGCCGGGTGCACCTGCGCACCACCGACTCCGACCGGACCGTCCACGCGCTGGCCCGGGCGGACGCCTTCACCGACCTCGAGGTATCGGGCGTCGGCCTGGAGGAGGCCTTCATCGCACTGACCCACCGCGCGCGCCACCGCGAAACCGCCCCGGAAGGACGGAGCCTCTGATGCTCGGCTACATCCGACTCGAGATCCTGCGTCTCGTCCGCAACGGCGGCTACCTGATGATGAGTCTCGTCATGCCGGTCGGCATGTACGTGACCTTCGCGGGCGGCGGCCCGGACCAGCGGTCCCTCGCTCAGGCCATGGTCGGCGCGGCGGCCTTCGGCGCTCTCGGCGTGGTGATCACCAACGGCACCGGGATCGCCGAGGACCGGGCGCTGGGCTGGCTGCGCCAGCTGCGGCTGACCCCGCTGTCCCCGGTGCAGGTGGTGGTGGCGCGGGGCGCGGTCGCGACCTGCCTGGCCATCCTGCCGATCACGGTGATCTCGCTGATCGGCGTCTTCTACCGGGGCGTCCACCTCGGCTTCGGCACCTGGCTCGCGGTGTTCTTCCTGCTGTGGTTCGGCATCGCCCCGCTCGCGATGCTCGGCATCGGCATCGGCTACCTGTTCAAGGCCCAGCTCGCGCAGATCGCCGGCACCGTCTCCTACCTGTCGCTGACGCTGCTCGGCGGCCTGCTGCTCCCGATCGACAACTTCCCGCACTGGGCGCAGCAGTTGTCCCGGGCCACCCCGGTCTTCCGGTACGCCCAGCTGTCCTGGAACGCCGCCGACAGCGCGGCTCCCACCCTCGCCGGAGTGGGCGTCCTCGCGGCCTGGACGGTTCTCCTGGCCGGTTTCGCGGCCTTCGCCTACCGCAGGGGCGGCCGCCGCGCCTGAGCGTGCCCGACCCGCAGTGCCCGCAAGGGGGGACACCCCCTTGCGGGCGCTTTCGCGTTCCTACGGCGCGCGAGCCGCATTCGAGTGACCCGCCGCACCCTTGCCCTGCCACTGACCGGACGCGATGGAGTGAGGCAACTGGATGCGCGTGTTGTTCGTGGGTCACGGCCCGGCCCACATCCCCTGGATCATCCCGCTCGCCTGGGCCTCCCGGCTCGCCGGGCACGACGTACGGGTGGCGGTGCGGCCGCAGTGCGTGGCACCGGTCACCCGGGCCGGGCTGGTCGCCGTGCCCGTCGGGGACGAGGCCGCGGCCGGCGCCGTGGCCGCGCGCCGGCTGCCCCTGGGCCCGGGCCGGCTGCGGCCGGCTGACCGGACGGCCGGCGCCCTGGACGCCGACGTCGCCGACACCCTCGTCGAGAAGATGATCGCGGTCGCCGACACGCTCACCGACGACCTGGTCGCCTTCGCCCGCTTCTGGCAGCCCGACATCGTCGTCCACGACACCGCCGCCGCCGCGGGCCTGGTGGCCGCCGCGGCCGTCAAGGTCCCGGCCGTCGGCCACACCTGGGGCGTCTCGCTCGGCGTGCACTGCGAGAACGACGCCGACCTGCGGCCCTCGTACGCGCGGCTCTTCGAGCGGTTCGGCGTCGACCCGGTGGTCGGCCCGTCCGTCTGGATCGACCCGTGCCCGCCGGGTCTGCGTCCGCCGCACCCCGTGCGCCGGGCCGACATGCGCTACGTGCCGTTCGCCGGGCCGGCCGCGCTCCCGCCGTGGCTGCGCACCGGGCGGGACTCCGACCGGCCGCTGGTGTGCGTCACCGGCGGGGTCACCACCACCGCTCTCGACGAGGTCCGCGACCATGTCGTCGCCGGGCTGCGCGAGCTGGGCGCGGACGTGGTCCTCGCCCTCACCGCGGCCCAGGCGGAGAGCCTGCCCGAACTCCCGGACGGAGTGCGGGCCGTCGAGTCCTTCCCGCTGGACGTGCTGCTCGCCCACTGCGACGCGCTGGTGCACCACGGTGGTGTCGGCAGCGGGCTGATCGCCGTCACGCACGGCCTGCCGCAGCTGCTGCTCCCGCAGAACGCCTTCCAGGAGCACTGGTCCCATCTCGTCAGCGCCTCCGGCGCCGGCACCGCGCTGCCCGCCGACGCCGGCGAGGGCGCGGTCGGCACGGCCCTGCGGGGCCTGCTGGCCCGCCCCTCCTACCGGCAGCGGGCCCACGCGCTGCGGGCCGAGATCGACGCGATGCCCACCCCCGACCGGCTCGTGGGCTTCCTCGAGGAGTGCGCGAGAGCCGGTCACACCGACGTCCCCACTCCCGCGGAGGCAGGAAGACGATGACCGTGCAACTCCTCGCGCCCGCCGTGCAAGCCGAGGCGCCCCGGTTCACGCGGGGCGCGACCATGCACGCCCTGTTCCAGGACGCGGCCCGCCGCTTCCCGGAGGCGACCGCGCTCGTCCACGGCCCGGCCCGGGTGTCGTACCGCGAACTGGACGCGGCCTCGGACACCCTGGCGGCGCTCCTGCAGGAACAAGGGGTGCGGCCCGGCGACCTGGTGCCGGTGCTGCTGGAGCGCGGCACCCGGCTGATCGCGGTCCTGGTCGCGCTGTTCAAGTGCGGGGCCGCCTACTCCGTCCTGGACCTCCGCTGGCCGGCCGAGCGCCTGCGCACGCAGATCGGCCAGCTCGACGCGCCGCTGCTCGTCACGACCGGGACCGGTGCCTGGCCGGTGCCGGCGTGGGTGCCGCCCGCCGAGGACCTGACGGTCACCGCAGCGCGCGGGCTGCGTCCGGCGCCGGTGGCGGTGAGCGGCGGCGACCCGTGCGCGGTGTTCTTCACCTCGGGCACGAGCGGCGCGCCCAAGGGCGTGGTCTCCACCCACGAGAACGCGGTGCGCCTCTTCGACGAGCACACCTTCGCCGAGCTGGGCCCCGGCACCGTGATGCCGCAGACCGCGCCGCCGACCTGGGACGGCTTCACCCTGGACTGCTGGAGCATGCTGCTCACCGGCGGTACGACGGTGCTGCTCGACGAGCCGGTGCTGGTGCCACGCGCCCTGCGCGCGCTCATCGCCGAGGACGGCGTGAACGCGGCGTTCATGACGACCCAGCTGTTCAACATGCTGGTCACGACCGACGTGGGCGCGTTCGCGGGCATGAAGTGGCTGGCCGTCGGCGGCGAGCGGGCCGCCCCCACCCGCATCCGCCGCTTCCTGGCCGAGCACCCCGGCATCCGGCTGCTCAACGTGTACGGTCCCGTCGAGTGCGGGGCGATCGTCACCGCGCACGACATCCGCCCCGAGGACTGCGACGACCCCGCCGGGATCCCGCTGGGCCGCGAACTCGCCCACACCGACATCGTGGTGCTCGACGGCGACCGGGTCTGCGCCTCCGGGGAGACGGGCGAGCTGTGCCTCGGCGGCCCCGGCCTGGCCCGCGGCTACCTCGGCCGGCCGGAGCTGACCGAGGCGGTCTTCGCCACCGTCGGGGGCCGGCGCGTCTACCGCACGGGCGACCTGGGCCACCGCACCGCCGAGGGCGTCCTGCACTACACGGGGCGCGGCGACCGGCAGATCAAGGTTCGCGGGCACCGGATCGAACCCGCCGAGGTCGAGCGGACCGTCGAGCGGGTCCCCACGGTCACCGGGGCGGCGGTCGTGCCACTGCCGAAGCCGGACGGCTCGTACCACGGCCTCGCCCTCTTCTACACGCGCGCCGACGACCGCGGCACCGGCCCCGAGGAGCTGCGCGAGCGGCTGGCCTCGCTGCTCCCGGAGTACCTGGTCCCCCGCCAAGTCCACCTGCTGGACCGCTTCCCGCTGCTCGCCAACGGCAAGCTCGACCGGCGCGAACTCGCCGCGCGGGCCCGCACGGAGCGGCCGGCCGGACCGGGCTACGGCGGGCCGGCGCTCGACGGTACGGCGGGCACGGTCGCCGAGGCGTTCCGGACGGTGCTGGGCACCGGTCCCGTGCCGGAGCACGCGTCGTTCTTCGAACTCGGCGGCAGCTCGCTGGACGCTGCCCGGCTGTGCCAGCACCTGGACGACACGCTGGGCGCGGCCGTGCAGCTCTCGCAGCTCTTCCGCACGCCGACGGTGCGGGGCCTCGCGGACTGGCTGGACTCCGCCCCGCGTGCGGGCGAGCCGTCGGGCACCGGCCCCGAGGCGACTCCGGGCGAGGTCGTCCTGCCACCGCAGCAGGCCGGCTTCCTGTGGGCCGGCGCCCACGACAGCACCGGTATCGGCGGGCTGTGCCGGCTGACCTGGTGGCTGTCGGGCCCGGTCGACCTCGCCGCCCTGGAACTGGCCGCCGGCGACGTGCAGCTGCGCCACCAGTCGCTGCACGCCCGGTACGTGCTGCGCGAGCAGACGGCGCTGGCCGTGCTGCCCGAGCGGCCCGCGCCGGCCGAGTTCCTGCGCCTCCCGGACGCCGACTGCGAGACGGCGGCGGTCGAGCGGTGGCTGGCCGCGGTGTTCACCCCGCTGGCCGTGGGCGAGGGCCGGGTGTGGCGGTGCGCGGCACTGCGCAGCCGGGACACCGGCCGCACCCTCTTCGGTCTGGTCGCCCACCACGTCGCCTTCGACGGCGCGTCCGAGACGGTCCTCGCCGCCGACCTCGCATTCGCCTACGCGGCGCGCGCCGAGGGCCGCGCGCCGCGCTTCCCGGCCCCCGCGGCGAGCCTGGCCCAGGTGGCCGCCGACCACCGGCGCGCTCTGTCCCGTGCCGATCTGACCGCGCAGCGCGCCTTCTGGGAGGAGCTGCTGGACGAGCCGGAGCCGCTGCGGCTGCCCGGCCGGACCGGGAGCACCCGGTCGGCGGGCCCCAAGCACGGCCGCTCCCTGCACCTGCGGGGCGAGGAGCTCGCCCGCTGGGACGCCCGGGCCCGGGCCCTCGGCACCACCCGTTTCGCCCTGCTCGCATCGCTGTTCGGTGTCGTGCTGCGCGAGCTGAGCGGGCAGCACGACATCATGGTCAAGGTCCCCGTGGCCCGGCGCGGCAGCGGTGTGCTCGCGACGGCGGTGACCTGCCGCGTCGACCTGGTGTACCTGCGCTTTCGGCCGCCGGGCGCGGCGGACACGGCGGCGCACACGGACGCCCTGGCGAGCGCCGTGGCGAGCACCGACGCGTCGCTGGCCGCCATGGAGCTCGGCGGAGCGGCCCTGGACCACATCCTGGTGTGGTCCGGCGGCAGCGAGGCACTGCCCTCCATACCCACCTTCCTGATGCAGGACGACCCGGCCCCGGCGCTCGAACTCCCGGGCTGCACAGCCGAGTTGCTGCGCATCGACAGTCCCGTCATGTCCACCGAGCTGGAGCTCGACGTGCGCCTGCGCGGCAGCGGCGCGGACGTGACCGCCACGGTCCGCACCGACCGGCTGCCCGCGGAGCTCGCGGACGCCGTCGTGACCGCCTACGCCGAGGCGGTACGGCGCGGACCGACCGAGCTGCCCGCCGACCCCGAGGACCCCTCATGCGCGTACTGATCCTGAGCACCCCCGAATCCACCCACTTCACGACGATGGTCCCGCTGGCCTGGGCGCTGCGCGGGGCCGGGCACGAGGTGCTGGTCGCCGGCCAGCCGGACATCGTCCCGGCGGCCCGGTCGGCCGGGCTGTCCACGGTCACCGTCGGCCGCGCGTTCCACGCCAAGGACCTGCTGAGCCCGCCGCTGCCGCCGGACCGGCGCCCCATCGAGGTGGCGGGTCCGACGACGCCGAAGATGATCGCCATCGGCTCCAAGGTGTGGGTGCTGCACGCCCGTTACCTGTTCCCGCGCTACCTGGAGGTGGCCCGGCAGTTCCGGCCCGACCTGGTGGTGTCGGAGCAGATGGACTACGCGGCCCTGCTGGTGGGCGGAGTCCTGCGGATCCCGGTCGTCTCGCACCGCTGGGGCGTCGACCCGCTGAGCCCGCTGATGCGGGAGACCGCGGTCGACTTCCTGCAGGGCACCTGCGACCGCAACGGCATCGAGGGCGGGCTTCCGCTGCCGGACGTCGTCCTCGACCCGGCACCGCCGGAGCTGCTCTACCCGGGCACGCCGGCGGCGACCCCGATCCGTCACGTCCCGTTCAACGGCACCGGGGCCGTCCCCGCGTGGCTGCGGCGGCCCGGCGACAAGCCGCGGGTCGTCGTCTCCATGGGCCGGCAGACGATCGCGCTGGGCGGGATCCCGCTGTTCCGCACGGTGATCGAGGCGTTCGGCCGGCTCCCGCACCTCGAGGGCGTGTTCACCGTCCAGGACGAGTACCTGGACGCGCTGGGCCCCGCTCCCGCCAACGTGCGGCTGATCTCACCGGCGCCGCTGAGCGGGTTCCTCGGCAGCTGCGCGGCGATCGTGCACCACGGCGGCGCCAACACCCTGATGACGGCCACCGGGGCCGGCAGCCCGCAGCTGGTGCTGCCGCAGCTCGCCGACCAGTTCGCCGGCGGCGAGCTGCTCGCCGCCACCGACGCCGCCATCTCGCTCGGCACCGCCGACGAGCAGAACGACCCGGCGACCGTCGCCGATGCCCTCGACCACCTCCTCGGCGCCGAGCGCCACGCGAAGGGCGCCGCCGAACTCGCGCGCTCCGTCGCCGCCATGCCGAGCCCCGCCGCCGTCGTCCGCGACCTGGAGAACCTGCGATGCGCGTCCTAGTCATCAGCACCCCCGTCGACACCCACTTCCTGCCGATGCTGCCCCTGATCCGGGCGCTCGCCGACGCCGGGCACGAGATCCTGGTGACCGGCCAGCCCGACGTCACCGACGCCGCCGAGGCGGCCGGGCTGGCCATGGTCACCTTCGGGGAGGCCTTCCACTCCGAGGACCTGCGCGGCGGCAGGCGGCCCGCCGGCAAGCGCCCCATCGAGGTGTCCGGGCGCCCGGACCGGCAGCAGATCGGCGGGGTCGCCCAGGTGTGGCGCAACCACGTCCCGTACTTCCTGCCGGACTACCTGGAGGTGGCCCGCGAGTGGCGGGCCGACCTGGTGCTGTCCGAGCACATGGAGTTCGCCGGGTCGATCATCGGCGCGGTCCTCGGCATCCCCAGCGTGCAGCACCGCTGGGGCGTCAACCCGACCTCCCCGGTCATGCTCGGCTTCGTCCGCCTCTACCAGGAACCGGTCTGCGCGCGGGTCGGCCTGGACTCCGTACCGGTGCCCGACCTGCTGCTCGACCCGGCGCCGCCGTCCCTCGCGGACCGCGAGGCACCGGCCGCCGACCCGATCCGCCCCGTCCCCCACACGGAGCCGGGCGGCCCCTGGACGTACCGCACCCCGCCGGGCCGTCGGGTGGCCGTCGCGCTGGGCGGGCACACCCTGGACCTCGGCGGCGCGAGCCTGCTGCGGCGGGTGGTGGACGTGCTGGGCCGGGTGGACGGCGTCGAGGCGGTGGTGTCCGCGGCGCCCCGGCACCGCGAGGCGGTCGGCGCCCTGCCGGACGGGATGACGTACACCGAACTCACCGCGCCCGGCTCGCTGTTCCCGGAGGCCGACCTGGTGGTGCACCACGGTGGCGCCGGCTCCACGCTGGGCGCCGCCGCCCTCGGTGTTCCGCAGCTGGTGCTGCCGCAGCTCGGCGACGCCTTCGTGGCCGGCGACCGGATCGCGGGCGCGGGCGCCGGTCTGACGCTGGACTCGGCGGCGCTCCAGAACGACCCGGCCCGGCTGGCCGACGCCGTACGGGCGCTGCTCGAGGAGCCCGCCCACCGCGTGGACGCGGCCGCCGTGCGCGCCGAGACCGACGCCATGCCGGCACCTGCCGACGTCGCCGTACGGCTGGAGCGGCTGGCGGCCCGGCAGGGGGTGCCGGCATGACCGTGGAGGCGCCCGTGGCGCGGGCGGAGAAGCCGGCGAAGAAGCCCAACCCGCACGGCATGACCGACGTCCAGGTGCTGGTGTTCATCGTGTGCGCGATGGCGACCATGACGCTGGCCCTGCTCGACGGCTCCATCGTCTCCTCCGCCGTCCTGCCGATCGTGCGCGACCTCGACCCGGCCCACGGCATCGACCGCTTCCCCTGGCTGATCACGTCCTATCTGCTCGCCGCGACCGCCGCCCAGCCGCTGTACGGCAGGCTGAGCGACAGCTACGGGCCGCGCCGGATCTATCTCACGGCGCTGGCCACGTTCCTGGCCGGTTCCGCGCTGTGCGCGAGCGCGCAGTCGCTGACCCAGCTGATCTTCTTCCGTGCCGTGCAGGGGCTCGGCGGCGGCGGCCTGATGAGCATGACGCTGATCGTGATCGCCACGCTGTACCCGCCCAAGACCCGCGCGGGGCGCTCGAACACGGGCGGCGCGCTGATCGCGGCGGGCATCGTCGCGGGCCCCGCGATCGGCGGCCCGCTCAGCCAGGAGCTGTCCTGGCGGTGGATCTTCCTGCTCAACGTGCCGCTCGCCGGGCTCGCGCTCGCCGGCATCACCTGGGCGCTGCGGCTGAACGTGCGGGGGACCCGGCAGCCGGTCGACTTCTTCGGTTCGGTCCTGGTCGCCTCCGCCACCTGCGCGCTGCTGCTCGGCGTCAAGACCTACGGCGAGCAGCACTCGTTCTCGGGCTCGGTGGTGCCGTACTTCTACGGCGGCCTGATGATGTTCGTGTTCTTCGCGGTCCGCCAGCTGAAGGCGGCGGACCCGCTGATGCCGCTGACCCTGTTCAGAGACCGGGTCTTCCGGCCCGCCGCGATCCTGCAGTTCGTGGGCGGGTTCGCGCTGCTGTCCCTGCCGGTGTTCCTCATCAACTACCTGAACATCGTACGGGGGGTGGACCTCGACGCCGTCGGGCTGCACCTGATCCCGCTCGCCGTCGGCGTGGTCCTGGTCTTCGTCGTCTGGGGCCGGGTCATCGCCCGCACCGGACGCTGCCGGCCCGTCCTGATCGGCACCACGGCGACGGCGGTCGCCGCGACCGCCGGGCTCGCCCTGACCGTGGCCGACGCTCCCCTGTGGCAGCTGGACGTGCTGCTGGTGCTGCTCGGCGCCGGCCTCGGCGGGGTCACCCAGATCGCCCTGTTCATGACCCAGTCGGCGGCCGACCCCGAGCAGCTCGGCGTGGTCACCACCACCTCGCGGTTCGCCACCATGCTGGGGACCACGATCGGCGGCAGCGTGCTCGGCGCGGTCCTGAGCGCCCGGTTCGCCTCGTCCGCCAAGGCGTCCGGGATCACCGACCCCGATGCCGCCGCGGCCCGCCTCGCCGGGCTCCCGCCCGCCGTCCGGCACCTGGTGCGGGCCGCCTTCGCCCACGCCACCGGCACGGTCCTGCTGACCGCCGCCGGACTGCTGCTGCTCGCCCTGATCACCGCACTGCTGATGGGCGAGGTCAACGTCGACGAACTCAACGAAGCCGCCGAGGAGGCGCGAGAAGATGCGCGTACTGATGCTGAGCACCCCCTTTCCGACCCACTTCACCCCGCTGGTCGCGCTGGCCTGGGCGCTGAAGGGGGCGGGCCACGAGGTGACGGTGGCCGCCCAGCCTGACGTTACCGACGCGGCCCGTGCGGCGGGGATCACGGCCGTCGACATCGGGGACCGGTTCCACGGCCTGGACGTCCTCCAGCGCCATCTGCCGCCCGGGGTGCGCCCGCTGGAGCTGATGGGGCCGACCCCGCCGGAGAAGATGGCGGGCACCACCAAGCTGTGGGAGACCCACGCCCGGTATCTGCTGGGCTCCTACCTGGAGTTCGCCCGCGATTGGCGTCCCGACCTGGTCGTCTCCGAGCAGCTGGAGCTGGCGGGGCCGGTCGTCGCCGCGGTGCTCGGGGTGCCGTCGGTGCAGGTGCGCTGGGGCGTCGACCCGCTCAGCGGCCCGTCCCGCGCCTCCGCCCGCAACTTCCTGCACGGCTCCTGCGTCCGGCTCGGCCTCGACGGTCTGCCCGACCCCGACCTGCTCCTCGACCCGTGCCCGCCGGCCCTGCACCATCCGACCGCCCCGCCGGGCAGCCCCCTCGGCCACGTCCCCTACAACGGCGTGGGCACCGTGCCCGAGTGGCTGCGCGTCCCGGCGCCGGAGGGAGTGCGCCGGGTGGCGGTCTGCCTGGGCAACCAGACGCTGGTGCTCAACGGCAGCGGGTTGTTCCGCACGATCATCGAGTCGTTCGAGGGGCTCACCGACGTGCAGGCGGTCGTCACCGCCGCCCCCGAGTACCACGAGGGCTTCGGCCGGCTCCCGGACAACGTGCGGGTGGTCGAGCCGGTGCCGCTCAACCTCTTCCTGCGGGACTGCGACGCGCTGATCCACCATGGCGGCGCCAACACCACCATGACCGGTTGCCACTTCGGACTGCCGCAGGTCGTCCTGCCGCAGCTCGTCGACCAGTTCGCGTCGGCCGAGCTGCTCGCCGCGGCGGGCGCCGCCCGGGTGCTCGGCGAGGCGGAGCCGCAGAACGACCCGGCGCTGGTCCGGGCCGCCGTCACGGACGTCCTCACCGACGACCGGTACCGGAAGAGCGCGCGGGAGCTGCGCGACGACATGGCCGCGATGCCGAGCCCGGCGGAGATCGTGGCCGACCTGGAGCGGCTGGCCGCCGGCGCCTGACCGGCACGACGAGAAGGGCCCCGACCGGATCTTCCGGTCGGGGCCCTTTCGGTTCGGTCGGGGATCAGCCGCGGTTCTTCTTCAGGGCGTCACTCACGAACTTGGCGGCGAGGATCAGCGCGACGGTGACACCGAGGCCGATGAAGAGGTGCGTCATGGTGTTTCTCCTTGTGTGAGGTGTTGGGATGTGAGGGGTCGGGAGGTTGAGAGGTGGGACGTCGTGCGGTCAGGCGGTTCAGCGGGCGACGGCGGCACGCTGGGCGCAGAGCACGCCCCACAGGGCCGCCGGGGTGGCGAAGGTCGCGGCGGTGAGGGTCTCCTCCGGGAACTCCACGCCGTAGGTGTCCTCCAGGCGGACCAGGAGCTCGATGGTCGCCATCGAGTCGAGACCGGCCTCCTTGAGGTCGCGGGCCGGGTCGATCGGGTCCTGGCCGGCCAGCCGCGGCAGGACGGAGCGCAGCAGCTGCTCGAAGTCGTGGTCCGGGATCGTCGTCATGATGTCTGCTCCTTGGGGGCGTGGGCGTTCTGCTCGCGGCGCAGCCGCTGCTTGTCGGTCTTGCCGTTCGGGGTGAGGGGCAGCTCGTCGACCGGGTGGCAGGCGGCGGGGACCTTGGCGGCCTCCAGCCGCTCGCCGAGCTGCGCGAGCACGGCGTCAGGGGTCAGCTCCGTGACGGCGTACAGGGTGAGGTCGTGGCCGTCGGCCGGGGCGAGCGCCGCGGCGGCGGTGACGCCGGGGATGTCCAGGGCGGCTGTCTCGATCTCGAGGGTGCCCATGCGGACGCCCTTGCGCTTGAACAGGTCGTCCCGGCGGCCCTCGAAGTAGAGGTGGCCGTCCGCGTCCAGGTGGCCGTAGTCGCCGGTGTGCAGGGTGATCTCGCCGGTGACCGGGTCGGGGCGGAAGCGCAGCACGGTCTGCTCGGGAGCGCGCCAGTAGCCGGCCATGATGTGCGGGCCGCGTACGGCGATCTCGCCGACGGTGCCGGGCGGCAGCGGGGTGCCGTCGTCGTCGACGACCAGCACCTCGGTGCCGTCCAGGGCGCGGCCGACCGAGCCGGGCCTGGCCAGGTCGCCGTCCGGTTCGAGGACGGTGATCCGCTTGCACTCGGTGGTGCCGAACATCGGCGACACCCGGGCGTGCGGGAAGGCGGCGCGCAGCCGGGCGATGACGGGCGCGGTCAGGGCCGCGCCGGTGTTGGTGAACAGCCGCACCGGGGGCGCCGCCCGGCGGTCGCGGCGGGAGAGGGTCAGCAGCATCTCGGCGAGCGACGGCACGAGCGGTACGACAGTCACACCGTGCTCGTGCAGGGTGCCCAGCAGCCGTACGTGGCGGTCGGGTTCGGTCAGCACCAGCTGGGCGCCCGCGAGCACCGAGAGGAAGATCTGGTAGAGCCCGTAGTCGAACGACAGCGGCACGGCGGCGAGGACGACGTCGTCCTCCCGGTAGTCCAGCCGGGCCTGGATGGCACGGGCCGCGAAGACGATCGGGGCGTGCGGGCTCGCCACGGCCTTGGGGGCCGAGGTGGAGCCGGAGGTGTAGATCAGCAGGCCGAGGTCGTCGGGGCGCACGGGGGCGGTGTCCTCGGCGGCGACGGCGCGCAGTCGCTCCTCGGCGCCGGCCCGGGCCTCGGCGAGCGACACGACCGGGCGGTCCGTCAGCTCCCGCAGGACGGAGGCGTCGTCGCCCTCCTGCGCGACCAGCAGGACGGGGTCGCAGTCCGGCACCACGGTGTTCAGGTGGAAGCGCTTCATCGCCGGGTTGACCGGGACGAAGACGATCCCGCGGCGCAGCGCGCCGAAGAGCAGGGCGGTGAACTCGCGGACGTTGCCGACCCGGGCCAGCACCCGGTCACCGCGGCGCACGCCCCGGTCCTCGGTGAGCCAGTCGGCGTACGCCCGTGACCAGGCGTCGAGTTCGGCGTAGGTCCAGGCCCCCGAGGCGTCCCGCACGGCGGGGGCGTCGGGCCGGGCGGCGACCGCCGCGGCGAGCAGGCCGTCGACGGTGTCGGCGGCCACCAGTGTCTGAGTCGTCATTCGGCAACCTCTTGGGGCGATCGGGTCCGTCGGAGCGGAAGTCGGTCCCGGCCAGCGTCACCGCCCCCGCTCGACCTCCGGTGGAGCCGCTCTCGCACCGCGGCGGCCTGCCCGCGCTCAAGTCCGCTGCGAGGAGCCGGTCCGATGGTGACCGCGGCAGCAAGCCCCATGAAGACGACGACCCCGCCGCGACGACGTCCGACGGGGAAGGAGGCAGCACAGGATGAACGCGGAATCCCGGCAGTCCGGCGGCTCCGGCGGCGCAGCACCCGGCGGTCGCCCGCTGGACCTCGGCGTCTTCTTCTTCGCCGCGGTCGGCGACCGGTCCGAGGACACCTACCGGCTGATGCTGGACGCGGCGCGCCGCGCCGACGAGCTCGGCTTCGGCTTCGTGTCGACGCCCGAGCGCCATTTCCACCGCTTCGGCGGCGCCTTCCCGAACCCGGCCGTCACCTCGGCCGCCATCGCCGCCACGACCCGGCGGATCCACATCCGGGCGGGCAGCGTGGTCACCCCGCTGCACCCGGCGTCGCGGATCGTCGAGGACTTCGCCGTGGTGGACGGCATCTCCGGCGGCCGGGTGGGGATCTCGGTGGGGTCCGGCTGGAACGTCAACGACTTCGTCATCGCGCCCGGGAAGTACGAGACGCGGCGCGAGCAGATGGTCAAGGACGTGACGGACATCCGCGAGGCCTGGCGCACCGGCCGCTGGAGCGGCACCACCCCGCTCGGCGACGAGGCCTCGCTGCCGCTGTACCCGCGCCCGGTGCAGCGGGAACTGCCGGTGTGGATCACCGCGTCCCGCAGCGAGGGCACCTTCGTCCAGGCGGGCCGGCTCGGCTGCAACATCCTCACCCACCTGGAGAACCAGAACGTCGAGTCGCTGGCCGACAAGGTCGCCCTGTACCGCGCGGCCCGCGCCGAGGCCGGTCTCCCGGGCCCCGGCACGGTCACCGTGATGATGCACACCTACGTGGCCGAGACGTCCGGGCAGGCCCGCGAGATCGGCGGCGGGGCCCTGCGCGACTACCTGCTGTCCGCCATCGACCTGGAGGCCGGCGCCGTCCAGGCGGGCGGCCGGATGAGCGGCGACAAGGAGGGCCGGGACGTGCTGTCCGCGGCCCGCGCCCAGCGGAAGCTGGCCGAGCTGGGCGTCAACCGCTACCTGTCCGGCAACTCCCTGATCGGCTCGGTCGAGGAGTGCATCGAGACGGCCCGCCGGGTGCGCGCCGCCGGCGTCGACGAGATCGCCTGCCTGGTGGACTTCGTGCCGGACGCGGAGCAGGTGCTCGGCTCGCTGGAGCTGCTCGACGCCGTACGCCGTGACGCCGCGCGGGCCGCCGAGCTCGTGGCGGCCCGCTGACTTCAGGAGGTCCCCCCGTGCCGACGATCCTCGCCGTGTCCGGCAGCCCGTCGCCCGTCTCGCTCACCCACCGGGTGCTCACCCGCGCCGCCGAACGGCTCGGCGCACGCGGTCACCTGGTCGACGTGCTCGCCGTACGCACCCTGCCGGCCGCCGAACTCCTGGCCGCCGACACCTCTCACCCGGGCGTCGCCGCCGCCGCGCGGCGGTTCGCCGAGGCCGACGCGGTGGTCCTCGCGACACCCGTGTACAAGGCCGGGTACTCCGGCCTGCTGAAGGCCTACCTGGACCTGCTGCCCCAGTTCGCCCTGGACGGCAAGGTCGTTCTGCCGCTGGCCACCGGCGGCTCCCTCGCCCATGTACTCGCCCTCGACTACGGCCTGCGCCCCGTCCTGATGTCGATGAAGCCGGCCGCCGTCGCCGAGAGCTTCTTCGTGCACGCCGAGCGGGCCGAGGCCATGGGCGACCTGCTCGACTCCGCCACCGACCGGTTCGCGGAACTCGTGGAAGCCCTGCACCGACCCGCCCGCCGTCTGGCGCCGGCGGCCGCCTGACCCATGACTGTCACACCGAACTCCACGGAAGAGGCCCCCATGAAGGCTCTTGTGCTGGCCGGCGGAACGGGATCCCGGCTGCGCCCGTTCAGCTACTCCATGCCCAAACAGCTCATCCCGATCGCCAACAAGCCGGTCCTGGAGCACGTCCTGGACAACATCCGCGACATCGGCGTCACCGAGATCGGCATCATCGTCGGCAACCACGCCACCGAGATCGCGGACGCGCTCGGCGACGGCTCCCGCCTGGGTGTGCGCATCACGTACATCCCGCAGGACCGCCCGGCCGGTCTCGCGCAGACCGTGCAGCTGGCCCGCGGGTTCCTCGGCGACGACGACTTCGTGATGTACCTCGGCGACAACATGCTGCCCGAGGGCATCGAGGAGGCGGCCGCCGAGTTCCGCGCCCTGCGCCCCGCCGCCCAGGTCCTGGTCGCGCAGGTCGAGGACCCGCGCGCCTTCGGGGTCGCCGAGGTCGACGCGGACGGCGTGGTGGAGCGGCTGGTGGAGAAGCCCCCGGTCCCGCGCTCCAACCTGGCGCTGATCGGCGTGTACTTCTTCACCCCGGCCGTGCACGAGGCCGTCGACTCGATCGAGCCGAGCGCCCGGGGCGAGCTGGAGATCACCGACGCCATCCAGTGGCTGGTGACCGACGGCCGGACCGTGCGGGCCCAGGAGTACGCCGGCTACTGGAAGGACACCGGCCGGGTCGAGGACGTCCTGGAGTGCAACCGGATGCTCCTGGACGGTGTGACGCGCCGGGTCGAGGGCGAGACCGACGAGGACACGGTGCTGATCGGCAACGTCGTCCTGGAGCCCGGGGCCCGGGTCGTCCGCTCGTTCGTGGTAGGCCCGGTGGTGATCGGCGCGGGCACCCTCCTGGAGGACAGCCACGTCGGCCCGTACACCTCGATCGGCCGGGACTGCGTCCTGACCGACGCCCATCTGGACCACTCCATCGCGCTGGACGGCGCCTCGGTCTCCGGCGTGCGCGGGCTGCGCGGCTCGCTGCTGGGCCGGTCCGCCGCCGTCACCGGCGCCCGACTGGAAGAGCGCCACCACCGCCTGGTGGTCGGCGACCACACCCGCGTGGAGGTCGCGGCATGAGCAAGAAGATCCTGGTCACTGGCGGTGCGGGCTTCATCGGTTCGCACTACGTCCGCACGCTTCTGGACGGCGGTTACGAGGGCTACGAGGACGCCGAGGTCACCGTCCTCGACAAGCTGACCTACGCCGGCAACCGTGACAACCTGCCCGCCGCCCACCCGCGGCTGACGTTCGTCGAGGGTGACATCTGCGATCTGCCGGCGTTGCTGGACCTGTTCGCGGGCCACGACGCGGTGGTGCACTTCGCGGCCGAGTCGCACGTGGACCGCTCGCTGGAGTCGGCCGCGGAGTTCGTCGCCACCAACGTGGGCGGCACGCAGAACGTCATGGAGGCGGCCCTGCGCACGGGCGTGGAGCGGGTCGTGCACGTCTCCACCGACGAGGTGTACGGCACCATCGACGAGGGCTCCTGGACGGAGGAGTGGCCGCTGCTGCCCAACTCCCCCTACGCGGCGTCCAAGGCCGGCTCCGACCTGATCGCCCGCGCCTACTGGCGCACCCACGGCCTGAACGTCTCGGTCACCCGCTGCTCCAACAACTACGGGCCGTACCAGCACCCGGAGAAGCTGATCCCGCGCTTCGTCACCAACCTGCTGGAGGGCGAGACGGTCCCGCTGTACGGCGAGGGCGCCAACATCCGCGAGTGGCTGCACGTCGACGACCACTGCCGGGCGATCCAGCTGGTGCTGACCCGGGGCCGGGCCGGCGAGATCTACAACGTGGGCGGCGGCAACGAGCAGACGAACCGGCAGATCACCGAGCGGCTGCTCGAACTGACGGGCAACGACTGGTCCCGGGTGGTGCGGGTCGCCGACCGTAAGGGCCACGACCTGCGCTACTCGCTCGACGAGTCCAAGATCCGCGAGGAGCTGGGCTACGCGCCCCGCGTCACCTTCGAGGAGGGCCTCGCCGCCACGGTCGACTGGTACCGGGACAACCCCGGCTGGTGGAAGGCGGTCAAGCACGGCGCCGGGGAGGACCGGCGATGACGGGGACCGCCCCCGAGGTGCTCGTGGTCGGTGCCGGCCCGGTCGGGCTGAGCGCCGCCCACGAGCTGGCCCGGCAGGGGGTGCGGGTCCGCCTGGTGGACGCGGCGCCCGGCCCGGCCACCACCAGCAGGGCGCTGGCCACGCACGCCCGCACCCTGGAGACGTACGACCAGATGGGCGTCCTGGACGACCTGCTGCCGCGTGGCCAGCGCGTCGAGCACTTCACGCTGCACCAGAACGGCCGCCGGCTGATCCGCTTCGACACGGACTACAGCCGACTGCCGACCCGCTTCCCGTTCACGCTGATGGTCGACCAGGTGATCACCGAGGAGGTGCTGCGCGACGCGGCGGCCCGGCACGGTGTCACCGTCGAGTGGGGGGTGCGGCTCGACCGCTTCGAGGATCTGGGGGAGGACGGCGTACGCGCCCACCTCACCGGCCCCGACGGCCGCGCCGAGACCGTCACCGCCGGCTGGCTGGTCGGCGCCGACGGCGGCCACAGCACCATCCGCAAGCAGCTCGGCCTGAAGCTGGAGGGCGAGTCGAGCGAGACCTGGCTGATCGCGGACGCGGTCGTCGACTGCGACCTGCCGAGGGACAGCATCCACTGGATGCGCACCCCTCGTGGCACGGTGATGATGGTGCCGTTCCCCGACGAGGGCAAGTGGCGCCTGCTCGACACCGCGGAGACGTCGTACGGCGGGGACGACCGGATGGTCGCGGACCGCTTCGCCGCGAAGATCGCCGCCGGCACCGGGAAGCCCGCCCGGGTCGAACTGCCCGGCTGGGTGTCGGTCTTCACGATCCAGCAGCGCATGATCCCGCAGATGCGCGTGGGCCGGGTGCTGCTCGCGGGCGACGCCGCGCACGTCCACAGCCCCGCCTCCGGGCAGGGGATGAACACCGGGGTCCAGGACGCGGTGAACTTCTCCTGGAAGCTGGCGGCGGTCCTGCGCGGCGAGGCGAAGGACTCGCTCCTCGACTCCTACGGCGCCGAACGGGTGCCGGTCGGGGCGGAGCTGCTGCGCACCACCAAGGTCGCCACCCTGCTGGTCCAGCTGCGCAGCCGCAAGGCGGCGGTGTTCCTGCGCACCGCCTTCACCGTGCTGCGCAACATCCCGCCCCTCAAGGGCCGGATCCAGCGCAAGATCATGGGTGGTATGTCGGCCCTCGGCCTCGGCTACGGCGCCGGTCCCCTCACCCTCCGGGACCCGTCCGCCCGGCCGGTCCGGCCCGGCGACCGGCTCGCCCGGGTCGACGCGGCCCGCGCCGGCGGCTCGCCGGAGTGGCAGCGGGTGCTGGCCGAACTGCGCCGTCCGGAATGGCTGCTGCTCACCCACGGCTCCGCTACGGAGGGGCAGCCGCGCGCCCTGTGCCTGTCCGACCCGTCGGTCGCCGCCGACCTCGGTCTGCGCGCGGGCGACTGGCTGCTGGTCCGCCCCGACGGCTACGTGGCCGCCCGCGGGAACGCCGGGCAGTCCCCGTCGGCGGCCCTGGCGTCGCTGGGCATCCGGCTGGAGACGTTCACCCGGGCCGCCTGACCGGCGCACACAGGGCCGAGGCCCGCCTCCGACGCATCGGGGCGGGCCTCGGCCCTGTGTGGTGTGTGCGGGAGCGCGCGGGGCGCACGGCGCCCTACGCGGCCTGCCGCCCCTGCTTCCCGTACAGCTCCAGGCACTGCTTGTACGACGGCAGCATGCCGAGCGCCGCGGCCTCGGCGACGGTCACCGCGTTCGCGTCCTTCTCCGAGAGCAGCGGCTCCCCGGTGAGCCACTTGGCCCACGGCAGGCCCAGCTCCGGGTCGAGCGCCCGCAGGTCGAGCTGCGTGCCCGGCACGTACTCCGTGGAGCAGAGGTAGCTGATGCACGTGTCGTCGGTGAGCGCGACGAAGCCGTGCGCCAGGCCCTCCGCCACGAACACCGCCCGTCCGCTGCGGGCGTCCAGCACGGTGCAGTCGTACCTCCCGAAGGTGGGCGAGCCCACCCGCACGTCGACCACCACGTCGAGCAGCACCCCGCGCACACAGCTGACCAGCTTGGCCTGCCCCGGCGGGATGGCCACGCCGTGCAGCCCGCGGATCGTGTTGCGGGCGGACGCGGAGTAGTTGACCTGCCGGGGCAGGAAGGAGTGTCCGGTCTCGGCTTCGAGCCGGTCGTACCGGTAGGACTCGTGGAAGCTGCCGCGCGGGTCCGGCAGCAGCCTCGGCATGATGCGGTACGCGTCCGGCACAGCGGTCTCTTCGATCCTCATGCCGCGGCACGGTAGGGGTCCCTACTCGATTCTCGGTGGCGCCGGGGGCGACGGGTCCAGCCGTGCCCTAGCGGGACCCGCCACAGTGCCGCCCTCCACTGACGACTGGGAAGGCGGGGACGGTGTCGGCGATCGATCGACGGTCACAGGACGGGCGCGCGGTACTGGTGCTGGGCGCCTCGGGGTTCGTGGGCGGGCACGTGTGCCGCGCCTTCGCGGCGGCGGGCTGGCGGGTGGCGGGGGTGGCCCGTACGGCCCGGTCCACGGCCACCCCGTACGAGATCCACGAGCTCGACCTGGTGCGGGCCGAGCCCGCCCGTATCGCGGAGCTGGTCCGGCGCCACCGCGCCGACGTGGTGGTGAACGCGGCCGGCGCGGTCTGGGGCGTCACCGAGGACGAGATGGACCTGGGCAACCGGGACCTGGTGCGGCGCCTGGTCGAGGCCGGGCCGCCCCGGCTGATCCAGCTGGGCTCGGTGCACGAGTACGGTCCGGTGTCGCGCACCGCGATCACCGAGACCACCCCGACGGCGCCCGTCACCCCGTACGGGCGGTCGAAACTGGCCGGGGCGCGGGCGCTGCTCGCCTCCGGCGCCGACGGGCTCGTACTGCGCGTGTCGAACGTGTCGGGCCCCGGCACCTCCCCGCTCAGCCTGCTCGGGATGGTCGCCGCGCACCTGGCGTCCAGGTCCGCCGAGCCCCTGCGGCTCGCGCCGCTGCTCGCCCACCGCGACTTCGTGGACGTGCGGGACGTCGCCGACGCGGTGGTGCGCGCCGCGGCGTCCGAGGTGACCGGACGGGTCGTCAACATCGGTGGCGGACAGGCGGTTTCGGTGCGTGACCTGGTCGGCCGCATAGCCGCGGCGGACGGTCGTGGCGTCCGGATCGTGGAGGCTCCCGTCGCGGGCGGCCGGCCCCCGGAGGCCGAGTGGCAGCGCATGGACGTCACCCTCGCCCGCACCCTGCTCGGCTGGCGGCCCCGCACCGACCTCGACGAGTCGCTGCACGACCTGTTGTCCAGTGCCGTTCAAGCAGCGGCGCCCACGATGTCCGCATCGGCCCACCGCTGACGGCCACGTGCCGGACTCTCCAGGGAGGCAGGACCAAGATGAGTGACACGAAGGCACGAATACTGAGTCAGGTGCGCGACTACCACCTGGAGAAGGAGTCGTCGCAGGTCTTCCGTCCCGGCGTCGACGAGATCTGGCCGTCCGGCGCGGTGCTCGGCCCCGAGGACCGGGTCGCCCTCGTGGAGGCGGCCCTCGACATGAAGATCGCGGCCGGCACCCACTCCCGCCGGTTCGAGTCGCGCTTCGCCCGCTACATGAAGCATCGCAAGGCCCATCTGGTGAACTCCGGCTCGTCGGCGAACCTGCTCGCCCTGTCGGCCCTCACCTCGCCGCATCTGGAGGACCGCCGGCTCCGGCCCGGCGACGAGGTCGTCACGGTCGCCGCGGGCTTCCCCACGACCGTCAACCCGATCATCCAGAACGGCCTCGTGCCCGTCTTCGTCGACGTCGAGCTGAAGACGTACAACACCACGGCCGAGCGCATCAAGGCCGCGGTCGGTCCGAAGACCCGCGCCATCATGATCGCGCACGCGCTCGGCAACCCCTTCGAGGTCGCCGACGTCGCGCGCATCGCCGAGGAGAACAACCTCTTCCTCATCGAGGACAACTGCGACGCCGTCGGCTCCCTGCACGACGGTCGGCTCACCGGCACCTTCGGTGACCTGACGACCGTCAGCTTCTACCCGGCGCACCACCTCACCATGGGCGAGGGCGGCTGTGTGCTCACCTCGAACCTCGCGCTCGCCCGGATCGTCGAGTCGATGCGGGACTGGGGCCGCGACTGCTGGTGCGAGCCCGGCGAGAACAACCGCTGCTTCAAGCGGTTCGAGTACCAGCTGGGCAGCCTGCCGGCCGGGTACGACCACAAGTACATCTACTCGCACGTGGGCTACAACCTGAAGGCCACCGACCTGCAGGCCGCACTCGGGCTGACCCAGCTGGCCAAGGTCGACGCGTTCACCGCCGCCCGCCGTCACAACTGGAGCCGGCTGCGCGAGGGCCTGGACGGCGCCCCGCACCTGATCCTGCCGGAGGCCACGCTGAACAGCGAGCCCAGCTGGTTCGGGTTCGTGATCACGGTCGCCCCCGACGCGCCGTTCACCCGCAAGGAGCTGGTGGACTTCCTGGAGTCCCGCAAGATCGGCACCCGCAACCTGTTCGCGGGCAACCTCACCCGGCAGCCCGCCTACCAGGACGTGCCGCACCGGGTGGTCGGCGACCTCACCAACTCGGACATCATCACCGAGCAGACCTTCTGGATCGGCGTCTATCCCGGACTCACCGACGAGATGACCGACTACATGGTCGCGTCCGTCCGTGAGTTCCTCGCCGGCCGGTGACTCACGGAGCCGTCCGCTCCCGCACCCGCCGACCCTCCGCGTTGCACCGCCCTTCACGTCCTTGACAAGGAGAGACCGTACATGTCGTCGATACTCAGGGAGTTGACGCGCCCGCCGTCCGTGGTCCAGCCTCGCGAGCCGGCCTCGGTGGCCGACCGGATCGCGGCGTCCGCGGCGGCCACGGCGGGGCACATGACCACCGGCGCCTTCCACGACTGGTTCGCCGGCCGCGGGAAGGCGGGCCGCTTCAGCGTCGAACGCATCCCCTTCTCGAAGCTGCGCGGCTGGTCCTTCGAGCCGGACACCGGCAACCTGGTGCACGCGAGCGGCCGCTTCTTCAGCGTCGAGGGCCTGCACGTCACCGCCGACGACGGCCCGCACCGGGAGTGGTACCAGCCGATCATCAAGCAGCCCGAGGTCGGCATCCTGGGCATCCTGGTCAAGGAGTTCGACGGCGTCCTGCACTTCCTGATGCAGGCCAAGATGGAGCCGGGCAACCGCAACCTGCTCCAGCTCTCCCCCACCGTGCAGGCCACCCGCAGCAACTACACCAAGGTCCACAAGGGCACGGACGTCAAGTACATCCAGTACTTCACCGGTCCCGAGCGCG
Organism: Streptomyces sp. NPDC101165; assembly: GCF_044768135.1. Taxonomy (NCBI): domain Bacteria; kingdom Bacillati; phylum Actinomycetota; class Actinomycetes; order Kitasatosporales; family Streptomycetaceae; genus Streptomyces; species Streptomyces sp. NPDC101165. The sequence goes on along the minus strand of NZ_JBIWPG010000002.1, from coordinate 460,306 downwards.
GCCGGATCCTCGCCGACGTGCTGCAGTCCGAGCACGGCTCGTGGTTCTTCCACAAGAGCAACCGCAACATGATCGTCGAGGTGGACGGCGACGTCCCGCTCGACGAGGACTTCTGCTGGCTCACCCTCGGGCAGCTCAACGAGCTGCTGCACCACGACAACCTGGTCAACATGGACTCGCGGACGGTGCTGGCCTGCCTGCCGGCGTACCGTCCCGAGCTGCCCGCCGAAGACGGCTTCACGCACGCCCTCGCCCGCTCCCGCGACCCGGAGGCCGGCGCGCTGCTCACCGACGTGGACCTGCTGTCCTGGTTCACCTCCGAGCGTTCCCGCTACGACGTCCGGGCCGAGCGCATTCCGCTCGCCGAGGTGCCCGGCTGGACCCGCGACGAGGCCCGCATCGGCAAGGACGACGGCCGCTGGTTCGACGTGGTCGCCGTCGAGGTGCAGGCCGGCAACCGCGAGGTCACCAGCTGGACCCAGCCGCTGATCGAGCCGTCCAGCCGGGGCATCGCCGCCTTCCTCACCCGCTCCTTCGGCGGCGTCCTGCACGTCCTGGCCAACGCGAAGGTCGAGGGCGGCTTCCTCGACACCGTGGAGCTCGCGCCGACCGTGCAGGCCTCGCCGGACAACTTCGCGGGGATCCCGGTCCGGCCGCCCTTCCTCGACCTGGTGCTCTCCGCCGCCCCGGACCGCATCCGCTACGACGCCGTCCACTCCGAGGAGGGCGGCCGCTTCCTCTACGCCGAGAACCGCTACCTGGTCATCGAGGCGGACGAGTCCGAGGCGCCGATGCTGCCGCCCGCCGGCTACCAGTGGGTGACGGTCGGCCAGCTCTCCGAACTGGTCAAGCACGGCCACTACGTCAACGTGCAGGCCAGGACCCTGCTCGCCTGCCTGAACGCGATGTCCGCGACCGCGGACGCCGCCGGCCCCGACTTCCTGGAAACCCGATCACATGGCTGAACGTCCGCTGCGCGTCGCCGTCCTCGGCACCGCGGACATCGCCCGCCGCCGTGTCCTGCCCGCCCTCTCGGCGGATCCGAACGTGGAGCTGACCGCCGTGGCGAGCCGGAGCGGCGAGCGGGCACGGGAGGTGGCGGGCCACTACGGCTGCGCGGCGGTCACGTCGTACGAGGCGGTCCTGGACCGGCCCGACGTGGACGCCGTCTACGTCCCGCTGCCCGTCTCCCTGCACGCCGAGTGGGCGCACCGCGCGCTCGCCGCGGGCAAGCACGTCCTCGCGGAGAAGCCGCTCACCGCGCACGCGCACACCACCGCCGAACTCCTCGGGCTGGCCCGCGCATCGGGGCTGGCCCTGATGGAGAACGTCATGTTCGTCCACCATCCGCAGCACGCGGTGGTGCGCGAACTCGTCGCCGCCGGGACGATCGGTGAACTCCGCGCGTTCAGCGCGGAGTTCGCTGTTCCGCCGCTGCCGGCCGGCAACATCCGCCACCGGCCCGAACTCGGCGGCGGGGCCCTGCTCGACATCGGCTACTACCCGGTCCGGGCCGCCCTGCACTTCCTCGGCACCGGCCTCGACGTGGTCGGTGCGGCTCTGGAGCACTCGGCCGGCTCGGCGGTGGAGACGTCCGGCGCGGTCCTCGTGCGGACCCCGAAGGGCGTGCTCGGACAGCTCGCCTTCGGCATGGAACACGCGTACCGGTCGGCGTACGAACTCTGGGGCAGCGAAGGCCGGATCCGCGTCGAGAGCGCGTTCACCCCGCCCGCCGGCCACAGCCCGACGGTGTGGGTGACGGACGGGGCCGGCTCGCGCGAGCTGACCCTCGCACCGCACGACCAGGTGGCCGCGGCCGTGCGGGCGTTCGTCGAGGCCGCCCGCTCCGGCGGGGTCGGCGACGCCGCCGCGGCGGAGTGCCTGGAGCAGGCCACGCTCCTGGACGCGGTACGGACGCGGGCGGCACGGCAATGACCTGGTTCGCGACCTCGGCCCGGGCCCCGGCCCGGGCCTTCGCCCCGGCCGGGGCGGACACAGGAGGGACGGAGGAGATATGAGTACGACGGTGACCACCGCCGCGAGGGTGGCCGAGCTGCACGGGATCCGTGCGCAGGCTGTGGCGGGCCCCGGCGAGAAGGCAACCGAGGCGCAGCACGCCAAGGGGAAGCTGACGGCGCGGGAGCGGATCGAGCTGCTCCTGGACCCGGGGTCCTTCCAGGAGGTCGAGCAGCTGCGCCGGCACCGGGCGACCGGTTTCGGTCTGGAGGCCAAGAAGCCGTACACCGACGGTGTCGTCACCGGCTGGGGCACGGTCGAGGGCCGAACGGTCTTCGTGTACGCGCACGACTTCCGGATCTTCGGCGGCGCGCTGGGCGAGGCCCACGCCACCAAGATCCACAAGATCATGGACATGGCCATCGCGGCCGGGGCCCCGCTGGTCTCCCTCAACGACGGCGCCGGCGCCCGCATCCAGGAGGGCGTCTCGGCGCTCGCCGGCTACGGCGGCATCTTCCAGCGCAACACCAGGGCCTCCGGGGTCATCCCGCAGATCTCGGTGATGCTCGGCCCCTGCGCGGGCGGCGCCGCCTACAGCCCCGCCCTCACCGACTTCGTCTTCATGGTCCGCGAGACCTCGCAGATGTTCATCACCGGCCCCGACGTCGTCAAGGCCGTCACCGGCGAGGAGATCACCCAGAACGGCCTCGGCGGCGCCGACGTCCACGCCGAGACCTCCGGCGTCTGCCACTTCGCCTACGACGACGAAGAGACCTGCATCGCCGAAGTCCGCTACCTCCTCTCGACGCTGCCCCAGAACAACCGTGAGGCCCCTCCGGTCGCCGCGACCGGCGACCCGGCCGAACGGCGCACCGAGTCCCTGCTCGACCTGGTCCCGGCGGACGGCAACCGGCCCTACGACATGCGCCGTGTGATCGAGGAGATCGTCGACAACGGCGAGTACCTGGAGATCCACGAGCGGTGGTCGGCCAACGTGCTGTGCGCACTGGCCCGCCTCGACGGCCATGTCGTCGGCCTGGTCGCGAACCAGCCCCAGTCCCTCGCCGGAGTGCTGGACATCGGGGCGAGCGAGAAGGCGGCCCGCTTCGTGCAGTTCTGCGACGCCTTCAACATCCCGCTGATCACGCTGGTCGACGTCCCGGGCTTCCTCCCCGGCGTCGACCAGGAGCACGGCGGCATCATCCGCCACGGCGCCAAGCTCCTCTACGCCTACTGCAACGCGACCGTGCCCCGCATCTCGCTGATCCTGCGCAAGGCCTACGGCGGTGCCTACATCGTCATGGACTCCCAGTCGATCGGCGCCGACCTGACGCTGGCGTGGCCGACGAACGAGATCGCGGTCATGGGCGCAGAGGGCGCGGCCAACGTCATCTTCCGCCGCGACATCGCCGCCTCGGCCACCCCGGAAGCGGTCCGCGATCAGAAGATCAAGGAATACCGCTCGGAGCTGATGCACCCGTACTACGCGGCCGAACGCGGTCTGGTCGACGACGTCATCGACCCCGCCGAGACCCGTGCGGTGCTCGCCTCCGCCCTGGCGATGCTCCGCACCAAACACGCCGACCTGCCCGCCCGCAAGCACGGCAACCAGCCCCAGTGAGGCACACCCCGCAGCCCCTCGCGAAGGAGACCGTATGTCACCCTCCCCGTCCGACGAACCGCTGTTCCGCGTGGTCCGCGGCACCGCCGACGAGTCCGAACTCGCCGCCCTCGCCGTCGTCCTCCTCGCCCTGAACTCCCCCGAGCCGATGCCCGCCCCGGTCACGCCGCTCGCGGCCTGGCGCCGCCCGGCCTACACCCATCCGATCAGCTGGAGGGAAGCCGCGTGACCCACCCGGCCGATCCGGCACGGGACCCGGGTCCCGTGCCGGATCGGCCGGGTGGGTCACGCGGCTTCCCTCCAG